>NZ_JQFA01000004.1:1804224-2106336 GCF_000763385.1 Leptolyngbya sp. KIOST-1
GTGCTGCGGCTAACCAACCCCTTCACCACCGGCGAGGACGTGCGGACCCTGCAGCAGGCGATCGCTCGCTCAGGCATCGCCGTCACCGCCGACGGCATCTTTGGCCCCGCCACCGACCGCGCCGTGCGCCAGTTCCAGGCCAGCCGGGGGCTAGTCGCCGATGGCATTGTGGGGCCCCAAACCTGGGCCAGGCTGCAAAATCAGCCGACTGCCTCCCCTCCGGCTCCCTCCCCCGCTCCCCAACCCCCCCCGGCCCAGGGCACCCCGACCCACATTCGGGTGCTGCGGCTAACCAACCCCTTCACCCGAGGTGACGATGTGCGGGCCGTGCAACAGGCGATCGCCCGAGCCGGGTTCGCCGTAGTTGCCGACGGCATCTTCGGCCCCGCCACCGATCGCGCCGTGCGCCAGTTCCAGGCCAGCCGCCGCCTGAGCGTCGATGGCATCGTCGGCAGCCAAACCCGCCGTGCCCTAGGCGTCTGAACAGCATAGATTCCCAAACCAGTTAAATCTCGCCCACCCCCTACCCTCCACTCCCCACTCCCCACCCCCCACCCGCCTACCTGCCAACCCATCCACCCGCCTACTCACCCACCCACCCACCCCTCCCATGAACCTCTTCTACCGCAACCGCCAACTCCTCCTGCTCACCCTACTCCTGATCGTCGTCTGGGGACTGTCGGCCTTTCTCACCCTGCCCCGGCTGGAGGACCCGGAGATTGTGCAGCGCTTCGCGCGGGTCACCACCTTTTTGCCGGGGGCCACCCCGGAGCGGGTGGAGACCCTGGTGACCGAAAAGATTGAGGATCGGCTGTTTGAGCTGGAGGAGATTGCGTCGCTGCGATCGACCTCGGGCAGCGGTATTTCAGTCATTACCGTCGAGCTGAAGGAAACCATTCCCGACGTGGACCCAGTGTGGGCCAAGGTGCGCAGCAAGGTCGATGACGCCGTGCCCGACCTGCCCGCCGCTGCCTCGGTACCCGAGTATGCCGACAGTTCCACCAAGGCCAGCGCCCTGATCGTGGGCCTGACCTGGACCCGGGATGATGCCCCCAACTACGCGATTCTCGGACGGCTGGCGTCGGCCCTGGAGGATCGCCTGCGGGCCATCCCCGGCACCGAGACGGTGGATATCTTTGGCGAACCAGACGAGGAGATTCGGGTGGATATTGCCGCCACGGAGCTGTCGCGGCTGGGGCTGACGGCCCAGGGGCTGTCCCAGCAGATTGCCGCCAGCGATGCCAAGGTGTCGGCTGGGCAGTTTCGCAGCGACAGTTCTGAGTTTTTGCTGGAGGTCAACAGCAGCCTCAGCTCCCTGGAGCAGATTCGGGCCATTCCGATCGCGGCGGGGGGCAACGGTCAGGTGGCGCGGCTGGGGGACATCGCCACCGTGACCAGGGCGGTGCAGGATCCGCCAACGGATCTGGCCCTGGTGAATGGCCACGGGGCGATCGCCCTGGCGGCCAAGGTGGAGTCGGCCCAGCGGGTAGATCGGTGGGCGGTGCAGGCGCGGCGGGTGCTCGATGACGTTCGCCGCGACCTGCCGGAGGGGCTGGATCTGGAGGTTGTGCTGGACCAGAGCCAGTACGTGCAGCAGCGGCTCAACGGCGTGATCAACAATTTGATCACCGGGTCGGCCCTGGTGATTGGCGTTTCGCTGCTGATGCTGGGCTGGAAATCGGCCCTGCTGGTGGGGCTGGCCCTGCCCCTGACCACACTGATGGTGTTCGGCACCATGGCGGGGCTCGGCGTCCCCCTGCACCAGATGTCGGTGACGGGCATCATCATTGCCCTGGGGCTGCTAATCGACAACGCCATCATTGCCGTGGACGAGGTGCAGGGACGGCTGCGCCAGGGGCTGCCGCCCGCAGCGGCCGTGGCCCAGACAGTGCGTCACCTGCTAGTGCCGCTGCTGGCCAGCACGCTGACCACGGTGCTGGCCTTTGTCCCTATTGCCTCATCGCCGGGGGGGGTGGGGGAGTTCATTGGCACCATTGGGCTGACGGTGATTCTGGCGCTGCTGAGTTCCCTGGCCCTGTCGCTGACGGTAATTGTGGCGCTGGCGGGGCGTCTGCACCACTGGAACCCGCTGCCCCAGCGCTGGGAGTGGCTACAGCACGGCCTTGCCAACGCCGCCCTGGCCAGTGGCTACCGCTGGACGCTGCGGACGGTGTTTCGCCGCCCCTGGCTGGGGGTCGGCCTGGCGCTGGTGCTGCCGGTGATGGGCTTTGCGGTATTTGCCACCCTGCCCCAGCAATTTTTTCCGCCCACCAACCGTAACCAGTTTCAGATCGAGTTTGAGCTGCCTACCCAGGCCTCGCTGAGCGCCACCCAGACGCAGATCCGTCAGGCCCGAGCCCTGGCGCTGACCCACCCCGAGGTTGAGGATATTCACTGGTTTATGGGCCGCAGCGCGCCGCCCTTTTTCTACAACGTGCTCGACAACCGCCGCAACGCCCAGAACTACGCCCAGGGCATCGTGCAGCTGGCGGGCACCGATCGCATCCGTCAGACCATTCAAACCCTGCAGCGGGAGATGGATGCCGCCTTTCCCCAGGCCCAGGTACTGGTGAAGCAGCTGGAGCAGGGGCCACCCTTCGACGCGCCGATCGAGCTGCGGGTCTACGGGTCAGACCTGGCGGGTCTGCGGACGGTGGGCGATCGCCTCCGCGCCGAGCTGGCCCAGGTTCCCGACGTGGTACACACCCGCGCCACCCTGACCGAGGCGCTACCGAAGCTAGCGCTGACGGTGGATGAAGCCCAGGGCCGCCGTCTCGGGCTCGACAACCAGGCGATCGCCAGCCAGCTCAATGCCGCCCTCGATGGCCGCCTGGGTGGTTCAGTGCTGGACGGCAGCCGCGACATCCCGGTGCGGGTGCGGGTGCCGGGGAGCCAGCAGGGGGACCTGGGGGCGATCGCGGCCCTAGATATCGTCACCGCCGAGGGCAACCTGCCCCTGGATGCGATCGCCTCCCTGGACCTGGTGCCCGACACCGCCAGCATCAGCCGCCGCAACGGCCAGCGGATCAACACCGTGCAGGGCTTTATCACCGCCGGGGCGCTGCCCAGCACCGTGCTGGCCGACTTTCGGCAGCAGCTCCAGGCCCAGGGGTTTGAGCTGCCCCCCGGCTACCGCATCGAGTACGGCGGCGAGGCCGACGCCCGCGGCACCGCCGTCGGCAACCTGCTGTCTACGGTCGGGGTGCTGGCGATTCTGATGACGGCGACCCTGGTGCTGTCGTTCAATTCCTTCGGGCTGGCGGCGCTGATCGGCACCGTGGCGGTGCTCTCGGTGGGCCTCGCCGCCCTGGCGCTAAAGCTGTTTGGCTCGATTTTTGGCTTCACCGCCATTCTCGGCACCCTGGGGCTGATTGGTCTGGCCATCAACGACTCGATTGTGGTGCTGGCGGCGCTGCGGGAAGACCCCGAGGCCCGTCGCGGGGATCCCCAGGCGGTGGAAGCGGTGGTGTTCCACGCCACCCGCCACGTGATCGCCACCACGGTGACCACCATTGTTGGCTTTGTGCCGCTGCTGCTGGACCCCACCGGGTTTTGGCCGCCCCTGGCGATCGCGATCGCAGGCGGCCTCGGCGGGGCCACCCTGCTGGCCCTCTACTACATTCCCTCGGTCTACCGCCTGCTGGCCCGCTGGCACCGCGCCCCGGTAAACCCAGCCCAGCCCCCGGCAACTCTCCAGTATCACTAGTACGGGTTGTCAGAAATAGGGCAACCTGTGCTGGGGGTTTCAGGGGCTGGGTTTCAGGTTTCAGGAACAGTTGGCTGACTTATAGGGTATTGGGGTTTCAGGGACTGGGTTTCAGGTTTCAGTTCCCGTAGATTGGGTGAAAGGGTATAAGGTACCAGGTCTGCAGTTCAAGTCGAACCCTACACCTGAAACCTTGCACCTGATACCTTAGCGAACCCCCATCTACCAACAGCAGAACTAATTCATAAGCCAATGGCTCAGCGCTGCGGCGCTACAATCTAGGCATTGCTGGGGTAGCTGTCTAGCCGTAGGGCCCATGGTCAACAAGGCGATCGCAAAGAGTTTGTCTCAGTGGGGTTTGCCTCAGTGGGGGCTGCCCCGGTGGGGGTGGTTGGGCCTGGGGCTGGGGCTGTTCACCCTGCTCTTTTTCGATGCGGTGATCAACCTCCAGGCCGAGCGTCTGTGGTTCGCGGAGGTCAACTATTTAGAGGTGTTCTGGGTGCGGCTGGGCTCGCAGCTAGGGCTCGGTCTGATTCCCATCTTTGCGACCCTGCTATTTACCTGGGGCAACCTGAGCCTGGCCGATCGCGCCAAGCCCCTGGATATCCCGAGCGATCGCAGCGCCCGAGTCCACAGCCTGGGGCTGAGCGGTCTGCTGCTGCTGGGCGCGACCCTGAGCTTTTTAGTCGGGGTGCAGCTCATTTACCAGGGCCAGATTGCCGCAGAGTTTTGGCGACAGACCACCACCCTCTACGACACCAGCCCCCCCCTGCCCCTGTGGCCCAAGCTGAAGCTGTTTTCGGTGATTGGCCAAATATTTATCACCCAGCCCTGGCTGATTGTGGCCCTGGGCATCAGCACCGTGGCGTTTTTGATCTACCCCCGGCAGCTGGGGCGGCTGGCGGCGGCCCTGATGAGCCTGGGCTATGGGCTGGTGTTAGCAAACCAGTGGCCCTCGGTGCTGCTGGCCCTCAACCCGGTCCCCTACAACCAGGTTGAACCCATCTTCAACCGCGACATCGCCTTCTATATCTTTACGCTGCCGGTGCTGCACCTGGTTGAGTTTTGGGTGGTCGGCACCCTGTTCTTTACCCTGGTCAGTGTTTACCTGGTTTACCTCCTGACCCCCAACACTCTCAGCCAGGGACGATTCTTCGGCTTTTCGACACCGCAGCAGCAGCACCTCTATACCCTGGCCGGGCTGCTGTTTTTGGCCACCAGCTTTAGCCACTGGCTAGGCCGCTACGAAGTCCTCTACTCCCGCGAGGGGGTAGTGTACGGGGCGGGCTACACCCACGTTCACGTGCTGCTGCCCGCCAACTGGATGCTGGCCATTCTCACCCTGGGGCTGGGCCTGGTGTTTTTGCTGCGGGGACGGCTGCGGGCACCGGGCTACATCAACCCAATGCGAAAAACGGCGCGGGCCAGGGCGCAGGGTGAGCCCCTGGGCTGGTGGGTGGGGTTTGGCCGCACCAGCCTGCTGGTCAAAGGGGTGTGCGGCTACCTGGTGCTGACGCTGCTGGGGCTGGTGCTGGCCCCCATGGTGGTGCAGCGGCTGGTGGTGCAGCCCAACGAGCTGCAGCGGGAGCGCCCCTATATCACCAACTCCATTGCCCTCACCCGTTTGGCCTTTGACCTGGAGGCGATTCAGTCAGAACCCTTTGACCCCAGCGGCGACCTGACCGCTGAAGATTTAGAAGAAAACGACCTCACCCTGGAGAACATTCGCCTGTGGGACACGCGCCCACTGCTGGAGAGCAACCGACAGCTCCAGCAGATTCGGCTGTACTACGAGTTTAAAGATGCCGACTTTGACCGCTACAGCATTTTGAACCAGCAGCGGCGATCGGAGCGTCGCCAGGTGATGATTTCGGCCCGGGAGCTGAACTACGAGCAGGTGCCCGACATTGCCAAAACCTGGGTCAACGAGCACCTGGTCTACACCCACGGCTTTGGCTTCACCATGAGCCCGGTGAATACCGCCGGCCCCGACGGCTTGCCCACCTACTTTGTGCGCGGCATCGAAAATATTCCCAGCAGTGAAGAGATTCGCCAGAGCATTCCCATCGGTGACCCGCGCCTGTACTTTGGCGAGCTGACCGACACCTATATCATGACCAATACCCAGGTGCTGGAGCTGGACTTCCCCAGCGGCAACGAGAATATCTACACCGCTTACCTGGGCCGGGCGGGCATTCCGCTGAACAACCTCTGGCGACGGCTGCTGTATGCCCGCCACCTGCTCGACTGGCGGATGCTTTTCACCGAAGACTTCACCACCGATACGCGACTGCTCTACCGCCGCAACATTGCCGAGCGAGTGCGGGCGATCGCGCCCTTTTTGCGCTTCGACACCGACCCCTACCTGGTCACGGTCGACATTGGCGATATCTCCAGCCAGTGGGGCACCGGCCCCCGCCACGGCAGCCGCGCCCCCGCCAGCGTTGACTTCGATGCGTTTCGCGATCGCGACCCCAACTTCATTGCCGAAAACTTCAATTCCCAGACCGGCGAAAACTACCTGTACTGGATTATCGACGCCTACACCGTCAGCGGTCGCTACCCCTACTCCGACCCCGGCGAAAATGACTTCAACTACATTCGCAACTCGGTCAAGGTGGTGGTCGATGCCTTCAACGGGTCGGTGAGCTTTTTTGTCGCCGAACCCGAAGACCCCATCATCCAAACCTGGGCTCGGCTGTTGCCCAACATGTTTGAGCCGCTGGAGGCAATGCCCGCCAACCTGCTCGCCCACATTCGCTATCCCCAGGACATCTTTTCGGTGCAGGCCGACTCGCTGATGACCTACCACATGACCGACCCCCAGGTGTTCTACAACCGGGAGGACCAGTGGCGCGCCCCCAGCGAAATCTACGCCAGCGAAACCCAGCGGGTCGAACCCTACTACCTGATCATGCGGCTGCCCGAGGAGGAGGTTGAGGAGTTTGTGCTGCTGCGGTTGTTTACTCCGCTCCAGCGCAACAACCTGATTGCCTGGCTGGCGGCCAGGTCCGACGGCGATCGCTACGGGCTGCGGCTGCTCTACCGCTTCCCCAAGCAGGAGCTGGTCTTCGGCCCCGAGCAGATCGAGGCCCGCATCAACCAGGACCCTGAGATCTCCCAGCGCATTTCCCTCTGGGATACCCAGGGGTCGCGGGCGCAGCAGGGCAACCTACTGGTGATTCCCATCGAGCAATCGCTGCTCTACGTCGAACCGCTGTACCTGGTGGCCGAGCAAAACCAGCTGCCCACCCTGACCCGGGTGATCATGGTCTACCGCAACCGCATTGCCATGGCCCCCACCCTGCAGGCCGTCCTGTCGGCCATCTTCCTGGAAGCACCCGAACCAGCGCCCCCCATTCTGCGCGATCTGGGCGACGAAGCCCCCGACGACGACCCGGTGCCGGGTCTGATCGATCTAGATACCCCCACTGGCGCACCGGGAAACGAGGGTGAACTTGGCATCCCTGCTCCGGAGTGATGCTGGGTAATTGATGCTGGGTAATTAAGGCTGAGTCAAAAACTGGGCGATCATTTCCTTGGCCGGTTCGACCATCGCCCAGGTGCCGTCGGCCTGGCGGCGCAGGGTGGCAAAGGCGACGCTATTGCCGCTGCCGATCGGGTCTCCCTGGGTGAGGTCGCCCAGCTTGGCCTGGCGCAGCCCACAGATGCGAAACAGGTAGGCGGGCACATCGGGGCTTGAGAGAATAACGCACACATCGACCTTGCCCTCGGCGGGCTGCACCTGACCGTCGAAGGGCATAAACACGCGCTTGCCCTGGAGATCGAGGGTAATATCGCCCAGGCCGCTCTGGACCTGGTACCCGGCCAGGCGATCGCCCGGCTGCAGCGCCCACTTCTGAGCCAAGGTCACATTGCGGGGGCCGGGGGTCTGGCCAGGACCAGAGCAGCCCCAGAGGCCGCCCAGCAGCATCAGTCCCAGGACTCCCAGGCGACGACTGAAGCTGTAGGTTGTCTGCCCGCGATCGCTCACCATATGCCGTTGCCGTGCGCCCTGTCTAAACCCTGTCGTTGGCAAAAGAAAACCGCAAAAATACGCTTGAACTAAAGTTCATACATACTGAATTATGCCACGGATTTCCAGGGGCGGTGCAGCAACCCGGCACAGTCCGCCATTTTTGGCCCTGGGGAAGGCGCTAGGATGGTATATTGCTGGCCATTCCTACCACTGGCCAGAACTGGGGCGGCGCAACGGCGCACAGCCATCGCTCCAGGAGGATTCGAAATGTCCTAACCGCCCTGGCAATGGCTGTAGCGCTACTTGGAAGGCCCACCGTGTTTATCAGTGTTGTTACCCCCACCTACAACCGTCAGCCAATTCTGGAAAAATGCCTCCGCGCCCTGGAGCAGCAGGTCTACGATCCGGCGCTGATTACCGACCTGGAACTGGTGGTGGTAGACGACGGCTCCACCGACGGCACCCAGGACTGGCTCAGGCAAAACGCCGCCGAGTTTCCCCACGTGCGGCTGTACGAGCGCAACCACGGCGGCGCCGGGGCAGCCCGCAACTACGGGGTGGAGGTGGCTCGGGGCGACACCATCGCCTTCATCGACAGCGACGTGATTTTGGTGCCGGGGGCGCTGCAGGCCCATGCCCAGACCCTGGCTGACGCCTACCAGCGCCTGGGGGACGATCGCGCCTTTAGCGCCGGTCGCCTGGTCAACACCTGCAACTTTGAGCAGCCCACCACCGAACCGGCCAAGGTCACCGACTTCTCAAACGCCTTTTTTGACACGGCCAACGTGGCGATCGCGCGCCACTGGCTGCTCACCGCTGGCCTGTTTGACCCCGACTTTCGCCTCTACGGCTGGGAAGATCTGGAGTTGGGGGTGCGGCTCAAAAATCTGGGGGTCTCTATGGTCAAGGTACCCGAGGCCCTGGGTTACCACTACCACGCCCCCTTCGCCCTCGATCAAATTCCCAAAATGATCGATCAGGAGATTCAGCGGGGCCGCATGGGGGCGCTGTTTTACCAGAAGCACCCCACCCGCGAAGTCAAGATGATGATTCAAATGACTTGGCTACACCGGATTCTGTGGGGCGTGCTGACGGCAGGCGGTAGACTGAACGAGAAAACCATGGCCCCCCTGCTGCGCTGGCTAATTGACCAGGGCAAACCCCAGGTGGCCCTGGAGCTGGCCCGAGTGTTTTTGAACTGGTACACGGTGCAGGGGGTCTACGCGGCCTACCGCGAGATGCAGCAGGAAGGGTAGTGGTCTGCTAAGCCAAAGGTGAGCGGTTAGTGGAGGTTCAGGGTTCACGGTGTACGGTTCAAGGCCGGTCGTAATCCGTACACCGTGAACCTCCAACCTTGTACCTCTACAGCAGGAGCATTTCAGCGGCGCTGGCGATCGCCATGGCCAGTAGAGCCACCGACACATACTGCATGATGGGCGCTTTTGGCTGGCGTCGCCGCTCGGCGGAACGCAGTGCCCCCGAGATGTGCGGAGCACCCAGCAGGAAAAAGAACAGTTGGAGGATATCGACCTTCCGCCGTTCCAGGGTCATGGGGGATTGGGGATGCATCGGTAGTTCTCCTTTGCGATTGACACAGGCTTGACCACGGGTGGCCTGGCCTAATGTAACACAATATTAAAAAATGTTGTGTTGTGATCCGATGTGATCATTGCCAGGGGCGGTATCACCTCACCGCTGATGGCACAGGAGCCAACGGCTACGGCCCCAGCTTGTTGGTTTGGATGGGCAAGGTGTCGCTGAGATTAACGGCAGGCCTATTTTATGCCCTGAGATCACTGATTTTCATCTGGTTCTGTGGCGTCTTCAGAGGAGTTCTCCGCCTCCGTTGGCTCAGGGAGCGTGAACAGGGTGGCCCCAAGCAACGTATTCGCGGCCCCCAGCAGGGATTCGTCCTCATCCCCTGTGAAAATCATGTAGATGCCGCTCAAGACCATCACCACAGCCATCAGATTGACGACTACCTGGGCACCCTGGCCCATCGCTAGACCGATCTTGCGGGGGTTCATGGCTGACCTCCTAACCCTCTACTAATTTCGATTCCTGTTGTCGAACGTTATCCATCTACTCAGGCCTGCAATGCCAATATCAGTGTTTCACAGCTTGCCGCTGGGCGCTGTTTTCCAGACAACCTTCGAGGCTGCAGGGAGCTAGGTCGGGCTCAGCCCGGCAAACAGTTCGCCCATCAGCCGATCCCGCCGCTGCCGAAGCTGGCTGGGCTGGGCCGGGGCGGTAGCCTCCGCCCGATGGCGCTGGAGGCAGTCGGTGGCGTAGCTCAGGTAGCTCTCCAGGTGGCCGTTATAGCGTTTTTGGCGGCTGAGCAGGGCCCGGTGGGTGCGGCAGTTTTGCAGACTCTCGGCGTTGTAGAGGCTGGCCAGCAGGGCGTCAATGTCGGCCTCCAGGGCAGCGCGATCGCCCTCGGGGACCAGGGCCAGTCGCAGCACCATACAGGCGATCGCAAAGATTTTGCCCAGGTCTGAGATCTCGGCGATGCGCCGGGGGTAGAGATCGCGAATGGAGTCGATTTCCGGCGACGAAAAGGTGCTGGTCTGGCCGTCGCGGTTGAAGGACCGGGCAATGCGAAAGATCCGCTGGCCGTCCTGCACGTCCTTTTCCACGGTGCCGCCCTCCTCGGCGGTGGCCCAGGCGGTGTGCAGCAGGCGGGTGGCCAGCCGCAGCTTCGCGTCCCAGTCGATCTGGGTGGCGGGGGCCTCCTCGTCGTCAAACTCCTGGGCCACGTTGGTGCAGGCCATCAGCAGCCCGCGAATAAAGAACAGGTAGCAGGCATTGGTACCAAACAGGTAGATGTTGCGGGTGGGGTGGTGGGGCGACACCCTGGGCAGGTCCTTGGGGTTAACCGCCAGCAGCGACATGTCCAGCACCAGCAGCTCGGTTGTGGTCGGGCCAGGGCGGGCGGTTGGGACATGGGGCCGCTCTTCAGCCTGTTTGAGGGCGGCCTCGGGTGGGTCGCGGGTCTCAAAGATGGGGGGAATTTTCTCGATGCAGTAGGGGCCGAAGCTGTCCAGGTTGTCGCGCCGCAGGCCGCTCTTTTCTTTGATCTGGTAGTAGCACTGGCGGCCGGTTTCGGCGTAGGTGATCAGGGCGTGGTTGCGCAGCCGCCGGGCCCAGGCCAGGCACTGCTTGGGGTCGAGCTGGCGGGGGCGATCGCCGTTGTTCAAAGCCGCCAGGTTCAGATCGCTGGTCCCCGCGTAGGCCGCTATCAGGTAGATCCACGCCTGGATGGCGGCGTGGCAGGCATAGATCTCGCTGTCGCCGTCAGCGGCGGCGTAGAGGCGCGCCTTTTCGGCCAGAAACAGCCGCCCCCAGTGGATCGACGCTGCCGTGCGCTGGCGGCCCACAAAGCTTTCGGTGGGCAGGTAGTCCTCGTCCCGGGGCACCCGGCGGGGGAAAAACAACATCAGCTTGGTGCGCAGAAAAGCGATCCGGCTGAGCAGCAGGTAGTGGGGGTGAAAGGTGCCCTGGGAGACTTCGTTGAGCACCACGTACTTGCGCAGGCGCAGACTGACGTGGCGCTGGGCCTGGTCGAGGGTTTCCCAGGCCCGCTGCACCAGGATGTCGCGGTTGACGTCGGCCTGGCAGCCGGGGGGCAGGTACTCCGGTTCGCGATCGCGGGTGTCGTAGAGGTAGTAGTAGTGGGCCAGGCAGAGCAGGTAGCGAATCACGAGCGCCCCCGAAAACACCTCGAAGGGCTCACCGCTGGGTCGCGAGGTCTCCAGTCCCTGGGCCACAAAAGGATCCAGCCCCTCCAACCGACGCAGATAGGCCCGGGCGGGGCGGTAGACCCCCTCGTCCAGCAGCGCCTCGGTGATTGACAGGCAGGCGTCAAAGTAGATGTAGGGGTCGCTCTTGCCCAGGGCGGCTTCTGCTTGGGTCGGCATCAGGGTCTGCTGAATCAGGCCGATCATTGCCAGGGAGGAGAAGGGGTAGCCCCGCAGGCAGGTCCAGGCGTCCTGCATCGCCTGGGAGCGCTCCACCCGATGGCATAGCTGGCGAATGTAGGTGCTGGGCTGCACCCCAGCGTTCCGAATCGCCTGCAGGCGGGCCTGGAGCGACGCCTGGGCCTGGGACAGCAAAAAGTCAAACCCGCAGAAATCGCCGTGGCCGATGGGGTCGGCAAAGGAAAAGTCAGCGTAGTTGCTGAACTGATCGTCCTGGCAGGCGTTGAGGGTTTCCCCCAGCAGCTGGCGGCGGCAGAGCTTGACCAGGCTGTGGGCCCACACCGGCGAGGCCACGTTGTCGCGGATGATCGCCTGGGTCGAGGTGACATCGTGGGCGATGGGGAAAAACTCACCCAGGCAGGGAATATCCTGGAGCAGCGCCCGATTGATCACCTTGATCACGTGGGAGAGGGAGCCGCCAATGCCGGTGCTGCTGAGGCTGAAGTCGATGCGGCGACCATCCTGGCTGCTCAGCCGCTCAAACACATCGTCGATGCTGGGTTGGTAGCCGGGGGGCACCTTGACGTAAAACTCCACGCTTACCTGGGTGGCCTCCTGGGAGGCCAGCTCGTAGTCGCCAGGGCCGGGCAGGTCGGGGTAGTGGGCCAGGCTGCCCCCCTGGTCCAGGTCCCGCAGGGCCGGGTGCAGCAGCGGCGGGTAGGGGCCGCGCCCCTGGGTGAGCACGTCCAGCTCCCGGTCGGCAAAGGGGAGTGGCCCGGAGGGCACAAAGGAGATCCGCTTGAGGTACACCGGCAGTTGATCGGTCAGCCGCTCGTTGGCCCCGATGGTCTGGGCCAGCTTGGTCACAAAGGCGGGCTGCAGGTACTGGCGCACGTAGGAATTGACGATCGCATCCCCCGAGGTGGCCAGCTGCTGGTTGCCGCTGCGGGCCAGCAGGCGACGCACCTCCCGCTGCACCTTGCGGGTCAGCTCGGTGACGGTGTCCTCGCGGCGACTGGCGCTGGCGCTGGCCCGGGCCGGGTTTTGGCGGGGCAAAAAGGCCAGGGATTGCCGCACCACCTGGGCAATCAGGTCGTCCACCGCCGCCAGCGAGGTCAGGGGCTCCTCCGCTCGGGTAAAGTCGAGCCCCACCGCCGCCTTGTAGATGTGCAGCAGCATTTCGTAGTTTTCCAGGCCGCCCACGGTTTGCAGCATCAACAGCGATCGCTGCAATAGGGTCAGCCCGTCCCCGGCGGGCAGGCCCAGGTCACGGCGTTCCTTCGGGGTCAGCTCTACCAGGTAAGACAGGGCCGTCAGCACCTCCTCGGCGCCCAGCACCCGGGTGGGGGGCAGCTCAAACGCCTGGTAGGCCGCCGCCAGGTTTTGCCGCAGGTGGCTCAAAAGCTGCACGGCGGTACCCGTGGTGGTATTGCCCAGGCGACGGAGCCGGGTTTCGCACTCTTCGGCCGATAGCTTTTCCGGCTGGAGCAGGGCGGTCACGGCCCGGCGCAACTCCCTATTCCCCAGCAGAGCCCCCACCCCCGCCGCGTTGACGTCGCCGTTGGGCTGCTGTTCATACCCCAGGGCGGCACAGAGATAGTAGAAGAAGCGGTAGCTGCGAGCCTGGTCTGCCGAACTCACGGAGGGTCCCTGGGAGATTGAGCAAGTTTTTCACTGGTTTTAGGCAGATTTAGCCCGCCCTGGGGCCTCTCCCCGACACAAAGTTCCCATGAAGTTGACCCACCTCCTGTAGTTCAGGCTACAAAAGCCGGGTCAATTCGAATATTTGGTGTCGAAAGATACAAAATACTTGGGTTGGCCGATCCTCCGATTCCAGCGCCAGGGGCTCCGGTGCCGCCTCGCCCTGGCTAGCTAGAATTTGCTGCTTCCCCAAAAATAAGGCCAGGGAGTCCGCATTTGGCCGCTGGTCTCCCTGGCAGTCCATCATCAGACGCAGTGTCCAATGACATTTAGAGCCTACTCCGAAATCCCGAAATTGTCTCTAGACCACAGGTCGCTAGATCCTACGTCTTTAGACCAGAGGTCCCCAGGCCAGATCGGGGAGTCAGGGGTAGGGCTCTGGAGTCCTGGAACCTGCCCTGGGAAATGGTGATTGTCACCCCATCACCCCAAGCAACCCCAAGGAGGTTCACCATGCTAGTGCCCTATTCCGACAGTTCTCACCCTCACCACCCCCACCACCTGGAGTGCCCCCACTGCGGACGGCACACCATCGTCACCAAGGCCGAAAGCTACTACGTCTGCCTCAACTGCGGTTGGGAGCGCGACCTGAGCAACGAATTTCCTCGAGGTCTGGAGGCCATAGCGTCTTTTTTGGTGACGCTGGCGCTGCTGCTGCTGCTGCTGTAGCCTGCGACAGGTGAGACCCTTGCACACGCGATCGCCGATTGTTCTGAACTGTTCCAGACCGCCTATCCCCTCGGGTAGGCGGTCTGGCTTTGGGGCCGGGGGCCGGGGAAAAAGCGCTAAACAAACGCCATCGGGTGCCTGGGGATCACCAGAGATCCTGCAGCGGATCGGGGGATCGCTCCTGGCCGGGGGTTGACCTATCTTCCAGGGGTAGGCTTAGGGCCAGCCACTCCGCCAGGGCCTGCCCCACCCAGCGGTTGCCTTCGGCACTGAGGTGAATGTGGTCGAAGTACAGCGGTTCGGAGCCGGTCTGCTGAAACTGGGGCAAAAAATCGAGGTAGGGCAGCCCCTCGGCCTGGGCAAAGGCGGTGAGGCGCTGACGGGCGATCTGCTCGTAGTCGCGGGGTCCATCCTCTAGCTCCCGGCGCAGGGGGGTCATGGCGATCGCCAGTCGCCCATCCGCCGCTTCGACTACCTGCTTTAGCTGGCGCAGAGCCTCCAGGTTGACGCCGACGCGATCGCCCCGCTGGTCGTGCAGGGCCTGGAGTTCGGCGCTGGGGGTATAGCTGCGGCGACGGGCGATCGCCTCCTGGAGGGCCAGCAGCGGGCGGCGGGTAGGGTACTGGGGGTTGCGGCCCAGGTCGTAGCTGTGGGGGGCAATCGCAAACAGGTCGTCGGTATTGAGCACCAGCAGCACCACCTGGGCCTCAAAGGTGCCGAACCGCAGCACGTAGCCCAGCTCGTTGCGCGGCCCCCAGGAGTTGGCCGAGGCGTTGAGCACCTCCACCTGCCGAAAATTGGCGGGGTTGAGCGGTTCCAGGGCCGCCTGCAGCCGGAGCGATAGCAGCTCGCTCTGGTCGGTCCACCAGCCGCCGTTGACGATCGAATCGCCCACCATCAGCACCCGCAGGGTGTCGGTGGCCCGCTGGAGCGAAATCTCTGGCCCCCGCATGGAGTAAGCGTTGATGGCGATGCGGTTGCCCCGCCGCCGTAGGGTTTGATTGGGAGCCAGGCGGTAGCCGGTGCGGGCATCGGCCACGTAGAGGGGCGGGTTGCCCAGGCCGTACCTGACCCGCAGAAAAAGCTCCGCGACGACCAGGCCTAAAACCCCGAAGGCCAATATCCAAAGTGCGATTCTTACCAACGTTCTGCCGATTGCAGCACCAGCATTTTAGTCATATTTCTCCCCTTTGGGCAGCGGTTTGACGCCGCTTATACCGAATCCGAAGCGCTTAAGCGGATTCCACCTAAATAAACGTCCCCTGTGAGGTCGCCAACTCGGCCCGTTGGCCCTATTTTTCCACCAGCTCGCGGAACCAGTTGTCGCTCCAGAGTTCGTCGAAGGCGGGTTCGGTGCGAGCCTCTTCGCGGTAGTCAGGGTCGAGGCGCACCGCCTGCTGCAGCGCGTCCATGGCGTTGTCAAACTGGCGCTGGAGGGCGTAGCAGAGGGCCTTGTTGTAGTGGGCCTTGGGATAGTCGGGGTCGAGGGCAGTGGCGCGATCGAAGCTCTTGATCGCATCCTCGTCGCGGCCCAGCTTGACCAGGGCCAGCCCCCGATTGTCCCAGGCCTTGGGGGCGTCGGGGTTGAACCGGGTGGCCTTGTCGAAGCTGGCCAGGGCGTCGTCGTAGCGCTCCAGCTCGATCAGGGAAAGGCCCCGGTTGAGCCAGGCGATCGCATCGTTGGCCTGGTACTCCACGGCTTTGTCAAAGGAGTTAAACGCCTCCTCGTGCTGCTGCAAAATGCCGTAGGACACGCCCCGGTTCACCCAGGCCTCGTGGTACTCGGGGTGGATTTCAAGGGCTTTGTCAAAGGCAGTGATGGCGTCTTCGCGCCGCTTCAGGCGGCTCAGCACCATGCCCCGATTCAGCCAGACCTTGGCGTCGTCGGGGGTGATCTCGCTGAGTCGATCAAACACCGCCAGGGCGTCTTCGTGGCGGCGCAGCTCGCGCAGAATCAGGCCTTTCTGCAGCAGCGCCCCGGTGTGTCTGGGCTCCAGCTCCAGGGCGTGGTCGAGGGAGTCGAGCGCCCCTTCCAGCTGCTCCAGTGCCTGCTGGGCCTGGGCGCGGTTGATCCACACCTGGGTGTTGACCGGCTGAATGTCGAGGGCCTTGTCGTATTCGGCCACCGCCAGGGCGTGGTCGCCGTCGGCCAGGTAGCGATCGCCCCGGCCAATGTACTCGTCGGCGGTGAGAAATAGCTGGGGCCGGTTGGTCTCCAGCCGAGCGATCTTGTCGG
Source organism: Leptolyngbya sp. KIOST-1 (assembly GCF_000763385.1). Lineage (NCBI taxonomy): Bacteria > Bacillati > Cyanobacteriota > Cyanophyceae > Leptolyngbyales > Leptolyngbyaceae > Leptolyngbya > Leptolyngbya sp. KIOST-1. The sequence goes on from NZ_JQFA01000004.1 coordinate 1,820,433, forward strand.
TGATGGTCTCAAACTGCTGCCGCGCCTCGCTCATAAACGAGTCGGCCAGGTACTGGGGCGACACCTCGCCCAGGCGGCGCATGATCTCGTCCTTTTGGTGCTGGGCTTCGGCGGCGATCGCCTCCAGCCGCACCCGGTAGCTCTGTTGCAGATCGCCCAGGCGGCCCAGAGACACCTCGCGCCCCGCTTCGATGTCGGCCTCCAGGCGGGCAAAGCGCTCGGCCATTTCGGCCATCAGGCCGTCGAGCTGGGTGCGGGCGGCGGCCTCGCGCTCGGCGGTGGTGGTGCCCAGGTTGGCCAGGTCCTCACTGAGGCGGGCATCAAAGCTATCGATTTTGTCGAGCACGCGATCGCGGCGGCTGAAGATTACCTGGCGCACCTGGTTCAGCTGCTCGGTAAAGGCCGCTTCCATGGCCCGCATGCCGTCGACGATTTGGGTCTGCTGCTCGCCCGTGGCCTCCTGCAGCACCCGTACCTGCTGGCGAAAGGCGGTGGCGGTGGCGTCGATGTCGGCCAGCAGGGTCGATCGCTGAACCTCGGCCTCGGTGGCCATCTGGGCCAGCTGGCTCTGCATCGCCTGGGCGGTGCGCTGAAAGTCGTCGAGGGTGTTTTGCTGGCGGGCATCGACCTCGGTGCGGGTGGTGGCAAAGCGCTCCAGAGCTTCGTCCGCGGCCCGGCGCAGATCCCCCAGCAGCATATCCTGGCGATTCTCGATCTCGATCTTGAGGCCGCCAAACTGGGCCAGAAACTCGTCGGCCTGGCGGCCCAGGTCGGCCAGAATGCGGCTGCGCTGGCCATCCACCTCGGTGCGCAGGTTGGCGAAGCGCTGGGTGAACTCGTCGATGGAGCGCTGGATGGTTTGCAGGGCCAAATCCCGCTCGCCCAGGGCGCTGACCTGCAGCTCGCCCAGCTGGCGGCCAATCTCGTCGGTCTGGGTTTGCAGGCGGGTGAGGCTGCTCTGGCGCAGGGCGTCCAGGGCTTCGGCAATGGCGGCGGTCTGGCGATCGACCTGGTCGCTGGCCTGGGTGGTGAGCTGCTGGCGCAGATCGGCCAGGGCCACCATGGCGCGATCGCGCTCCTCCTGCATGGCCTGGGTCATCGTGGCCATCTGGTCGGCAAAGCTGGTTTCGGCATTGCCAATTTTTTGTAGCACCGCGTCCTGGTGCACCTCCACGTCGCTGCGCAGTCGGTTCACGTCGCGCAAAAAGCTGGTCTGGTTTTCCTCCAGGGTGCGAAACACCACGTCGCGCTGGAGCTGGGTGTCCTTGCGCAGGGTGGTAATTTCGTCATCGGCTGCGGCGCGCAGCCCGGTCAGGTGGCCGACGAAGTTGGCCTCGGTGCTCTCCAGCTTCACCTGCAGATCGCTCAGGGTGGACTGCCAGTCGTTGATGGTGCGGGCTTTAAATTCGGCCAGGTCATCCACCAGCCGGTTGAGCACCTGCTTTTTGGTCACGGCCTCTTCCTGAAAGCGGTCGGTGCGGCTGTTGAGTTCGGTGGCCCGCTCCTTGGCCTGGGTCAAAATGTAGTCGAGGTCGCGGGTGGCGGTTTGAATCTTGGTCTCTAAGTCGGTGATGTCGTTGATCTGGTTGCGCACCACCACCGAGACTTCCTGAATCACCGATCGCCGCATCAGCCACAGCATCACCACCCCCAGGCCCAGCAGCAGCAGCAGGGTGCCCAGCATGACAAAAAACAGCGTGGTGGCGCGGCGAAAAGCCAGATCGGCCTCGGTGCTAAGCCGCTCGATTTCAGCGGTGGTGGCCACCTGGGCCAGCAGCACGGGCTCCTGAACTGGGTCAGGGGTGGCAGTTTGGGCAGCGACCCGCTGCGAGGCCCCGGGCTGAATCACCGCCCCACCGCTGAGCAACATCAGCGCCAGCAACAGCAGGGGGCGGGGAACATCGGCCAGGGAACGCATGGGCTGCCTCATCAGGACTGTCCTAATGGAATATGCCTAGGATACCTGATACTTCAGGGGGTGAGGGCAGCGGTGGGCAACATTCCCCCCTTAGGTTCAGGCCCTGCCAGCGGCCCCGTGCTAACGGCCCCCGGCTAGCGCCCATAGTTGTAGCCACTGGGCAGGACAGTGGTGCGATCGCAGCGGCTCCCGGTCAGATCGGCCCCCGTCGCCCGAAACAGGTTGCAGCGGGTGAGGTTGGCATCGGTGAGATTAGCCCCCTCCAGCTTGGCCCCGCTGAGGTTGGCCCGCTCCAGGTTAGCCTGCTGCAGGCTCGCCCCGCGCAGATCGGCGCCGCTCAGGGTTGCCCCGGCCAGGTTGGCCCCGCTCAGGTTGGCTCCACGCAGGTCAGCTCGGCCCAGGTCGGCTTCGCTCAGGGTTGCCCCGGCCAGGTCGGCCCCGTAGAGGTTGACGTCGCCCAGGTGAGCGTTTACCAGGCTGGCCCTGGTCAGCCTGGCTCCGCTCAGGTTGCCATAGGGTATGTAACACCCGTCCAGGCAGCTACCCTGCAAGTCAATCTGGCGCAAATCCACCTCGAAGAGTTCAACTCCGCTCAGATCGCTGCCCGAGAAACAGCGCTGACCACCCCGATAGGCTGTTAGCAGAGCATCCTTGGTAAGTTGATCCATCACAGTTGCCGAATCCAGGCGGCGAGCTTGAGTATATGTGCTCACCTAAACAACACCTGACACTGTATGCGTTTACGTTTTGTAACAACGGTGCGTTAAGGATGTCTTCAGGTTTTTGAGCAGCTTTGGGCGGGGCGGATCCCGGTGTTCCTTCAATTGCGGTATGCGGTTCCAGGTCAACGCTGGCGACCGTGGTCTGAGGGTCGGGCTGGTGCGGGGTTAGGTATCTCCGCTGCAGAGACGATGTGCCGCGCTCCGGTTTTTGCTTAGACTAGACTGAATTACAACCGCCGGTTGCGGCCTGCGGCCCTTGCCACCTCTTCTTTCGGCCATGCCCGACGCTCTGGTTTCCGTTGCCCAGCACTACCACAGCCGTACCAAGTACGACCCTGAGACCCTGGCTTCCCAGGCTCGCCCCCTGGACTACAGCCGCCAGCCCAGTCCCTTCAAAACCTACCGGGTGGGCACGGAGGTGGACCTCAAGCCCTACCTGGAGGATGGCTCCGAAGCGGCAACCCCAGCTGCCAGGGTCGGGCTGGGAGCCGGAGATGAGGCCGTGGACTGGATGCGGCTGTCCCGGCTGCTGATCAATACCTACGGGCTGACAGCCAAGTTTCCTACCGTCACCGGACAGGCGTTTTACTTGCGATCGGCGCCCTCGGCCGGGGGGCTCTACCCGGCGGAGATCTATGTTATTTCGCGCGGCACGCGGCTGCTGCCCGCAGGGCTTTACAACTACCAGGCCCACCGCCACAGCCTCTGGCGCTACTGGGAAGACCACGTGTGGCAGGGGCTACAGGAGGCCTGCTTCTGGCACCCCACCCTGGAGGCTACCCACCTGGCGGTGGTGGTGACGGGGGTGTTCGATCGGTCGGCCTGGCGCTACCAGGATCGGGCCTATCGGCGGATTTGCCTGGATGTGGGCCACCTGCTGGGCAACCTGGAGCTGGCCAGCGCCATCGTAGACTACCGCCCCCACCTGATTGCCAGCTTTGCCGATCGCGCCCTGGCCGACCTGCTCTATCTCGACCCCGCCGAGGAGGGGGCGCTGGCGGTGCTGCCCCTGGCCGACCTGCTGACGGTGGAGCAAAACCTGCCCTGTGCCCAGGTGGCCTTTGCCACGCCGCCCCAAACCCAGTTTTCGGCGGTGCCCGACGGGGAGTTACTGACCTACTTTCACCAGGTGACCGCGATCGCCCCCACCGCCGATGTGCCCCGCTGGGCGATGCGGCCCAGCGACGACACCCCCCGCCCCGGCGACACCCTGGAGGATAAGTACAATCTGCCCTTTGGCCTGCGCTTGCCCACCGACACCGCCCCGATTGCCTGGGGTCCCCACCTGGAAGATCTGGAAACCACGCTGTTCAAGCGGCGATCGACCCGGCGCTTCAGCGGTCAACCCATCTCCCTGGCGGCGCTCAGGCAGCTTCTGGACTTCACCTACCAGCCCCACCACTACCGCGACCAGGGCTTTGATGCCGACCCGGACTACGGCGATCGCCGCCTGGTCCACACCTTTGTGGTGGCCTGCGGGGTGGAGGACCTGGACGACGGCTGCTACTACTACGCCCCCCGCAGCGAGGAACTGCGCCAGGTGCGCTTCAAGAACTTTCGCCGCGAGCTGCACTACCTGTGCCTGGGCCAGGAGCTGGGCCGCGACGCCGCCGCGGTGGTGTTTCACACCGCCGACCTGGCCGGGGCGGTGGCCGCCTACGGCGATCGCGTCTACCGCTACCTGCACCTCGATGCCGGGCACCTGGGCCAGCGGCTCAACCTGGCCGCCGTTCGGCTGGGGCTGGGGGTAAGCGGCATCGGCGGCTTCTATGACGACCAGGTCAACGAGGTGCTGGGCATTCCCCCCGACGAAGCGGTGATTTACATTACAACCTTAGGTCAACCAGGGTAGTCGGGGTAGTCTAGGGGGTGGATGGTTCAGCCGCAGGGGTGAGCGGTCCGGGTGCCCTGTTGTGACGTCGCCCAGGTGACGCCGCCTATGACTCAGATCTCCTCCCAGTCCCAGATGCGGACCTCGCTTGAAACCCATGAACGGTCGCCGCTAGAACCCCAGGACCGCGCCCCTCTCCCCGTGCTGCTACTGGTCCGGGGCGGCGATCGCGATCGCCTCGCCCAGGCCCTCCCTAGCGATCGCCTGCTGCAGGCCGAAACCCTGCCCGAAGCCCTCGCACTCTGGCACCGCCACTCCCCCGCCTGGGCGGTGGTTGATCCCGATTGGGCCGGAGGCGGGCTGGCGTTTTTGGCCGCCCTGGGTCAAACCCAGCCCCAACGCCCATTGCCTGTACTGCTGCTGGTGGGGCCAGGGCAGGAGCGCACCGCCCTGGAGGCGATGAAGCTGGGGGCCGCCGACTACCTCTTTAGCGATGACTTGGCGGCAGCTAACCTGCGGCAGCGGCTGGACCAGAGCCCGCCGCCCTCGGCGGTAGGTCAGGTCCGCCAGCAGTACCAGAACCTGGTCGAAAATTCCCCCGACATCGTCGAGCGGTTTGACCGCCAGCTGCGCCACCTCTACGTCAGCCCAACGCTGACTCGGCTGACGGGGATCGAAAGCGAGGCCTTTTTGGGCAAAACCTGCCGCGAGCTGGGGTTAGACAGCACCATGGTCGACACCTGGGAGGCGGCCGCCGCCACGCTCCTGGCCAGCGGCACCAAACAGACGATTGAATTTACAATCCCTACCCCAGATAGAGTGCGGCACTTTGAGATGGTGCTGGCCCCAGAGCGGTCGGTGACAGGGGAAATAGAGTCGATTCTGTGTATTTCTCGGGATATCAGCGATCGCGTCGCCGCCGAGCGCACCCTGGCGCAGCTGCTGGGCGAGGCCGAACAGGCAAAGGCCGAGGCCAGCGCCAGCCGCGATCGGCTGGCCAGGGTTTTTGAGCGCATCAACGATGGCATTGTCGCCCTCGACCGGGACGGCTGTTTTACCTACATCAACCATCGGGCGGCCCAAACCCTGGGCCGAGACCCGGCCGCGCTGCTGGGACGGCAGCTGTGGGAGATGTTTCCCGAGGTCGTGGGGGAGCCCTTTTATTACGCCTTTCAGCGGGCGATCGCCCAACAACAGCCCGTTTACCAGGACCAGTTCTACGCACCCTTCGATCGCTGGTTTGAAAACCGCATCTACCCCGACAGCGAGGGCGTCACCGTTTACTTTACCGATGTCAGCGATCGCAAAGCCGCCGCCGCCAGCCGCCAGCAAACCGAGGATCTGCGCCAGGAACTCACCCTGCTGGAGCAAATGCTCGACTCCGTGCTGGGAGGCTACTGGGATATTGACCTTGTGGCCAACACCGCCTACTGGAGCCCTGGCTTCAAAGCCATGTTTGGCTACACCGACGATGAGCTGCCCAACCAGATGGACACCTGGCAAGCGCTGATCTTCCCAGAGGATCTGACTGCCGGACAGGCCTCCTTTGACCGCCACATTCAGAGTCGGGGCGAAATACCGCACAAAGTAGAGTTGCGCTACCGCCACAAAAATGGCTCTCTGGTGTGGGTGCTCTGCACGGGTCAGGTAATCGCCTGGGATGAGGCCGGACAGCCCCTGCGCGTTATCGGTTGCCATGTCGATATTACTCAGCTCAAGCAGGCCGAAGTACAGCTAAGGAAAAATGAAGCCCACCTGCAGACGGCCCAGCGCATTGGCAACCTGGGCAGCTGGGAATTTGAGGTGGCGACCCAGGCCATCGCCTGGTCGGAGCAGGTCTACCGCATCTTTGGGCTCACCCCAGGGGAGCAGCCCCCCAGCTTAGAGGCGCTTCAGGGCTACTTTCACCCCGCTGACCGGGCGCGACATGGTCAGGTGATAGAGGCCGCCATAACTACCCACCAGCCCTACGACGAAGAGTTTCGGATTGTGCGCGCCGACGGCAGCTCCGGCCAGATTCACGTCAAGGGTGAAGCAATGATAGATGAGCTGGGCCAGCTGACCCACCTGACCGGCACCGTCCAGGACATCAGCGAGCGCAGGCACCACGAGCGGGAGCGGGATCATCTATCGCTGCGGCTGGGGCTGGCCCTTGACTCAGGCGGAGTCGGCATCTGGACTTGGGACATGGATCAGACCCTGACCTGGGATCAGCGCATGTACGAAATTTACGGCTTGCCGGACCTGGGCCAGGCGGTCACCTACTCGGACTGGGCCAGCTACGTACACCCCGACGACTTGGCTACCGTTGAGGCCCAGATCCCGACTGCCTTGACCGGGGAGACCAAGTTTGATGTCGAGTTTCGCTGTTGCCACCCCGACGGACAACTGCACTGGGTGCGATCGACGGCCACGGTGCGACGTAGTCCTACCGGCCAGCCCATCGAAATGGTTGGCATTCACTACGACATTACCGAGCACAAGCAGACGGCGATCGAGCTGGAGCGGCTGTCGCTGCGGCTTACGCTGGCCCTGGCATCGGGCCGAATTGGCAGTTGGGAGCGAGTCCTGAGCACCGATGAGGTGATCTGGGACCAGTGTTTGATCGATCTGTACGGCTTTGAGCGGCTGGGACACCAGGCCACCTACCAGGACTGGCGAGCCCAGGTCTATGCCGAGGACATTGACTGGGTCGAAGCGGCCAACCAGGCGCTCATCGACAGCAACGCTCCCTACGATGTGGAGTTTCGAGTCTGGCGGGGGGACGGCAGCCTGGGCTGGATTCGCTCCAGCGCCCTGGTGCAACGCGATGCCCACGGGCAGCCCGTCAGTATCATCGGCATCAACTACGACATTACCGACCAGAAGCAGACTGCGGCCAGGCTGCAAACGCTTTCGACCCGGCTGACGGTAGCGCTGGAGTCAGGGGGCTTTGGCAGCTGGGAATGGGATCTCCTCACCGATGGACTCGATTGGGATCAGCGGCTGATTGATCTGTATGGCTTTGGCCAGCTGGGCCGCCCCGCCACTTACCAGGACTGGCGCAGCCGGGTGCACCCCGAGGATGTTGAAGCGGTAGAAGCGGCCCTCCAGGCAGCCATCGACACTGATGCCCCCTACGAGGTTGAGTTTCGCATCTATCGCTGCAACGGGGAACTGCGCTGGGTCAAATCCAGCGCTCTGGTACACCGCAATTCAGCGAGCCAGCCACTCAGCCTGATCGGCATCAACTACGACATCACCCAAACCAAGCAGGCGGAAACTCAGCTGCGCGATCTATCGCTGCGCCTTTCCATGGCTCTAAAATCGGGGGAAATTGGGACGTGGGCAATGGATCTAGATACCCAGCTCGTGGATTGGGATCAGCGCATGTGTGCCATGTACGGCTGTGTCCGGGCGGAGCAGGCGCTGACCCTGGCCGATTGGCGCAACATGGTATTCAGCGAAGACGTTGACTGGATAGACATTGCCTTTGCTCAAATCCTCGACGGGTTGCCGCCTGAAACCATTGAATTCCGCATTCATCGAGGGGACGGCGAAATGCGCTGGATCAGAGCCACTGCCCTGGTGCAGCATGATGACCTGGGCCGGCCTCGCCGCCTGATTGGCACCAATACCGACATCACCGAGGCCAAGCTGGCAGAACAACACCTGCGGCGCACCACCGCTCAGCTGGAGGCCTCTAACCTCGAGCTGGAGGCGTTTGCCTACTCGGTGTCCCACGATTTGCGCGCCCCGCTGCGGGCGATCGACGGCTTTAGCCGCGCCCTGCTCGAAGACTACGGCGACCAGTTTGACCCTGAAGGTAAAGACTATTTCGATCGCATTCGTCACAACGTGGCCCGCATGGGCTGCTTAATCGACGATCTGCTGCGTCTGTCGCGGGTGTCGCGCCAGACGATGGCCTACGGTACGGTGAACCTCAGCGACCTGGTGCAGGCGGAGATCGACGATCTGCGCTCAGCTGAGCCCGATCGTGTCGTGACCACCACCGTTACCTCCGGGATTGCGATTTGTGCCGACCCCACCCTGATGCGGGTGGCGATCGCCAACCTGGTGCAAAACGCCTGGAAGTTTACCGGCCACCGCCCGGAGGCCCGGCTTGAGTTTGGCGTGGCCATACAGGCGGGTGAGCCCGTCTACTACCTGCGCGACAACGGCGCTGGCTTTGATATGGCCTACGCTGACAAACTGTTCGGCGTGTTTCAGCGCCTGCACAATACCCACGAGTTTCCGGGTACCGGCATTGGTCTGGCCACGGTGCAGCGGGCGATTCATCGCCAGGGGGGCCGGGTTTGGGCCGAGGCCGCGGTAGACCAGGGGGCAACGTTCTATTTCACCCTGCCTCAGTTTGCCCCTGGGGCCGAGGGAGCCCTATGACGACCCTGCGCCCGATCTTGCTGGTGGAGGACAACCCCGACGACGAGCGGCTCACCCTCCGCGCCCTGAGCCGGGGAAATTTGGCCAACCCGGTGGTGGTAGTTCGCAACGGTGAAGAGGCCCTGCAACGCGTGTTTGGCCCGGAGGCTTTGCCCTGCGTGGTGATGCTCGACCTGAAGCTGCCCAAGGTGGACGGACTGGAGGTGCTGCGGCAGATTCGCGCCAGCGATCGCACCCGCCTGCTGCCCGTGGTAGTGCTCACCTCCTCCAGCGAAGACCGCGATATTATTGAAAGCTATAGCCTGGGCGCTAACAGTTATGTCCGCAAGCCCGTCAACATTGATGAATTTACCGACGCTGTACGCCAGCTCGGCCTGTACTGGGCCCTGATCAGTGAGCTGCCACCCAACCTGCTATGACTGCCTCTGAACCCTTGCGGGCTCTAATTGTAGAAGACTCCGACGACGACCTGCTGCTGCTGCTGCGGGAGCTGCGCCGGGCCGGATTCTCCCCGACCTGGGTGCAGGTGCAAACCGCCGCTGACTTCCGCGCCGCCCTCGAGGCCGACACCTGGGATGTGGTGCTGTCTGACTATCAACTGCCCCAGTTTACCGCCCCTGTCGCCCTCGACATTTTGCAGAGCAGCCCCTACGACCTGCCCTTTATTGTCGTGTCGGGCACAGTGGGCGAGGCTACGGCGGTGGAGATGATGCGGGCCGGAGCCCACGACTACGTGATGAAAGATAACCTCTCGCGGCTGGTGGAGGCGGTGCGGCGAGAGGTGCGGGAGGCTCAGGGTCGCCGCGATCGCCGCGCCGCGCTGGCCGAACTGGAGCGTACCCGGGAACTACTCCACCTGGCCATCGAAGGGTCTGGGATTGGTATTTGGGACTGGCAGGTGCAAACCGGGGAGGTGTGGGCCAGCGATCGCTGCGCGGCCCTGCTGGGCTACAGCCCCAGTGAACTTGGCCCCGCCCGCATCGACACCTGGCAACGGTTTGTGCACCCCGACGACTGGAGCCGTAAAAAGCTGGCCCTCCAGCGCCACTTTGAGGGCGAAACCCCCGGCTACGACTGCGAATTTCGCCTCCGCCATCGCCAGGGCCACTGGGTGTGGGTACTTGACCGGGGTCAGGTGGTGGAGTGGGACGACGCCCACCGCCCCCTGCGCATGAGCGGCACCTACACCGATATTACCGAGCGCCGCCTGGCCGAAGTCGAGCACCGCCGCGTAGCCGACCAGGTTCTGTTTAACAGCCTCCACGACGCCCTCACCCAGCTGCCCAACCGCAACCTCTTGATGCAGCGGCTCGAACTGGCCATTCAGCGCTGCCAGCGCCATGTCCGCCAGCGCTTTGCGGTGCTCTTTCTCGATCTCGACAATTTCAAGGTGATCAACGACAGCCTGGGCCATCTGACCGGGGATGAAGTGCTGGTGGTAGTGGCCCAAAAGCTGCGATCGCTGATTCGGACCACCGATCTAGCGGCCCGCCTGGGGGGCGATGAGTTTGTGCTGCTGATCGAAGACATCGACACCCTGAAAGAGCCCTTGCGCCTGGTCGAGCGCATCCTTCAGGAGATCCAGCAGCCGCTGACGGTGAGCGGGCGCGACGTGTTTCTCAATGCCAGCGTGGGGATTGTGATGGGGGGCGGCGACTACCACAGCCCCTCCGAACCCCTGCGCGATGCCGACATTGCCATGTACCGCGCCAAGGCCCAGGGGCGGGGCCGCTACGTGGTGTTCAACGAGTCCATGCACCTGAAGGCCCTCCAGCGCCTGCAGCTGGAGCAGGAACTGCGCCAGGCCATTGACCAGGGGGAGCTGGTGCTCTACTACCAGCCCATTTTTCAGCTTGAAACCCAGGCGATCGCCGGGTTTGAGGCCCTGGTGCGGTGGCAGCATCCCGAACGCGGCTTCATCTCCCCCGACCACTTCATTCCCATCGCCGAAGAAACGGGGCTGATTGTCCCCCTCGATCGCTGGGTGCTAACCCAGGCCGCCCAGCAGCTGGCCCACTGGCACCAGCGCTACCCCCACTGCGCCGCCCTAACGGTGAGCATCAACTTTTCGGTCAAAGACCTGCTGCGCAGCGACTTGCTCAGCGATTTGACCCGCATTCTGGATCAAACCGGACTCCAGGGGCACCACCTCAACCTGGAAATCACCGAAAGCACGCTGATCGAAGACATTCAGACGATGGTGACGATTTTGCAGCAGCTCAAGCCCCACGGCTTTACCGTCACCATTGACGACTTTGGCACCGGCTACTCCTCGCTCAGCTATCTGCACCAGCTACCCGTCGATGCCCTTAAAATCGATCGCTCCTTTGTGATGACCATGGAGGCCAGCCCCCACAACTCCGACATTGTCGAAACCATCATCACCCTCAGCAACCGCCTTGGCCTGGCGGCGATCGCCGAAGGTGTTGAAAGCCAAACCCAGCTGGAGCAACTCCAGCGTCTCGGCTGCGAACTGGCCCAGGGCTACTGGTTTGCCAAACCGCTATCCCCCGCCGCCGCCGAAACCCTGCTCGCCCCCGTCCCCATGGGCTCTTCACCAAACCACCCCTAGAGCACCGGTTCAGTATGGCTGCGATCTTGAATCTGCCACCGCAGGGTCTACAGATCCCTACCGATTCCTTGGCCGCATAAAGGTTTAAAACAATCGATCGCTCCTTTCCGTCGGGTCCAGGGCGGCGGAACGCCCCTGGTCGTAGGCCAAGGGCCGTGCAAAGCGGGGGGGCTGGGGCCCTATCGCAGGCCCCAGTAGCAGCTTGGGCTGATTAGCGCAGTTGTGGTTCGCAGGCCTCGAGCCTCGCTGCAAACTAAATACTGTCAACCTAAATACTGTACCGATGCTTTAGGGAATGTCATCCATAGGGGCCAAAAGCCCGGCATTTAGCCCCTAGCCTGTCGTTTGGATCGGGCGTGGCAAAGCTTGATATACCAAACTTTTGTCCACAATTGATGACCCGCCCTAACCCTCGTCAGGAAAGAAAAAGTCGGTGGGTTCCTCGTCCTCTTCGGCGGCAATGTAGCTGCGGTAATATTCCTCTAATTCTGCGGCGCTAATGGAGCGCTCTGAGGGATTTTCAAAAAAGCCCTTGACCTTGAGGTAGCGGCGCAGCCCCTCCGCCCCCGCGTCGTGCTGGGTGGCGGCCTTGAAGTCGTCGGGGAAGGTATCGCTGATCTGCAGCCACGCCTCTTCTAGAATATCCTCCACATCGTCGTTGGGGGCGGTGTCGATCAAGGCTTCGAGCCCATCGAGGACGTCAATCAGCTTGAGAATTTCTGGAATTTTCTCCGAATCAGACATTGAGCCGTGCATAGATACCGCTAAACAACCGCGAATGCTTAGGAAAATCTTAGTGGAGTATGGACCCCATAGATCTGTTCTGGGCAGAGAATCCTCTCCGAACGGGTAGTTCCCAATCTTACCGTCTGTAGCCATCGCCAGAACAGTCGGAATAGGGCCGATCCCCCTAACGCAATGGCTATACGCCAATGCGCTGTCCCAAGGGTTAAAGTTATGCCCTGGCATCCATGGGGGGGCTGAGGGCAGCGGTTACTACCCTCAGGGCATGGTGAGCGGGCCCGGTGTCTCCTGGGCAGCGCGCCACTCCCGCAGACGCAGCTGAGCCTGGGCGTAGGCCTCGGTCTGGGCAGGTACCGTTTCGGCGATCGCGATCGCCCGGCTGCGGTTGATCATGGCTTCGGTCTCGGCCAGGCGCAGAATATCCCAGCTCCAGCGGGTGAGGGCCTGGGTGGCTTCGACCCGCTGGGGACTGCCCTCGGGGACCTGCTGGGCCAGCCGCACCGCATCGGCCAGGGCGCTGGCGGTGCCCGTCTGGGCGGCGCGGTAGGCCGCCTGGAGCTGCTGCTGCCCCTGGAGCTGATCTCGCCAGGTTTGCAGGCTGCTCTGGGCTTCGTCGGAGAGCGCCCGCCCGGGACCAATTCGGGACGCGACCGCGACGGCTTCGCTGAGACGGCCCTGGGCGGCGAGCTGGCGAGCCTGGGTCAGAATCGGGCCATCTTCGGCCCGCTGTAGCGTGTTTCGCCACTGGCCAATATTTTCCTGGGCCTCGCCGGAGAGGGCGCGACCGGAGCCGATCTGGCGAGCGGTGGCGATCGCCCCCGCCAGATCTCCCGCCTGGGCCTGGGCCTGGGCCTGACTGAGAATGGGACGATCCTCGGCGGTCTCAATCTGGCCCCGCCAGCGGCCAATCTGAGCCTCGGCGTCGGCCCAGGCGGCGTTGTTGCGCGAAATTTGCTGGGCCTCGCCAATGGCGGCCCGGAGGTCAGCCACCGTGCCCGGCAGCGCCACCTGCCGCGCCCACTCCAGCTGGGTGCGGCCCTTCACCTCCTCCTGCCACCGACCCATCAGGGCCTGGGCCTTGCCGTAGAGGGGGCGATCGGCGCTGACGCTCTGGAGCCGCACGATCGCCCCCTCCAGCCCGGTGATGCCCCCCTGCCAGGAGAGCTGGCTGGCGTCGATAAAGGTACGCATGTCGGCAATCTCGGCCCCCATGCCCAGAGCGGCTGGAATTGCCCCCAGGAACTGCCCTGCCGCCTCAGCATCCTGGCGATCGAGGGCGGCTTCGGCCAGGATCAGCAGGTCGCGACCAAACTGGCGAATTACCGACTGGGCTTCGCCATAGACCGGGCTTTGGCTGTCAATGCCCTGGGCCAGGGCGATCGCCTCCTGCATCGCCTTGAGGGTGCGCTGACGAGCCAGTTCCTTAGCTTTACCCAGCTGGTTGAGATCTTCGCGGGCGGCGGTAATTTTGCTGGTCAACTCGTCGTACTTGACCGTTTTCCAGTGGGTATTGCCCACATTCAGCAGTTGAATGGCCTTGGCGAAGGCATCCTGAAAAGCCAGCGCCTTTAGATCGGCTTCGGCGGCGGCGTAAATGGTTTCCGCCTCTCGCCAAATCTGGTTCCACTCACTCACCCGTTCGTTGACCAGCTGGGCGGCGGCGGTGTGGTTGGGAATCCGCCGGGCCATGGCAATCGCTTCGCTCAGATCGCCCGCCTGGAAGGTGTCTTCGGCCAGGTCCAAAATCCTCTCAGACCAGGTCTCAATGCGCAGATCGACCTCGCCCCGCAGGGGATGGTCGGCGGGCAGCGACTCCAGCAGGGCGATCGCGTCTAGGTAGCCCTCCACCGTGCCCTGCTCGGCATAGGCCTCGGCACATTGAAGCCGGGTGGAGGCCGCCGCCGTGGGCCAAAAGATCGCCCGACAGTTGGGCAGATTGGGAATGCGGAACAGGCTGACCGCCGATACCGCCCCCACCCCCATCACCGCTACCAAAAGGCCGATCGACCAGATCGGCCACGCCTTTGCCAGGCGCTGGGTCAGGCTGGGGCAGGGCGCAGCAAGCGTCTCTGGGTAGGGGGGGCTGGCCGGCGGATCGCTGGCCGCCCCGTTGGGGTGGCTGTCGTGGGTGGCTCGCTGGCGCAGATCGGCCAGGGGGTCGTAGCGAGACGGCCCCTGGAGCGAGGCCTCGGCCGGCGTAGACATCGTCACAGGCGGCACCGGGCGAGAACGAGCCGCCCGTGGGGGCCGCCCCCCGGGCTTAGGTCGTTCAGAGGTGTCTCGTTCTGAAGCCATATCCGCTTCCTGAGAGGTAGACCGCAATCCCTGAGCCTTAGCATTGCTTAAACTGGCCAGGTCCAGAGCGCGTGGAAAGCCAGCCTTAGTATAGCCATGTCCCCCATAAACGCAATGGGATAGCAGCTACGGACTGGTACTCTGTCAAACCTGAGTTTGTAGGTTGGGTGGCGCGCTAGCAAAAACCAACTAGGCTGACGGCCGTTGGGTTACGCTTGACCACAATTGATGACACGCCCTAGCCACCCACCTGATCTTTGTACTCGTCGGCGGTGAGGGCGTCGTCCAGTTCCTCCAGGTCACTGGCTTTGATTTTCACCAGCCAGCCATCGCCGTAGGGGTCATCGCCGATCTGCTCCGGCGCTTCCACCAGGGCTTCGTTGCGCTCCAGCACTTCGCCAGAAACCGGTGACTTCAGCTCCTCCACCGCCTTCACCGATTCCACCGTGCCAAACTTTTCGCCCTTCTCCAGACTGTCGCCAACCTCGGGCAGCTCCAGAAAGACAATGTCGCCCAGCTGATCAATGGCAAAGGCGGTAATGCCCACGGTTACAATGCCTTCGTCCTCGTCAGTGCGGGCATATTCGTGGCTGTCGAGATACTTCAGCGTTTCGGGATAGTCAAATGCCATGGCGTAACCTCATATCGCCCCAGGAAAATTACCAGGAAAATTATTTGTACCACAGCTATCGCGCAAAGCTGATGGAATCCAGTGCCAGTGTGCCATGAGTCAGCCGCTTTGACGCAATTTCCCTTTATTTCGCCCGATAAAACGGTCGCTTCACCACCGTTGCCGGCCTGGGTTCGCCGCGCACTTCGACCTCTAGCGACTGCCCAACTCTGGCCAAGGGGGCAGCGACGTAGGCCAGGGCAATGGGGAGATTTAGCGTGGGGGCCAGGGTGCCGCTGGTGACGGTGCCGACGCGATCGCCCTGGTAGAGCACCGGGTAGCCGTGCCGGGCAATGTGCCGATCGGCCATGGTCAACCCCACCAGACGGCGGCTGAGGCCCTCGGCCTTTTGGGCTTCGAGCCGCGATCGCCCGATAAACTCCCCTTTCTCCTCCAGGTGGACCAGCCAGCCCAGCCCCGCCTCCAGGGGGGTGGTGGTGTCGTCGATGTCCTGGCCGTAGAGGGCCATGGCGGCCTCCAGGCGCAGGGTATCGCGGGCCCCCAGGCCGCAGGGGGCAACCCCGTCGGCGGTCAGCCTCTGCCACAGGGCCAGGGCCGTGTCCGGGTCAGTCAAAATCTCAAAGCCATCTTCCCCGGTGTAGCCGGTGCGAGCAATCCAGGCCAGCTGGCCCAGCAGCGCCGTGTCGCGGTGGGCAAAGCGCCCCAGCACCTCCAGGTTGTGGGGGGTGTAGGGCTGGAGCAGAGCCGCCGCCGCTGGCCCCTGGAGCGAAATCAGAGCCCGATCGCGCGACTCGTCGATCAGCTCAATGCCGGTGCCGGCCAGGTGGTCGAGCAGCCAGGTTTTGTCCTTAGTGGTGGTGGCGGCATTAACAATCAGGGTGACGGTTTCGATATCCGAACCGCTACCGGAGGCGCTGGCCGGGGGCGACTTCAGGTAAACAATCAAATCGTCCAGGATGCCGCCCTCGGGGTTGAGCAGCACCGTGTACTGGGCCTGCCCCTGGCTCAGCCGCTCCAGGTTGGAAGGCACCAGCCGCTGCAGTGCCGCAATCACCCCTGGCCCCCGCAGCTCAAACTTGCCCATGTGGGAAATGTCGAACAGCCCGGCACGATCGCGCACCGCCTGGTGTTCCTGCTTAATGCCGCCAAACTGCACCGGCATCGACCATCCGGCAAACTCAGTCATGCGCGCTTTTTGCTCAACACAGGCAGGGTAGAGCGGAGTTTGCAACAAAGTCATGGGCGGGCATCCTAAGAATCATTCAAAGTGTTCAGAGTGTACTGAGAAAATCGTCGTCCTTTCAGGTTTCATGCTTTCCTGCGCTCCCCACCGTCTGCGCTGAGTCCGGGGTGCAGCGGATGTTCCCTTGTCGTTGTGTGTCCCATGATTGGTTTAATGCCCCACGGCTCCTGTTTTCTGTGGGATCCCTGGCTGACCTCCCTCCACGCTATCAGCGATGGGGCGGTGGTGCTGGCCTACTTCTCAATCCCATTCCTGCTGCTGCTCAATCGCCAGTATATCGACGCCCAAATTCGCCCGGTGATGATGTTGTTCGCGGCCTTCATCTTTAGCTGCGGCATTGGCCACGCCCTGCGGGTGTGGAATATCTGGCATGCCGACTACTGGGCCGAAGGGGCCTGGACGCTGGCCACTGCTACCGTGAGCCTGTACACGGCCTGGCGGTTGACTGAGCTGGTGCCCCAGTTGCTCAACACCCACCGGGACCTGGTCATCACCCGCGCCGTGGCCGAGCAGGATCCGCTGACCGGTATTGCCAATCGTCGGGGGCTAGAGGCGGCCCTGCACGCCCTCCCCCCTCAGCCCAAGCCGATGAACCACAGCCTGATTCTGGTTGACCTCGACGGGTTCAAAGACATTAACGACACCTACGGCCACGGGGTGGGCGACCAGCTGCTGCGGCTGGTGGCCGAGGTTTTGCACAGTCAGATTCGCACCATCGATGTCGCCGCCCGCATCGGTGGCGACGAGTTTGCCCTGCTGATGGTGGGCTGTCCCCCCGAGGAGGCGCTGGACAAAGTGGAGACAATTCGTCAGCAGATCCAGCAGATCCAGCTGCCCGACCTGTTGCCCGCCCCAGCTCACCCCCTGATTTCGGCCAGCTTTGGCATCAGCAGCTTTGACCCCAGCCAGGGCCTCACCTACAGCTATCACCAGGCCGATACGGCCCTCTACAGCGCTAAGCACAGCGGCAAAAACCAGGTCAAAATAGCCCCGCCCGAGGGTCTGCCGATTAGACCCACCCCACTGTAGGGTGCATCAGCGGCTACCCCCCTATCGGGCAACACGTCGATTGCCCTGATCAGCCGCAATGCATCACCGGAGAAGTGGGGTTAGCCAGGCAGGATTTGGGATGAGGCGGTATACCGGTTGCTTGCAGCCCAGAGCATTTGTTCCCAAACGTTGGGGGCCACGTAAGGCGGTCAGTTCTTAATAAAACCGCCCAGATCCGGCCGATAGCGGGCCACAAACCCGCCGTGGGCGTCGTATACCGCCATCTGCCGTTCGACCTGGTGGCTGGTGGTGATCATCTGCTCGATCAGCTGCTGGGCACTGGGGTCGAGCTGATTGGTGAAGGCGAAGGTGCCGTCGGCGGCGGGGGGGGTAATCGCCTGGCGCAAGGGCTCGGCGTACTGACTGGAGAGAATGACGCGAATCTGGCTGGGCTCCTCGCGCACGGTGCAGGGGGTGGCGCTGCCCTCGCACAGCCCGGCCAGGGTCGTAGTCAGGGTTTGCAGGGCAACGGCGTTGCGGAGGCGGCTTTGGGCATTGGCCAGGGCGGGCTGGTAGGTTTCCAGCAGCACGGCCCCTTCCTCCGCCAGCAGGGTGTCGGAGGGAATTTGCTGGGCGCTGGCTACGGCCTGGCGCCAGTGCTGCAGGGCCAGGGTCCACTGGCCCTTGGCCTCGTAGGCGGCGGCGGCCCGGGCGGCCTGGACGGCCTGGTGATAGTTGTGAGCGCCCGCCTCCTCCAGGGTGGCCCGGTTGGTCACCCGGCTGAGCTGTTGGCGGTAATCCCTAAGCTGAGCCTGGGCTTCGTCGTAGACCATGGTGCCCTGGGGAATTAGCGTCAGACCCTTGATGGCGGCCTGCCATTCCTTGGTGGCCAGCTGCCAGCCCGCCAGGGAGTTGGCGGTTTCCATGCGCTGACGGGCCAGGTCGCCGGTTTGAATGGCGGTGCTAAAGTTGGCCTCAGCCTCCTCTTCGGCCACGATGCGGCGGCCAATGGCGCTGTGGTTGGCCCGATATTCCCGCAGTTTTTGCTGGCTGTAGTCGTAGGCGGGGCTGTCGGCGGGAACGCTGTCCAACCAGTCGAGGGCCTGCTGCCAGAGCAGGTGCACTTTGACCCAGCGCTCCACCGGGTGGGGAGGGTTCTGGCTCAGATTGGCGGCTTCGGCGGCGATCGCCTGGCCCTGAATCAGCGCGTTGAGGGCGGCGATACTGCCCTGGTAGCGCTGCAGGTCCCCCTGGACCGCCTCGTAGTGGGAGGACCAGGTGGGCACCGGCGTCAGCAGGTCGATAGCGGCCTGGAGGTCGGCCTGGGCGACGGCCAGGTCGTCGGCAGTGGGGCGACCGGCCAGGGTGGCCTGGGCCAGGGTATAGAGTTCGGCGGCCTGGTCGATGCGATCGCAGCTGCCCACCACACAGGGCCGCATCAGGGCGTAGGCAAAGGCGCCGCTACCCACCAGAATCAGCCCCGCCAGGCCGTAGCTCCAGTAGTCGCGCAGCGATCGCAGGCCCAGCCGGGCCCAGCCCCGGCTCCGCTGGGCCCACCCCGGTCCGGCCGGGGGCTGGACGGCGGCATCGGGCAGGGCCAGGGCGGCGTCACTCAGGGCGAGGCTGCTGGCCCCATTGTTGGTGGCGTGGGGGCTGGGGCTATGGGCTGCGATCGCCGGTTCCCCCGACTCCCCAGAGTAGGACTCTGGGGCTGCCGGTGGGGCTGCCGGGTCGAGCCCCTGATTCGGCTCAAGCGCCCCATCGACGGGCCCCGCCACGGGCGACGCCGCCGGAAAAACAACTCCGGCCGCCTCCTCAGGCCGCCAGGTAAAGGTGTGGATGGCGTAGGGCTGGGGTGCCCCCTTTAGCTTCAGGTAAATGCGGACCGAAAGCCCCTCTGCGATCGCCCAGTCGGCCTCGGGTAGCCCCACCGTGGGCACCACCGCGCGAAAGGTTGACTCCAGCTGCTTGAGCAAATCGCTGGGGTCCTCTACCTCCGGGGTCGAGTGCTCCACCAGCAGCAATAGCCGCCCGGCCCGCTCAGAACCGTCCACCTGGGTGAGCCTGGGCTGGCGATAGGTATCTTTGTAGTGGGTGGCAAAGGTCCGCTGGAGAGGCTCAAAACCTGTGGTGCTGGGCCCTGTAGTGCTGGGCGACGATAGTGAGGTCATAGGATACCGATGAATAATGCCCCAAACAGTGGTGCTCCAATCTGCAAACGGCTTAACACAACGACATGGATCGACGGTTTCGACGGCCGCAGTCAGCCATAGAATCAAACCCACGGTCTCTCGGGTGGGCATTCTGCCTACCGTGGACAGCTGGGAGGGCTGTCCTCCAGGATGTAAATCCTCCAATCCTTAGTGAGTATGCTAGTGCAAGGTTGATATTCTGAAACAAGATATCTTGGGGTGATGGGGGGGAACTAGCTCGCGGTGCTGATTCTCATTGTTGAAGACGAAGCCGAAATTGCCCGCCTGATTCGGCTCTATTTAGAAAAAGAAGGCTTTACCTGCGAAGTCTGTGAAGACGGCGAGACGGCCCTGCGCTACCAGCAGACCCTCCAGCCCGATCTGATCATTCTAGACGTGATGTTGCCCCGGCTCGATGGGCTGGAGGTCTGCACCCGCATTCGCCAGGGGCCAGGGGCCAAGGACCCCTACATCCTCATGCTCACGGCTCGGGGCGAAGAGATCGATCGCATCATTGGTCTGTCCACCGGGGCCGACGACTACCTGGTCAAGCCCTTCAGCCCCCGCGAGCTGGTCGCCCGGGTGCGCGCCCTGCTGCGCCGCAGCCTGCGCCACAGCCAGGAGACTCCCACCCAGACCTACCGCACCGCCCACTTCAGCCTTGACCTCGACCAGCGCATTGCCCACCGCCAGAGCAGTACCAGCGGCCCAGACCTGCTCGACCTGACCCCCCTTGAGTTTGACCTGCTGGCCACCTTCATGAGCTACCCAGGCCGGGTCTGGAGCCGCCAGCACCTGATCGAAAAACTCTGGGGCGAAGACTTTTTTGGCGACGAGCGGGTGGTCGATACCCACATTGCCCGACTGCGCAAAAAAATCGAGCCCGACTCGTCCCAGCCCACCTTCGTCAAAACCGTGACCGGCGTGGGCTACCGGTTCGAGGATGAGGCCAGCTAGCATCCCATGGCCCTCTGGCAGCTCGATCGCATTCGCATTGTCTTAGTTGAACCAGCGGGTCCACTGAACGTGGGTGCGGCGGCGCGGGTGATGAAAAACATGGGGCTGCGCCACCTGGTAGTGGTCAATCCCCAGTGCGATCTGGGAGGCGAGGAGGCGCGGCGAATGGCGGTGCACGGCGCCGATGTGCTGGCGGCGGCGCAGGTGGTGACCAGCCTGCCGGAGGCGCTGGCGGGGTGTGAGCGGGCGATCGCCACCACCGGTCGGCTCCATCGCCAGGACCAGCCCCTGGAACCGCCGGAGGTGGCCCTGCCCTGGCTGCTGGCCCCAGATCCCCAGGCCAGCTTTGCCGCAGCCCTCCTGTTTGGCCCCGAAGATCGCGGCCTGAGCAACGACGAACTGGTCTACGCTCAGCGCTGGGTGCGCATTCCCGCCAGCGACAGCTACCCGTCTTTAAATTTGGCCCAGGCGGTGGCGGTGTGCAGCTACTTACTCCATCGCCAGGCCCTGACAACGGCGCTGGAGCAGACTTTCCCAGCCCAGCCCCCAGACGCAGCGGTGGCTCCCCTGGCACCGCTCGACCAGATGGAGGGGTTTTATCGAGATTTAGAAATCGTTTTGCTGAAAATCGGTTATCTTTACCCCCATACCGCCGCCAGCCGGATGGCAAAACTGCGGCGACTGCTGCACAGAGCTGGGCCAAATTCTAAAGAGTTGGCTATGCTTAGGGGCATTCTGCGGCAGGTGAACTGGGCGATAGATCGCGGCTCTAGGCAAGACTAGGGCGATCGCGGCAGATGGGTAAAGGCATACGCGTGAGTGGGTCAGATGGCACAGTACGACGATTCTCGCAATCCATTTTCAGCTGCCTCGGGCCGACCTGAGGTGAATTCCCCCTGGGGGGAGTCGGCCCCAGGTAATGCGGCTGGGCGCGGTGGTCTTCAGCTGCCGGGGGAAGCGGGCAATGGCTGGGGTGGTGAGACAGCCCCTCCTCCGTCCCCCGAGGCGCGGCGGCGCAACCAGTGGCGACAGTTTCAGCACCTGACCCCCGATTTTGGCGTGGCGTCTCCGCCGCCAGAGCCGGTGGTGCGACCGGCCCCGCGCAATGCCTCTCTGCCCACATTTAATCGAGGGGCCGCCCCGCTGCCTCAGCAGGGGTCTCAGAGAGCCGCCCAGGTGGCGCCCCAGCCCCCCCTAAACTCCCCCCAACATCCCCGACCTAATCGCCCGGCTGGGCCGCCGCCGCCCAGCCAGCCAGGGGTGATGCCATTGCAAATGCATCCCCACAGCCTTCACCCTACCGCCCTCAACCCTGGCGATCCTCGTCCGATCCCAGGGCAGGGCGAGGGGGCTCGCGGCCCAATTCCATCCAATGTCACCCCCCTGCGACCCCTGCAACGACGCGGGGCAAAACCGATGCCCCAGCGGCCGGCCCCGCGACGGCCCCAGTCTGACCTGTCGGGCGGAGGGATGGCCGACAACGCTCCAGCGCCGGAGTTGGGAGCCCTGCCCGAGGGGGCACAGCCAACGCGCCGATCGCGGGTAGCTAAGGCCCAGCGCCGACTGGCCAACCCGCCCCTGCCCCTGCTCTACCTGATTCGGCTGGTGATTCTGGGCGTTGGGGTGGCGGCGATCGCGGGCACCCTGCTGTCGGTGCTCAGCCCCAGCAATGTGGCCTCCCCCGGCAGTCCTTCCCCCGCCGCCCAAAGCACCGCCAGGGCAGCGGGCACCCTGGTGCAGGGCAGCGGAGAGACCGTAGCCGATCTGAGGCTGACCAGCGAACTGCCCCGCCTCAGCGGTGAACTGGGGCAGTTAGCCACCCTCACCCCTGGCCTCACCCCCGTGGCCTTTGCCGTCGACCTGGACTCCGGCCAGTACGTCGATCTGAACGGGGCGGAACCGGTGGCGGCGGCCAGCACCATCAAAGTCCCGATTTTGGTGGCGTTTTTGCAGCAGGTGGATGCGGGCACCCTGGCCCTCAACCAGTCGCTGATGCTGCAGGAGGAGCACCTGGCGGGCGGCTCAGGCACCATGCGCGGCGAGGCCGTGGGCACGGAGTACACCGCTCTGGAAGTGGCCACTCGCATGATTGTAGCCAGCGACAACACCGCTACCAACATGATGATTGCGGCCCTGGGCGGCACTGCGGCGCTCAACCAGACCTTCACCGGGTGGGGGCTGGAGCACACCCTGCTGCGCAACCCCCTGCCCGACCTGGATGGGACCAATACCACCAGCGCCAAAGACCTGGCCCTGATCATGGCCCTGATCGATCAGGGCGGGCTGCTGACGCCGCGATCGCGCGATCGCCTGTTTAGCATCATGCAGCGCACCGAAAACATCAGTCTGATTCCCTCCGGCATTGGCGACAAATCGCTCACGGCCCACAAGACCGGCGATATCGGCAGCCTGCTGGGGGACGTGGCCCTGGTCGACGTGCCCAACGGCAAGCGTTACACCCTGGCCCTGCTAGTGCAGCGCCCCACCAACGACGGTCGCGCCAGCGAGCTGATTCGCCGCATGACCGAAGTCGTGCACACGGAGATGGCCCAGCCCGTAGCTCCCGTGGGCAATCCTACCCTCGCCCCCATGGGCACCTCCCCCGAGGCCGAAAGCCCCTACACCCTGGAGGAACCCAGTAGCGTGGAGCCAATCAACGTAAATCCGTCCCAACGGGTTCCCGCCCGTGATGAAATTCCGCCGGGCTAGTACCGTTACGCGCTGTCCAGTGCAGCGTCAAAGCTAAAAATTAGGGTTCCCGTAGGGTGGGTAAAGCGGAGCGCAACCCAACGGCAATTGGCCTTGTTGGGTTCTGCTAGCGGGCCACCCAACCTACAAGCTAGGCGATGGTTATCACCACTACGCGGAATTCAAGCTGTCCCGGCTATCCCCTGAACAGGGATCAGTACATGAACCGCTCGTGACGAACCACCTCCTGGTTCTCCAGCTGGTTGTAGCTGCCGCTGGTGATTTGATACACCGCCAGCGTGTCGTTGTTGATGTGGTACTGGTAGTTACCGTTGATGGCAATGTAAGTCCCCTGCACCTGGCGCACGTCGGCTGTGCTCAGGGTTTCATTGTTGGTCTTGTTGATGCCGATGTAGCTCAGCCCCTGGGGGGTCTGGCACAGGTGAATGGTGAAAGACTTGGTTTCGAAGAAAGCTTCGGGACGATAGTTGCTGCCGCAGGGACCGGTGCCGATGTCAGGGGCTGTGCCGGGGGCGGAGGCCATTTCTGCGACGGGGGCCGCACTGGCGGTCTGCCCGCTGATGTCAACAAAGTCGCCGCGCACCCAGCCCTCCGCCTCCGACTGAACAAACTTGACGTAGTACCAGCTAAAACCCCCTTCGCCCTCGGCCAGCCGCAGCAGGGTGACGACGTCCCCGCCCTGGCCCTGGCCCTGGGCCGTTGCCTGGGTCGTAGGCTGCGATCGCAGGTTGATCCGCGCCCCCTCCGACTGTGTGATCAGCTGAGCGGTGCGGGTAGGACTAATAGCCGTTGAGCGAAAGCCGCCAGCGTCCACAGTCTCAGCACCAGCGGCAGCTTCGATCCCGTTCTCCTCGCCCGGCGGTTCAACCGCTGCGGACGGATCAGAATTACCGCCGCGATTGCAGCCCCCCAACACCAGCACCAACCCAACCCACAGCAGCCACCTGGACGACTTCATACCTCACCCTCCGACCCCAGTCGCCGCCAATAGTAGCGCAGAAGCGCGAAGACGTGAGGCCTGAAAACGGGGAAGCGATGCATTACGGCCCAAAGCCAGGATCTGTCAGATTTGGCGCAATTTGCCAGGCCCCCAACACACCCCATGCAAATCTCACCCACTCACCTACCCACCCACCCATCCACCCATCCACCCATCTACCCATCCCACTTCACCTTAAACAGTCGAAACAGCTCATAATCCCGGCTCGACACCACCCGCGCCCCCTCCGCTTTGACCAGCGCCGGCCAGCGATCGAGGTCCTCCAGGTAGACTTCGGCCCCCAGGTAGGTTTCGAGAATGGCCCAGGGTTCGGCCAGATCGGCCTCGGGGTTGAGGGCATCGAACAGAAACCAGCCGCCGGGTTTGAGAACTTTTTTCACCTGCTGCAGCACCGTGGCCCAGTAGTCGGCGGGGTAGTAGCAGCTGACCCCCGTGGCGATCGCCATATCAAACGAGTGCGGCTCGTACTCCAGCCGGTGGGCCGGGGCCTGGGTCACGCCCTTAAACAGCTTGGAGTTGAGCTGGGGGCCGCGGGAAGTCAGCGCCTGACAGGCCACCGGGCTGATCTCATGGCCGTAGAACAGGGCCTCCCACTCACGCCAGGGGTAGATCAAAAAACTGATGCCGCAGCCAATGTCGAGGCAGCGATCGCGCTTGCGGGGTTTCACCCCCTCCCAAAACGGGGTCGAGATCCGGGGCGTCAGCGTGCCCGCAATCCAGTCCTGGAAGACGGGCATCTCTTCCACCTCCGGGGGCAAGTCGAAGGCTTTGCCGCTAAATTCCTGGTCGTAGCGCCGGGCCACGGCCTGAAGCTGCGCTCCCCAGGGGGAGGGATCACTCAGGCGGCCAATTCCCTCGCCTTTCATCCCCGCAGGGCCCGGCTGAAGTTTTCGCGGTAGGACTTGTTGAGGGCCAGAAACAGCGGCCACAGCAGCGTGAACTTCAGCCTGCCCTCGCTAAAGTTGGTGCGGTTGAACCCGGTCCAAAACTTAAAGGCCCCGCCGCCGTAGATACCGGCCAACAAAAGCACGATCAATGTACTCATAGTCACTGCTCCTTCCTACCCGGGTCACCTATGCTTCTACAATACCAACGTTGCTCCCGGTTGGTGGCCCGCCGGGGCCGCTATTTCCACCGTACGGATGGATCATCCAGGGCGGGCTACGCACACCGTAGCCCGATACAGATCCCACCTCCGATAGAGATAGATCGAGTGTATTTACTCTAATCTATCCTCGGACAGGGCAGGGGCGATGTAACGTAATAGATGCCCTGGAGGTAATGTCCCTGTAGATATAAAAATCGGTTTGATGCTTAGGTAGTGCTCCGCCGTTGGGCGGAGACGCCATCGGGAAAACGTGTTTTAAAGCAGGAAGGAGACGATATGCGAGCAGTTCTAATGGCAGGTGGTTCAGGAACGCGACTGCGACCACTGACCTGTGACTTGCCCAAGCCAATGGTGCCCATTCTCAATCGGCCCATTGCCGAACACATTGTCAACCTGCTGAAGCGCAACGGCATTACCGAGATCATTGCCACGCTCCACTACCTGCCCGACGTCATGCGGAACTATTTTGGCGATGGGCGCGACTTTGGCGTGCAGATGACCTATGCCGTGGAGGAGGACCAACCCCTGGGGACGGCGGGCTGCGTCAAAAATATTGCCGATCTGCTCAACGATACGTTTCTCGTCATCAGCGGCGACAGCGTCACCGACTTTGACCTCAAAGCCGCCATTCAGTACCACCGTCAGATGGGGTCTAAGGCGACCCTGGTGCTGACCCGAGTGCCGAACCCCATCGAGTTTGGGGTGGTGATTACCGACAACGAAGGGCGCATTCAGCGGTTTTTAGAGAAGCCCTCCACCAGCGAAATTTTTTCCGACACGGTCAACACCGGCACCTACATTCTCGAACCCGAGGTGCTGGACTACCTGCCCGCCAACGAAGAGTCTGACTTCTCCAAAGACCTGTTTCCGCTGCTGCTGGAGAAAGGCGAGCCCATGTTTGGCTACGTCGCCGACGGCTACTGGTGCGATGTGGGCCACCTGGAGGCCTACCGCGAGGCCCAGTACGACGCGCTGCACCGCAAAGTTGTGATCGATTATGCGTATCCTGAGACATCTTCAGACGTTTGGATCGGAGACAATACCCAGATAGATTCATCGGTTCAGATCCACCCGCCGGTGATGATCGGCAACAACTGCCGGATTGGCGCGCGCACCGTGCTCGAACCCGGTACGGTAATCGGCGACAACGTCACCATCGGCTGCGACGCCGACCTCAAACGACCGATCGTTTGGAATGGAGCCATTGTGGGGGATGAGACGCACCTGCGGGCGTGCAGCATCGCCCGGGGGGCACGGGTCGACCGTCGCTCTCACGTGCTGGAGGGAGCGGTGATTGGTCCTCTATCGACGGTCGGGGAGGAAGCCCAAATTAGCCCTGGCGTGCGGGTCTGGCCGAGCAAGCAAATTGAGTCAGGTGCAACGTTGAACATTAACCTCATCTGGGGCAATACCGCCCAGCGCAATCTGTTTGGCCAGCGGGGTGTAGCCGGACTGGCCAACATTGACATTACCCCCGAGTTTGCGGTCAAGCTGGGGGCGGCCTACGGGTCTACCCTTAAGCCGGGCTCCCACGTCACCGTGTCGCGGGACCAGCGCAGTATTTCGCGCATGGTGTCGCGATCGCTGATTGCGGGCCTGATGTCGGTCGGGGTCAACGTGCAGAACCTGGAGGCGACGGCGATTCCGGTCGCCCGCAGCGTACTGGCCCAGATGGGCGTGGCTGGGGGGGTCCACGTGCGGCTGCACCCCGATCGCCCCGACTACGTGCTGATTGAGTTCTTCGACGAGCACGGCATCGACATCCCCAAGGGTAAAGAGAAAAAGATTGAGGGGGCCTACTTCAAAGAAGACCTGAGGCGATCGCCCATCCACGAGATCGGCACCGTCACCTACCCCACCGGGGTGGTTTCCACCTACACCACCGCCTTTGAGAAACACCTCAATGTGGAGGCCGTAACCAACAGCCAGGCCAAGGTGGTGATCGACTACCTCTACGCCGTCTCCGGGGCGGTGCTGCCGCAAATTTTGGGCAAGTTCGACTGCGATGCGGTGGTGCTCAACGCCAGCCTGCGCCAGATGGCCCTCTCCAACGACGAGCAGGAGATGATGCTGGGACAGCTGGGCCAGGTGGTGCAGTCGCTGCGGGCCACCTTTGGGGCCCAGGTGTCGGCCAACGGGGAGCAGCTGATCCTGGTGGATGAGGTGGGCACCCGCATTCGCGGCGAAGTGCTGACCGCCCTGATGGCCCACATGATGCTGACCACCCACCCCCGCGGCACGCTGGTGGTGCCGGTGCACACCTCCGGGGCAATCGAGCACATCGCCCGCCGCCACGACGGCCAGGTGATTCGCACCAAGGCCAACCCCACCGCCCTGATGGAGGCCTGCCAGACCAACCCCAACGTGGTGCTGGGCGGCAGCGGCGAAATGGGCTTTATCTTCCCCGAGCTGCACCCTGGCTTCGACGCCATGTTCTGCATCGCCAAGCTGATCGAGCTGCTGACCGTGCAGCAGCGATCGCTGGGCCAGATCTGGTCCGAGCTGCCCCGGATGGCCTACCGCATGCAGACCCTGCGCTGCCCCTGGACGGTGAAGGGGGCGCTGATGCGCTACCTGGTGGAAGAAAACCCGCCGGAGCGCCTGGAGCTGATCGACGGTGTCAAGATTTTGGGCGACAGCCCCGACGACTGGGTACTGGTGCTGCCCGATGCCGGCGAGCCCCTGGTGCACATCTACGGCAACAGCGCCAACCGCGAATGGCTCGACTGCACCCTGGTCAAGTACCAGCAGCATGTGCAAAACTTCATCGAGAAGGAACAGGGGATCAAGGAGACCATGCCGCTATGAACAATTGCCTGCTGATGGCCGAGATCGTGCAGTCGCCTCAGCTGCGCTACACCTCCGACAACCAGACGCCCGTGGCCGAATTTGTGGTCCAGTTTCCGGGCCTGAAGGAGGGCGACCCCTCCTCCCAGATGAAGGTGGTGGGCTGGGGCAACCTGGCCCAGGACATTCAGGCCCAGTACCAGGCGGGTCAGCGGGTACTGCTGGAGGGGCGTCTGGCCATGAACGTGGTCGACAATCCCCAGGGCTACAAAGAAAAGCAGGTCGAAATGACGGTGCAGCGCATCTACAGCGTTGGGGACCTGAACACCGCCCCTATGGCCCCCCCGGCCGCCGCGGCACCTCCGGCGGCCACCCCCAGTCCGGCGGCCTCTCGCCCGCCCGCTGCCCGGCCTACCCCACCCCCCAGCACCGCCGAACCCGCCCCCAGCTACGACGACATACCGTTCTGATCAACGCATAGCGATGGCCATTGCGCTTAGGGCATTGGCCTCTTCCAAAGGCAAAAGCTGGAGCGGCGCAATGGCCTATAGCCATCGCGGCGTTGCTGAATGCAGGTATGATATGCCCCCCAATTCGGGGGGTCGAAATCTCAAAGTCCCCCAGAATTGGGGAATTTTAGGGGACGACGAAAGGACGTCAAGTTTACAGATTCATTACTCAACTCAGCAACGCCAATTTGTTCAGGGGCAAACCGCCGTTTGCCCCGACGAGAGGCGTTCATATTGTGATTCATCCCTGTGTTCAGCACCACGGGCACAACCGTTTCCCTAATGGCGGTCTAGAACCCCTCTCACCCAAAATTCCTTCAGCCACTGCTGCAGAATCAGGGTCAGCGGCAGGGCTAGCAGCAGTCCCAAAAAACCAAAAAATATCGCAAACATGATCTGAGCCATCAGCGCCACCGCCGGCAGCGGAACGACCCGCTTTTTCATCACCAGCGGGGTCAGCAGGTTGCTTTCGACCTGCTGAATCCCGATGTAGAGGACAATCACCGCGATCGCTTTCCAGGGGCTCTCCAGCAGGGCGATCGCGGCGGGGGGCAGGGCGCTCAGGAAAGGGCCGAGGTTGGGAATAAAGGCCAGCAGCCCAGCCAGCAGCCCGTTGGTCAACGCCAGGGGAACCCCCAGAATCCAGAGGCCGATCATGCTCAAAAAGGCGATGGTCGTCATATTGAAGAGTATGCCAATCGACCAGTCCGCGATCGCCTCTTCGCAGTTGTCCAGCACTTTGCTAACCTGCTGTCGCCGGGACGAGGGAAACAGCCGGATGAATAGCCCCCGATAGGCACCGGGGTTTGACAGCATCATGACCGTGAGCACCGTCACCAGCAGCAGATTGAGGGCAATGGTCAGGGTGTTGGAAAACCAGGTGAAGAAACGCCCAAAGATCATTTCCCAGTTCATGGCCTGGAGCTGGTTAAGGAGAATGCCCAGATTCTGGAGGTCTTCCAGGGCAAAGCCGGGAATCACATCGCTGAGGTAGATCAGCCAGCCCTGCACGCGATCGATTAGCTGACTGCTCAGTCCCACCAAATCCCGCAGCTGCTCAAAAACCGGTGGCACAATAATGACAACCAGCGCCCCTGCCGTCAGCAGTACCGCGCTGGTCACCAGCAGGACGGCGACGCTGCGGCTGGAAATGCGCTTTTGCAGCCGTCTGACCGCTCGGTTGAGCATAATCACAAACGTGACGGCCGTTAACACCAGCAGCACCACGCTCCGCACTCGCCAGAGAATGTAGAGGCAGACTCCAAAAATCAGCAGACGCAACCACGAACTGGATTTCAACGGGTTCTTTCCTGCTTAAACATCTAACTACAAACCCTGCTGACCAAAAGGTTTCAGGTTGACAGGCTCCTAATCTCTTTGTGCAACTTTGAACCAAACTCGCCATCCATCGCGGGAACCATATTGACCAAAACTGGGCCCAAAATCCGCCTTTCCACAGATGATTTTACCCTCTGGGGAAGGATGGAGAATAGCGGGCTACACCTTTAAATTGATAGACAAAGTCGGCTAACTGCCAGGAGTTTCTATGGACATTTTAAGAATTGTGGCAGCCATTTTCCTGCCCCCGCTGGGAGTTTTTCTGCAGGAGGGAATTGGTCTCCAGTTTTGGATCAATATTTTGCTAACGCTGCTGGGGTACATTCCCGGCATCATTCACGCCGTGTGGATCATCGTACGGCGATAGGCCAAGGGATTTTTGAAGAGTCTTACCTTTTGTAGCCAAAGTGGAGAGCCTTCTAAATCTCCCTAAAACGGCTGCGTTTGCCGCCTCGTCATCTCCCGCTCCACTCCCTCAAGACGCCAAAAAGCCCTGGCCAATGGTCAGGGCTTTGCTGTAGGCTGGCCGGGGCATACCAGAATGTCCTTCCCCGTTCAACCATCGGTAATGCTTTCGATATCAAAGCCCTCAAAGGCGGCTGGCTGTACCTCAGCGGGGGTCACCAAGCTGTAGGCCGAGCGGGTTAAGAACTTGAAGCTGGCCTGGTGTAGGGTCTGCTCGATGGATGCCAGGGGCAGACCCGCCAGCGATCGCTGTGGTAACCCCATCGGATTAGTGGCTAAAGACCGCAGGGGTTCCCCCCTGAGCCATAGTGTAGTGCCCTGATAGCCCAGCCCAAAGGACAGAACCGATGCTCCAGAAAACAGAACCAGTAGGTTGGCAGAATAGAGTTTTTTGAGTAGCAGCTTAATCACTGTTGCCTTTGAGAATTTTTGGAGCATGACTGGGATCTAGATGGGCCGGTGATGCCCTGCGATTACCAACCCCAGTTGGAGTTTGGGCAGGCGTGGCAACCCCTGACCGACGATGCCACGCCCTGGCTGCAGTGGGCCTACACCTGAGAACTGCTGTCGGTCGTCAGTTCAGACCCTTCTTTCATGTTGAGGGGGGCGGCATTGCTGCGCGGCAGTTGAGACGCCGAATTCCCGGCATTGAGTTCAGACCCCTCCTTCATAAACACAGGGGCTTTTTTGTCCAGGTAGGTGCCCAGGAACGTGTTCACCGCAGAGAGGACGACGGGCCCCAGCAGGAATCCCAAAATGCCCGAAACATAGAAGCCGGGGACAGCTAGGGAGGCCAGCCACAGGCAGAGGCCGTTGACCACCAGCGAGAATGCCCCAAAGCTAATGGTGTTAATCGGCAGCGCCAGGGTCTGCAAAAAGGGTTTTACAAAGGCGTTGACGAGTCCCACAGCGGCTGCAGCGATCGCGGCCGCCGTCAGGGTACTAATGGTAACTCCGGGTACAATCAAGTCAACGACCAGTAAACTCAGGGCCGTAGCGAGACCGGACAAAAAAATACTCCACATGGTGGCGAACTCCTACTTTTGGTTACGTAAGCAATGGCCAAGACAATCTAAGGCCACCCCTCCCGCTTGACTTGTCAAAAGGATGGGCAGCTTTGCGATCGTATTGCAGCAGTAAAAACAAAAAAGAATTGAGGGCGCTTGCTTAGACGCTGCCTTTCTTCTGACTGCTACTCCTGGCCTTTATTTGTAACTTCAGAGTAGAGAAAATCCACGGGTCTTTACTTCTATCCAGGGAGTCATTTTCGGGGACAACGGAACAATCTCCCCGGCTTGAACCAGAAACACCCCTTCAGCACCTATGAATCACCGAAAGGTGGAGTTCTGGCCTCCCCCATCTCTGGCTTTGGAGGGATGGTATTAGCTAACAGCAGACTATATAAATCGGATACCTTTTAGATCTGTTTAAATTCAACTTTTTAAGCCACTCGATCCCCGTTTGATCAGTTGAACTCATTGAACTCACTATGGCGCGCTGGGTAACACTGCAAGCTTTCAGGCGGGGTTGGTATCAGTTTTGGCAGGATAGTCGTCGGGTACCGCAGAAGGTTTGGCGACGGTGGGCGGGCACCCTGGCCCTTGGCCTGGGGGTCTGTGCCTTGACCACCCTGGCTCTGACTATAGGGGTTGAAACCTATGCCGATCGGGGTTTACAGGCGTGGGATGCCCGCATGCTGCCCCTGCTGGCCGATCGCCTGCCGCTGAACTTTTCCCGGTCGATCACCTGGGAGTCACCGGGCAACTTGCTCGGCATGCTGCCGGTGGTCGGCGTGTTTGTCGGCATCATGGTGGTGCGATCGCGCCCCCTGCTGGCCGCCACCATGCTGGCCGCCTACGGGCTACAGTTTGCCCTGGTGTGGATTGGCTGGGGCTACTGGAACCGCGATCGCCCCGATCTAATCGCCGATGGAGTAGCGGCTTCGGGACTGCACTCCTTCCCGTCGGGGCACGCGGTGGTGGCGATCACGGTTTACGGGCTGCTGGGCTACCTCTGGGGTCGGGCCTCCCGCAGCTGGGCCGAACGGCTGGTGATCACCCTGCTCACCAGCGGCTGGATTGGCCTGATTATCAGCTCCCGCCTGGAGCTGGGGGCCCACTGGCCCAGCGATGTGATCGTCGGCGTGGGGGTCGGCGTGCTGTGGCTGCTCGCGGTGATTGTGGCCCTAAAACGAGTCGAGGAAGCCCTTTAGGTATAGGCCGTGGTCTATAGACCCATCAGGCAGCAGAGCTTGTAGACGACCCTGGCTCCCACGTTGCCGTCCCACTCGCCGTCGCCCACCTCACAGAGGTCAAAGCCAATAATCTGCCGCCCGCTGCGCACCACCTGGCGGAGCAGACAAAACACCTCCTCCAGCTCCAGCCCACCGGGAACGGGGGTGCCGGTGCTGGGGCAGAGTTTGGGGTCGAGGCCATCGGCATCAAAACTGACGTAGACCTTCTCGGGCAGAGCCGCGACGATCGCCTCGCACTGCTGCATCCAGGGAATGCCCCGGTAAAGGTTCTCCTTTACCACCGAGTCGTAGTGAGTGACAATTCGCCCGGCGGACTGCTCAATCAGCGCCACCTCGTCGTGACACAGGTCGCGAATCCCCACCTGTACCAGTCGGCTGACCTGGGGCAACCCCAGCAGGTTGTACATAATCGAGGCGTGGGAATAGCCAAAGCCCTGGTAAGCCCGGCGCAGGTCGGCGTGGGCGTCGATGTGCAGCACCCCAAAGTCGGTGTGGCGCTCGGCCAGAGCTTGCAGGTAGCCCAGGGGCACGCTGTGGTCGCCGCCAATTACCCCCACCCGTTTGCCCTGGTCGAGGGCCGTGGTCGCCTGGCCGTAGAGCCAGCCGGTCATTTGCTCACAGGCGTGGTTGACCAGGGCCAGGTCTTCCTGCAGGAGCGGTTGACGATCCATGGCCAGGCCCTCCTCGGTCGCCTGAATCACGCGCTGGGCCGCCTCCCGCACCTGCTGGCTGAGGTCGATCAAGTGCTGGGGAAGGGGCGGCATGTAGATGCCCTGTCGCCAGCCCTCGGGATTGTCGCGATCGTACAGGTCCAGCTGCGGCGAGGCCTCCAGTACCCGCTTGGGTCCCTGGGCTGTGCCCGTGTGGTATGACACCGTCACCTCCCAGGGCACCCCAAACACAATAATGCCTGCCGTATCGTAGTCGCAGGGCAGCCCGTAGAGGTTGCCATTGTCGAGGCCGACCCCGCTGGGATCAAAGCTTTGCAGGGGATTCTGGAGGGTGGTCATAGGGTGCGATCGCAACGGGTAAACAGCCAAGCCTGGGCCCGCCGACAGCAGCCCCGATACTGACAATAGCGCGAAGAACTTCGCCTTTGTCCAGCCCCTGAATCCACACCACAAAATGGCTCAGATATGTGCCCCAGGGCAGAGAGGAGCATTTCGAAGCAACACATTCAAAGTATTAAAATAAAGCCTCCATATCTTCCCTGGGCCAGCGCCATTGTTTAGGATTTGGCCAGGTTCATGACCCGTTTGGATTGTTGGCAGTACTGTTCTCTGTCTTTAGGCAGATGCTTGGGCCATTTTGGGAAAGACAGCGTTTGGTTACACCCTACAGCGGGTCATCCACGAAGGATCCCACTCTAACGTCTACGCTGGTTTGGCGCTCCAGGATCAGCGGCCCGTTGTAGTCAAGCTTCTGCGATCGGAGTATCCGTCGCTGGCCGACCTCACGCGCCTCCAGCACGAGTTTAAGATTTTAAGCGGGCTGGACCATCCAGGGATTATCAAGCCGTTGGGTCTAGATACCTATCAGAACCGTCTGGCCCTGGTCTTAGAAGATTTTGGGGGAGTTGCGCTAAACCACTATCTGGGCAGCCAGGAGCTGGATAGTCCAGCGTTTCTCGCCATCGCGATTCAGATCGCGGCGGCCCTGGCGGAGGTACATCGGCAGGCCATCGTCCACAAAGACATTAACCCCCGTAACATCCTGATTCATCCCCAGACCGGGCAGATCAAGCTAATCGACTTTGGCATCGCCTCTCGCCTGTCCCAGGAGAATTCAATCGCCAGTAACCCCGATCTGCTGGAAGGATCCCTGCCCTACCTGTCCCCTGAGCAAACCGGGCGCATGAACCGGACGATCGACTATCGGGCCGATTTCTACGCCCTGGGGGTCACCTTCTACGAAATGCTGACCGGGCAGCTGCCCTTTGCCGGAACCGATCCGCTGGAGCTGGTACACTGCCATATCGCCAAAACCCCCAGCCCCCCCGACCACATCAACCCCGCCATCCCGCCCACCCTGACGGCGCTAGTGATGAAACTGCTGGCCAAAACCGCTGAGGATCGCTATCAGAGCGCATCGGGGCTGCGGGCCGATTTGCTCACCTGCCAGGCCCAGCTGGAGCACACAGGGGCGATCGCCTCCTTTCCCGTGGGCCAGCTCGACTGCTTCAGCCAGTTTCTGATTCCGCAAACCCTCTACGGTCGAGAGCGGGAGGTGGCAACCCTGCTGGCGGCGTTTGAGCAGGTCAGCGCCGGAGCCACTGAACTCATGCTGGTGAGCGGCTACTCCGGCATCGGCAAAACCGCCCTGGTCCATGAGGTTCACAAACCGATCGCACGGCAGCGGGGCTACTTTATTGCCGGTAAGTTTGATCAGCTAAAGCGCAACGTGCCCTACGCCGCCCTGGCCCAGGCCTTTCAGGATCTGATGCGGCAGCTGCTGACCGAGAATAGCGACACCATTGCCCGCTGGAGGGCAATCCTGCTGCAGACCCTGGGCAGCAACGGTCAAATCATCGTCGATGTGATCCCCGAGGTGGAGCGCATTATTGGCCCCCAGCCCGCCGTGGCTCAGCTGGGGCCATCGGAATCCCAAAACCGCTTCAACCGAGTGTTTCAGCAGTTCATTTGGGTCTTTTGCCAGCCCGAACACCCCCTGGTCATTTTTCTAGACGACTTGCAGTGGGCCGACCTGCCTTCCCTCCAGCTGATTGAGCGGCTGGCGACCGATTCAGACACCGCCTACCTGCTGCTGCTGGGGGCCTACCGCGACAACGAAGTCAGCCTGAGCCATCCCCTCCTGCACACCCTGGAGCAGATTCGGGCCGCGGGGGCGGTCGTTCACAACCTGGTGCTGCAGCCGCTAGAGCTACCCCAGGTCAATCAGCTGGTGGCCGACACGCTGCACACCGATGCGGCCCTGGCCCAGCCCCTGGCCCAGCTGGTGGTCAAAAAAACCCAGGGCAACCCGTTCTTCCTCACCCAGCTGCTGAAGTCGCTGTACCAGGACAGACGGCTCTGGTTTGATTTTGACCGGGGTGACTGGCGCTGGGATATCGAGGTTTTGCAGCGCATTGATATGACCGAGAACGTGGTTGAGCTGATGGTGAGTCAGATTCAAAAACTGTCTCCCCGCACTCAGCAGGTGCTAAAACTGGCCGCCTGTATCGGCAGCAAGTTTGCCCTGGACATGCTGGCCATTGTCCACCAGGCCTCCCAGGCTGAAACCGCCGCCGACCTGTGGGAAGCGCTGCGGGCCGAGTTTGTCGTGCCCCTCGATCAGTCGTACAAAATTCCGCTGGCCCTGGGTGCCGCCAGCCCTGATGCCGCCAGCCCTGATGCCGCTAGCCCTGATGCGGGCCCTTCCGCCAACCTGCCCCTCGATGCCGATGGGCCGATCGTCTATCGTTTTTTGCACGACCGGGTGCAGCAGGCGGCTTACTCGCTGATCCCCGAGGCCCAGCGGCGGCAGGTGCATTTCAACATCGGCCAGCTGCTGCTGCAGAGTATTCCAGAGGAGGAGCACGGTGAGCATAGTTTTGCCCTGGTCAACCAGCTCAACTACGGCGTCGGGCTGCTCACCACCGAGGCCGAGATCTATCAGCTGGCGGAGCTCAACCGGCTGGCAGGCCAGCGGGCCAAAGCCGCCGCCGCCTATGACTCGGCCCTGCGCTACCTGAGGGTAGGGCTAGACCTGCTGCCCGCCGACAGCTGGCAGCACCAGTACAACCTCACCCTGGCGCTGCACGAGGCTGCCGCGGAGGCCGCCTACCTGAACGGCGACTTTGACCAGATGGAGACCTGGACAGCCCTGGCCCTGCAAGCGGTGCGATCGCCCGTCCACGCCATGAAGGTCTACGAGGTTAACATCCAGGCCCGCATGGCCCAGGTCAAGCAGCTGGAGGCCGTCCAGATTGGCCTCCAGGCCCTGGAGCAGCTGGGGGTGGCCCTGCCCGCAACCCCCAGCCTGGACGACATTCAGCAGACCCTGGCCCAAACCGCCACCCACCTGGCCGGCAAACTCCCCGAAGACCTGCTGGAGCTGCCCCCGATGCGCGATCCGGAGCAGCTGGCCCTGGTGCGAATGCTGACCAGTCTGGGATCCCCCTGCTACCAGGCCGCCCCCAACCTGTTTCCCCTGGTCATCTGTGAGCAGGTCAACCGGGCGCTCCGCTACGGCAATTCGCCCTTTGCCGCCTACAGCTACGTGTGCTACGGCGTCATTCTCAACGGCATTTTGCAGGAAATTGACCTGGCCTACCGATTTGGCAACCTGGCCCTGCGGGTGTTGGAACAATTCAGTGCGTCAGCGCTGAAAGCCAGCGTCAGCTTTGTAGGGGGAGCCTGCACCATGCACGGCAAGGTACATGTGAGAGAAACCTTGCCCCGGCTCTGGGATGGCTACCAGAGTGGCCTGGAGAACGGCCAGTTTGAATACGGTGGCTACGCGGCGATTCAACACTGCCACCACGCCTATTTAATGGGGCAAGCCCTGCCCCAGCTCAAGGCAGACATAGCCGCCGTCAGCGATACCCTGGCCCAGCTCAAGCAGGATAACGCCCTGGGCTGGAACCAGATTGTGCAGCAGGCGGTGCTGAACCTGGTGGACGCGCCAGAGCAGCCCTACCGCCTGCAGGGGACGGCCTACCAGGAGACAGCGGCACTGCCCCTGCTGTTGGCTGCCAACGATCGCACCGGCCTGCACTACCTCTACCTCAATAAGCTGATCCTCTGCTACCTGTTTGGCCAGTACGCCCAGGCCGTCAGCAACGCCGCCCAGGCCGAACAGTACCTAGATGGGGTGAAGGCCTTCTTAGTGGTGCCGGTCTTTTGCTTCTATGACTCCCTGGCCCACCTGGCCCAGGGGGCTGCTGAGTCGGCCCTTGAGCCGGCGGTGCTCAGCCGGGTGGAGCGCAACCAGGCCCAGCTGAGGCGCTGGGCCGACCACGCGCCGATGAACTTTCTGCACAAGTACGACCTGGTGGAGGCCGAAAAAGCGCGGCGGCTGGGGCAGCCCTGGCGAGCAATGGAGCACTACGATCGCGCTATTGCCGCCGCCCAGGCCCAGGGCTATCTCCAGGAGGAAGCCTTAGCCAACGAGCGGGCCGCCCAGTTCTACCAGGCCCAGGGGCGCGATCGGGTGGCGCAGGTCTACCTGATCGAGGCCTACTACGGCTACCTGCGCTGGGGGGCGATCGCCAAAACCCAGCAGCTAGAACATCGCCATCCCCAGCTGCTGGCCCTGGCCACCCCCGCCCAGGACAGCACCAGTACCCCCGCCCCCACCAGCTCAACCAACGGATTCGGGGGCTTCGATCGCGCCACCGTCCTGAGAGCCTCCCAGGCCCTTTCGGGGGAAATCGTGCTCAGCGACTTGCTGAGCAAGCTGATGCAGCTGGTGCTCGAAAATGCCGGGGCCGAGCAGGGGCTGCTGCTGCTGGAGACCGCCGGTCAGCTGAAAATCGCCGCCTCAGGTCGGGTGGGCGACGAGGGAATCGCCCTGCGCCAGGGGGGCCTAGAGAATGCCCCCACCCTGGCGGCTACCCTGCCCCTGTCGGTGGTCAACTATGTGGCCCAGACCCAAACAGCGCTGGTGTTGGGCGACGCCCACCAGGAAGACCTGGTTGCCAGCGATCCCTATATCCAGTCGCAGCAGCCCAAATCCCTGCTGTGCGCCCCCATTCTGCACCAGGGCAAACTGACTGGGGTGCTCTACCTGGAGAACAACCTCACCACTGGGGCGTTCACCCAGGATCGGCTGGAAGTCCTGCAGCTGCTGGCGGCCCAGGCCGCCATCTCGATTGAGAACGCCCGCCTCTACGGGGAACTGGAGGCGGCCAACCGCACCCTGGAGGCCAAGGTCGTTGCCCGTACCCTGGAGTTGCGGCGAAACAACCTCCACCTGCAGCAGGAAATTCAGGAGCGCCAGCGGGCCGAAGTGGCGGCCACGGTAGCCAGTCGGGCCAAGAGCGAGTTTTTGGCCAATATGAGCCACGAGCTGCGCACGCCGCTCAACGGCATCCTGGGCTACAGCCAGGTGCTCAAGCGGCAGCAGGGCCTCAGCGAGCAGCAGCAAACCGGGCTGAATGTGATTCACCAGTGCGGCAACTACCTGCTAACCCTGATCAACGACGTGCTCGACTTGTCTAAGATTGAAGCGCGCAAAATGGAGCTGCAGATTCACCCCTGTCACCTGCCCCAGCTGCTCGAAAATGGGCTGGAGATCTGCCGCCTGCGCGCCAGCCAAAAACAGCTTGAGCTTATCTACGAGCCGATCTCGTCCCTGCCCCAGTTTGTTGAGGCCGACGAGCAGCGGCTCCAGCAGGTGCTGCTGAATTTGTTGGGCAACGCAATTAAGTTCACCGAGGCCGGATGCGTCACCCTCAGGGTGGGCTATGTCCAGAGCTGGCCCACCGAGCTCCAGGCTGGCGATCGCCAGCTGAGCGAACCAGGACCGACGACGGGTCCCATTCGCTTTCAACCCATTCGCTTTCAAATTGAAGATACGGGCATTGGCATAGCCCCCCCACAGCTGGCGCAGATCTTTGACCCATTTC
The DNA here is from genome assembly GCF_000763385.1 of Leptolyngbya sp. KIOST-1. Taxonomy (NCBI): domain Bacteria; kingdom Bacillati; phylum Cyanobacteriota; class Cyanophyceae; order Leptolyngbyales; family Leptolyngbyaceae; genus Leptolyngbya; species Leptolyngbya sp. KIOST-1. The sequence goes on from NZ_JQFA01000004.1 coordinate 1,859,646, forward strand.
ACCGCGCCCCCGAGCCGGAACGGCGGATTGAGGGCACGGGGCTGGGGCTGGCGATTAGTCGCCAGCTGGTCCAGCTGATGGGCAGTGATATTCAGGTTCAGAGTCGTCTAGGCCAGGGCAGCTGCTTCTGGTTTGACCTGGCCCTGCCGGAGACGGAGGGCCAGCCGCCCCAGAGCCTCCCCCGCCTGGTGGTGGGCTATCGGGGCGATCGGCGCACAGTGCTGGTGGTCGATGACAAAGACTACAACCGGGCGGTACTGAGCAATTTTCTGGTGCCCCTGGGCTTTGAGGTACTGGAGGCCGCCGACGGGATGGCCGGGCTAGAGCAGGCCCGACAATATCGGCCCGATGTGGTGCTGGTCGATCTGGTGATGCCGCTGATGGACGGGTTTGAAATGACCCGCCAGCTGCGCCACAGCCCCGACCTGGAGGCGGTGATCGTGATCGCCATTTCCGCCAGCGTCCTGGAGCTCGACCAGCGCCTCAGCCAGGCCGCCCGCTGCGACGACTTTCTGCCAAAGCCGGTGCACGAACCCGCCCTGCTGCACAAACTTCAAACCCACCTGGGGCTGGAGTGGGTGTATGACTCCGAACCTGCGGAGCAGGGGCCCAATCGACCTCCTGGCTCGGCGGGGGCAGCGCCTGCGGAGTCAGCCCCTGACCTACCTGCGATCGCCGTTCCCCCGGCCTCCGAACTCAGCGCCCTGCTCGAACTGGCCCTGCGGGGCGACCTCAAAGGGGTTGCGGCCCATGCCCAGCGGCTGGAGGCGCAGGCTCCCCATTGGGCTCCCTTTGCCGTGCCGCTGAGGCAGCTGGCCATAGGCTATAAGGGAAGACAGGCGATCGCCTGGATCAGACGTTATCAAACACCGCCATGAGCGAGGAAAGAGCCCAAACCGGCACCATTCTAGTCGTAGACGACACCCCCACCAATCTGGAGGTGTTGTTCGATTTTTTGAGCAATGCCGGGTTTAAGGTGTTGTTTGCCGAAGACGGTGAAAGCGCCCTGGAAATCGCCCAGTACGCCCATCCCAACCTGATTCTGCTGGACATTCTAATGCCGGGGCTGGACGGGTTTGAGACCTGTCGTCGGCTCAAGGCCAGCGAGGCCACCGCCGCCATTCCAGTGATCTTTCTGACCGCGCTGGTGGATACGCCAGACAAGGTGAAGGGGTTTGCCCTGGGGGCGGTGGACTTTATCACTAAGCCATTGCAGTATGAGGAGGTGTTGGCCCGGGTCCAAACCCACCTGCGGCTGCAGGCCCTAACCCAGCAGCTGCAGGCCCAGAATACCCGGCTGGAGCAGGAGGTGCACGAGCGCAAGCAGGCCGAAGCCGCTCTGCGGCAGCAAAATCAGCGATCGCAGCTGTTTGCCAATGTCATCCTCAAAATTCGCCAATCGCTGCAGATCGACACCATTTTGCAAACCTCAGTGACCGAGGTTCAAACCATTCTTCAGGCCGACCGGGTGCTGATCTACCGCCTCTGGCCCGACGGTACCGGCAGCGGCGTGGCCGAAGCGGTGCAGCCCGGCTTGCCCCAGGTGATGGGAGCGGTCTTTCCCCAGGAGGTATTCCCCGAGGAGTCAAAGCTGCTGTACCAGCACGGTCGCATTCGCACCCTGGACGATGTCAACCAGGATAAGGACATTGCGCCCTGTCTGGTCGATTTTTTGGAGCAGTTTCAGGTCCAGGCCAAGCTCGTGGTGCCCATCATCACCCAGGAGGACCTGTGGGGACTGTTGATCGCCCACCAGTGTTCTGCCCCTCGCCATTGGACAAGCTTTGAAACCGAATTGCTGCAGCAGCTGGCCAACCAGATTGCGATCGCCCTCACCCAGGCCCAGTTCCTACAGCAGGAAGTGCTCCAGCGCCAGGAACTGGCCCGTTCCAATGCTGAACTGCAAAAATTTGCCTACGTCGCCTCCCACGACCTGCAGGAGCCGCTGCGGATGGTGACCAGCTACCTGCAGCTCCTGGAACGCCGCTACAAGGGGCAGCTCGATCCCGATGCCGACGAATTCATCCACTTCGCTGTCGACGGTGCCCTGCGGATGCGAACCCTGATCAACGACCTGCTCACCTATTCCCGCGTGGGAACCCAGGGCCGGACCCTGAAGTTGACCAACAGTACCGAGGCGGTTGAGCAAGCGATCGCCAATCTCAAACTGACGATTGAAGAGAGCGGAGCCAGCGTCGTCTATGACGGTTTGCCCTCCATCCGTGCCGACCCCACCCAGCTCACCCAGCTCTTTCAAAACCTGATTGGCAATGGGATCAAGTTTCGCAGCGCGGCTCCCCCCCACATTGAGATCAAAGCCAGCCAACAGGGGGAGGTATGGCTGTTTGCCGTCCAGGATAATGGCATTGGTCTTGACCCCCAATATGCTGATCAAATTTTCGTGATCTTTCAACGGCTAAACAATCGAATCAACTATCCAGGGACAGGGATAGGACTGGCGGTGTGCAAAAAAATTGTTGAGCGACACGGTGGTAAAATATGGGTGCAGTCCAAACCCAATCAGGGATCGACTTTTTACTTCACGATTCCACCGGAGGGCGTCGGCTAATGGTGATGAGTAAGCCCGTTGTCGAGTCCTTAAACCCAATCGAAATTCTGCTGGTCGAAGATAATCCTGGCGACATCCGGCTGACCCAGGAAGTGCTTCGGGAAGGCCAAATTGACAATCACTTGAATGTGGTAGACGACGGCGAAAAGGCGATCGCCTTTTTAACCCGCATCGCCCCCTACACCCACGCCCCCAACCCCCACTTAATCCTGCTGGATCTCAACCTCCCCCGCCGCAGCGGTCTCGATGTGCTCAGAATAATTAAGACCAGTGAGCGGCTCAGGCACATTCCGGTCGTGGTCTTTACCAGCTCCCTGGCGGAGGAAGACATCATGAGCGCCTACAGCCTCCACGCCAACTGCTACATTGCCAAACCCATCGATCTGGAGCAGTTCACCAAAAGCATCAAATCCATCGAAGATTTCTGGCTATCTATGGTGGAATTACCCCTGGAGTAAGCCATGGATTTCCAAGCCCCCATCCGCGTGCTGCTGATTGAAGACAATCCCGGCGATCGCCGTTTGCTGCAAGAACTGCTGCGGGAGGTGGGATCGGTACAGATTGAGTTGGGCTACGCTGACAGCCTGAGCCAGGGAATTCAGTATCTCAAACAGGGTACTTTCGACCTTGTCCTGCTCGATCTGTTTCTGCCCGACAGCCAGGGGCTGGCCACCTTTGCCCAGCTGCAGCAGCAGGAACGCAGCATCCCCATCGTAGTGACCACCGGCTTAAACGACGAAACCCTGCCGCTCAAAGCCGTTCAGGCGGGAGCCCAGGACTACCTGGTCAAGGGGCAAATCACCGGCGAACTGCTGGTGCGCTCCATTCGCTACGCAATCGAACGCAAGCGGACGGAGCAAAAAATTCGCGAGCAGGCGGCGCTGCTCGACATTGCCACCGATGCCATTCTGGTGCGCGATTTGCAAAACCACATCCTCTTCTGGAATAAGGGGGCGGAGCGGCTGTACGGCTGGACCCAGACAGAAGTCCTGGGCCAGCAAGCCTTTGAGCTGCTCTACCACAATTCGACCGCCCAAACTGAAGCAGCACAGCAGCAGCTGTTGCTGGAAGGGGAATGGCAGGGAGAGCTAAATCAAGTGACAAAAGCCGGGCAAAACATCACCGTAGAAAGTCGCTGGACCTTGGTGCGTGACGACGAAGAACAACCCCAATCTATTCTCGTAGTCAGTACCGATATTACCGACAAAAAACAGCTTGAGGCCCAGTTTTTTCGGGCTCAACGATTGGAGAGTATTGGCACCCTGGCCAGCGGCATTGCCCATGATCTCAACAATATTTTGACGCCGGTTTTGACGACGGCCCAGCTCCTGCAGATGAAGGCAGACAATCTCGACGATCGCAGTCTGCACATGCTCCAGGTACTTGAAACAAATGCCCGACGAGGGGCCGAAATTATCAAACAGGTGCTGTCTTTTGCTCGGGGAGTTGAAGGTAACGATACCATTTTGCAAGCGAGTCACCTGATTCGAGAAATTCAGCAGATCATTCGCGAAACCTTTCCTAAATCAATCGAGCTAGAGGTCGATATTCCCAAGGATCTCTGGACCATCACCGGAAATCCAACCCAAATTCACCAGGTGTTGATGAACCTGTGCGTCAACGCCCGCGACGCCATGCCCGAGGGCGGCACCCTGACGATCACGGCTGAAAACCTCACCCTAGATGAAACCTATATCCGCACTAACCTAGACGCCAGAGTCGGAAAATACATTGCCATTGCCGTTACCGATAGCGGCTGCGGCATTGCACCTGAGTTAATCGATCGCATTTTTGAACCCTTTTTCACCAGTAAAGAAGTTGGCAGCGGCACCGGCTTGGGGCTGTCCACCGCCCTGGGCATTATTAAAAGCCATCGTGGGTTTATGACCGTGTCCAGTACCCTGGGCCAGGGGACTCAGTTCAAGCTCTTTTTGCCCGCGGCGATCGCCACCAAAGACTCAAATCTCAGCGATTCAGAAACCCTGGCGGGCAACCAGGAGTTGATTTTGGTGGTTGACGATGAGGCTCCCATTCGAGAGGTGACCCGGGCATCTCTCGAAGCCTACAACTACCGTGTCCTGACCGCCGCCGATGGGGTAGACGCGATCGCCCTCTACACCCAACACCAAAACGATATCGGCCTGGTCATCATGGACATGATGATGCCTGCCCTGGACGGAGTGACCACCTTTCGTATTTTGCAAAAGCTCAATCCCCATGTGCGAGGCATTGTGGTCAGCGGTCTCCCGTACCACAACCCCACCCTGTCCTGGATGAAATCCCTTGAGGTGCAGCGGTTTTTGCCCAAGCCTTACACGGTTGAAGAGTTAATCCAAGTCGTGCACGAGGCCCTGGTTGCCCCCTGACCTCCGCCATCGAGCCCTTTTGCCCTGCCCGTCACCGCTCCTTAGCCTGGCACCGTCAAGGCCCGCCCATTATCCCCGGGCTGAATGCTGAGAATATAGGGCACCGCGGCCTTGACCCAGACGGCGATCGGGGTATAGGCCGCCGCATCGTCACCGTAGCAAGTTTCCAGCATGGCGGTGTGAATAATGCCGGGGTTGAGGGCTACCGCCGCCATCCCAGCAGGCAGGTCCTGGGCGAGGGCCTGAGTCAGTCCCTCAACGCCCCACTTGGTAGCACAGTAGGGGGCAACTCCAGGGGAAGTCGATCGTCCCCAGCCCGAGCTGAAGTTGACAAAAATACCCGATCGCCGCTCAACCATAGGCGGGGCAAAGTGGCGAATCACATTACAGACACCGCTGAGGTTGACGGCAATCACAGCGTCGCACTCGTCAACGGGCACGCTCCAGAGGGGCGCGGGGCGGTTCACCAGCCCGGCATTATTAATCACCAGGTCGGGCAGCCCATTAGCGTCCATGGCGGCTTCAGCCCAGGCCTGTACTGCTGTGTCGTCACACACATCGACAGCGGTAAACTGGTGCGGGGCAGGGTAATGAGTCGCCAGGTCCGCTACCGCCTTGGAGCGGCGGGCGCAGCCCGACACCCGGTGCCCCTCGGCCACAAAGCCCTCAACCATAGCCCGGCCCAGGCCCTGGCTCACCCCAGTAATGACAATGTGTTTGCCCATAGTGTGAAATTCAGTGCGGAAAAATCAACTGCGCGGTGGAGGGCGCCAGCTAACTTGGGCCATCCCCCCTGACCGACCACTGGCCACTATCCCCTCACCTGTCTCCGGCAACCTGAGCATGCCCTAATCTGGCTGAGAGCGCAAGGGACTGGGTTCACCGCTGTGGCAGGATGGGGTCAGCAGTTGATCGAGTCAGGGCAGAATGCGATGAAAGAGCCATCGGCAACCGAGCCACCCGCAACCGAACCGTCAGCCACAAAATCATCACACCGCTGGTTCGCCAGTCTGCGACGCCTGCCCCTGGGGCTGGTGCTCTGTGTTGCCCTGCTAGGGGTGTGGGCGTTGAGTCTGCCTGGCCCCAGCCATGTCGTTTGCGATCGCGCCGCCTCCGGGCAGGTCTACTGCCAGGCCAGCCACCCGCAGCCCTGGGGTTGGCTGGCCCGCCCACAGCCGCTTACCCTACAAGATATTGCCATCAGCTCAGAGCTGTGCGACAAAACGCCGCGCGGCGGGGTGCGTTTCTGTCACCGCCTGACGCTGCTGGGCTCCAATCGGCAGATTGTCCTCCCCGAGGTGCGATCGCCCCTCTCAGCCGCAGCCCTTGGGGATCGACTGCATGGCTTCATGGCCGGCGAGGGCAGCCCTCAGTTGAGTTGGTCGGGCGATCGCTCAGCATTGCCCTGGCGAACCCCAACTATCGCTCTGCTGCTGACGGTGGGCACCTGGGCCCTATGGGATGTGCGCTGGCCGCCGGTACCGACCTCACCCCTGGCCCTGGACGGGGCCACCGATTCCCTCCGCTCCAGCAACAATACAAAAGATTAACGGCTCCCCCACTGTCCGCCTCGAAATCATCGGCTAGAGCAACATCTAAGCTAATCGTCAAGCCCCAATCGGGCAAAACATTACAAAACAAAATTTTAGGGCCGAGTTTTCCCAGGGTTTTCCCCAACCTCCCCAAGGTTTTCCCCAGCTTTTCCCCAACTTCTTACAGCAGTCTGAGGATGTAGCGGCACCTGGGGGAAACGCGACATCTGAGGCCAGCGCTTGCCCAATTCGCCGCGATCGGCCTCTGCCCGCCTGGGCGATCGGCAGAACCCTTATCCTGTCGTGGGAACCACAACTGCTTAGCTCAAACCTATCGGTAAAGCAAGATTGACAGCATCCGGAGAGTTCGGCAGAATGATGCGACTGGCAAAGCGAAGCCCTGTGACCTAGGTCCCCAAAACCTGGCGATAAAACTAATCGTGGGTTACCTGTTTCAGACTTTGGCAAAACCGCAGTAGGTACTAGGGCGTGTTTTAAAGCTTGGTCAAAGCCTGATTTTCTCCTACGAGGGATCAAGGTTTTCTAAGGGTTTTAAAACATAGCCTAGCTTTGCCGTGGGCGTTGGTCGGCCCTAGCGTTCTCCCTGGTTGTTTTAAGCAGATACCGTCATTGCCGTGGGAGGGGTTAACTGAGCCCATCACAAGTTTGCTGCCAGTACAGCAGTGCTTGCCCTGGGCAATTCAAAACAACTGGAACCCTCTGTACACCCAACTTCCGGTCGTGCCATTTCCAATTACACCCTCCTTTATCGTTCACCAGCTTGCGTTTCTCTCGAAAAAGGCAGCACCCCATGACCCTGAATTCGACCCAAACCACCGTTAGCCTAATGGCCGAAGTGCCCGAGGAACTGTACGAGGCCTTGCAGGTTTATCTTGACGGCAACCCAGCCTGGAACCAGCACCGGGTCTTCTGCGCCGCCCTGTCGCTGTTTCTAATGCAGGATAGCAACTGCGATCGCGATGTCAACCGCATCTACCTAGACGCCCTCTTTGACTACGTCCCCTAAGGCGTTAACTATACGAATACAAAAAGGCGTCCAACCTCATACGGTTGGACGCCTTTTCAAAAGGGGACCTGGCATCGAGCTATTTTGACAAGGGGCAACCCCCTCACTATCTTCGCCGCAGCTGCGTTTCACGTCTGAGTTCGGGATGGGTCAGAGTGGGACCACAGCGCCACACACCGCCCAGGCCGATCAGGGGCGCAGCGGCGATCGTGAGGACCTCACCGATATTGCTGCCCAGGATGTATTTAATGAAGCGGCGAATATTGTCGTAGACGACTCGCCCCTCCTCGGTAGCCGCAACGATGGTGGCAAAGTTGTCGTCCAGCAGCACCATATCGCTGGCTTCTTTGCTAACGTCGGTGCCGGTGATGCCCATGGCAATGCCGATGTCGGCCTGCTTCAGGGCGGGGGCATCGTTGACGCCGTCGCCCGTCATGGCGACAAATTCCCCCTGGCTTTGCAGCGCCTGCACGATGCGAAGCTTGTGCTCAGGGGCGACCCGGGCATAGACATTCACCTGAGGTACGGTGCGCTCTAGGGCTTCTGTAGTATCGTAAGGCTGAAGGCCTTCAAGATCTGCCCTATTAATCAACAAACTGAAAAGCAAAACTGCGCCATATCGTGATGATGTGGCGCTGTTTCAAAAGAGGACCTGGCATCGAGCTATTTTGACAAGGGGCAACCCCCTCACTATCTTCGCCGCAGCTGCGTTTCACGTCTGAGTTCGGGATGGGTCAGAGTGGGACCACAGCGCCAAAGACACCAGGAAAGCGTTAATTGCTTCAATATTGTGTTGTTTAAGTTCCTTGAAGAACTGAATGTGAGAGAAATGGGGCTGTGCACACAGCCATGCTTGATTCGTTGAGTGAATCTGTGATGAGGTCAAGCCCTCGGTCTGTTAGTACGCCTCGACTACATCCATTGCTGGACTTCCATCTAGCGCCTATTAACGGGTGGTCTACCCGTGACCTTACTGGCTTATGCCATGGGAACACTCATCTTGAGGTGGGCTTCCCACTTAGATGCTTTCAGCGGTTATCCTCTCCGCACTTGGCTACCCTGCGTTTACCGTTGGCACGATAACAGGTACACCAGCGGTGCGTTCTTCCCGGTCCTCTCGTACTAAGGAAGACTCCTCTCAATGTTCCTACGCCTGCACCGGATATGGACCGAACTGTCTCACGACGTTCTGAACCCAGCTCACGTACCGCTTTAATGGGCGAACAGCCCAACCCTTGGGACCGACTACAGCCCCAGGTTGCGATGAGCCGACATCGAGGTGCCAAACCTCCCCGTCGATGTGAACTCTTGGGGGAGATCAGCCTGTTATCCCTAGAGTAACTTTTATCCGTTGAGCGACGGCCCTTCCACGCGGAACCGTCGGATCACTAAGGCCTACTTTCGTACCTGCTCGACTTGTCAGTCTCGCAGTCAAGCTCCCTTATGCCTTTACACTCAATGGCTGATTTCCAACCAGCCTGAGGGAACCTTTGCGCGCCTCCGTTACCATTTAGGAGGCGACCGCCCCAGTCAAACTGCCCACCTGATACTGTCCCCTGCCCGGATAACGGGTCAAGGTTAGAATTCTAGCCTTAATAGAGTGGTATCTCACCAGTGACTCCATCATCCCCACAAGGACGACTTCATAGTCTCCCACCTATCCTGCGCAATTAAAGCCCGAACCCAATACCAAGCTACAGTAAAGCTTCATAGGGTCTTTCTGTCCGGGTGCAGGTAGTCCGTATCTTCACAGACATTCCTATTTCGCCGAGCCTCTCTCCGAGACAGCTCCCAGATCGTTACGCCTTTCGTGCGGGTCGGAACTTACCCGACAAGGAATTTCGCTACCTTAGGACCGTTATAGTTACGGCCGCCGTTCACCGGGGCTTCAGTCGCTAGCTTCAGGTTCGAAAACCCTGACCAACTTCCTTAACCTTCCGGCACTGGGCAGGCGTCAGCCCCCATACATCGTCTTGCGACTTAGCGGAGACCTGTGTTTTTGGTAAACAGTCGCCTGGGACTCTTCACTGCGACCACCTCTCGGTGGCACCCCTTCTCCCGAAGTTACGGGGCCATTTTGCCGAGTTCCTTAGAGAGAGTTATCTCGCGCCCCTCGGTATACTCTACCTTCCCACCTGTGTCGGTTTAGGGTACGGGCTCATTTGAATTAACGTGGTTCGGGCTTTTCTTGGAAGCCTGACGTCAGACACTTCCCCGTCGTAACGGGTCGTACTCGTGCCTCAGCTCAAGACGTTTTCGCCGTCTCTCAGCACCTCGGACACTTAAACCGGTAACCATCATCCGGCTGTCTTAGCCTTCTCCGTCCCCCGCCACAATCCAAATCAGGTACGGAAATATTAATCCGTTGTCCATCGACTACGCCTTTCGGCCTCGCCTTAGGTCCCGACTAACCCTCCGCGGACGAGCCTTCCGGAGGAACCCTTGGGATTTCGGGGTGTAGGATTCTCACCTACATTTTCGCTACTCAAGCCGACATTCTCACTTCTGTACAATCCACGCCTGCTCTCGCTAACGCTTCAACTCGTACAGAACGCTCCTCTACCACTTGCGTAAACGCAAGTCCACAGCTTCGGTAGGATGCTTAGCCCCGTTCATTTTCGGCGCAGGATCGCTTGACCAGTGAGCTATTACGCACTCTTTTAAGGATGGCTGCTTCTAGGCAAACCTCCTGGTTGTCTCTGCAATCCCACCTCCTTTATCACTTAGCATCCATTTGGGGACCTTAGCTGGTGGTCTGGGCTGTTTCCCTTTCGACGATGAAGCTTATCCCCCACCGTCTGACTGGCATCGTGTGCTACGGGTATTCTGAGTTTGACTCGATTTGGTACCGCTCTCGCAGCCCGCACCGAATCAGTGCTTTACCCCCCGTATATAATCGATACCGCTGTGCCTCAACACATTTCGAGGAGAACCAGCTAGCTCCGGGTTCGATTGGCATTTCACCCCTAACCACAGCTCATCCGCTGGCTTTTCAACGCCAGTCGGTTCGGACCTCCACTTGGTATCACCCAAGCTTCATCCTGGCCATGGTTAGATCACCCGGGTTCGGGTCTATAAAATCTGACTATCGCCCTATTCAGACTCGCTTTCGCTTTGGCTTCAGCATTTCCGCTTTAACCTGCCAGACCCTATAAGTCGCCGGCTCATTCTTCAACAGGCACGCTATCACCCGTTTAATCGGGCTCTAACTGCTTGTAGGCTCACGGTTTCATGTTCTATTTCACTCCCCTCCCGGGGTTCTTTTCACCTTTCCCTCGCGGTACTGGTTCACTATCGGTCACGCAGGAGTATTTAGCCTTACGAGGTGGTCCTCGCGGATTCAATCGGGATTTCTCGTGCCCCGACCTACTCGGGATTCAGCTAGTATCGTTAAGTTTTCGACTACAGGACTTTCACCTTCTCTGGTGCATCATTCCAATGCTTCGTCTAACCGCTCGAGTCCATATCGCTGTCCCACAACCCCAGTGGTAAAAACCACTGGTTTAGGCTCTTCCCAGTTCGCTCGCCGCTACTACGGGAATCGAGTTTTCTTTCTCTTCCTACAGCTACTAAGATGTTTCAGTTCGCTGCGTTCGCTCGCGCCACCCTATGGATTCAGGTGGCCGTATACAGGGTTGCCCCATTCGGAAATCTTCGGATCAATGCTTGCTTCCAGCTCCCCGAAGCGTATCGTCGGTAACCACGTCCTTCTTCGCCTCTGCGTGCCTAGGTATCCACCGTGAGCCCGTTGTAGCTTGACCTTCCTTTCATTGGTGTTACCCAACAAAATTCACTCTTCTCTCAACGAACTTTGAATGTTCTGTGTGTACTACCTTACACTTCTCTCACTATTCAGTTGTCAAGGTTCTTAGCCGGGCTCTCACCCAGCAGACTATGTATCCTCTTGATAATTCAAGAAACACATACTGTGCTGAATTCAATCCGTCCTTTCGTGGTGGAGGTTAGCGGACTCGAACCGCTGACATCCTGCTTGCAAAGCAGGCGCTCTACCAACTGAGCTAAACCCCCACGCAGTGGGCCATCCTGGACTCGAACCAGGGACCTCACCCTTATCAGGGGTGCGCTCTAACCACCTGAGCTAATAGCCCGGGTTCTGTTGGTTAAACAAAACCTCAACCATAGTCTAGAAACTCGACTCAAAGTCCTGACCGACCTAGAGTGACCGCTCGATACTCCTAATAACAATGGTTCGGAGTTATCAAGGGTAGGTCTCCCTAAAAGGAGGTGATCCAGCCACACCTTCCGGTACGGCTACCTTGTTACGACTTCACCCCAGTCATCAGCCCTGCCTTCGGCGCCCTCCTCCGCGAACGGTTAGAGTAACGACTTCGGGCGTGGCCAACTCCCATGGTGTGACGGGCGGTGTGTACAAGGCCCGGGAACGTATTCACCGCCGTATGCTGACCGGCGATTACTAGCGATTCCGCCTTCATGCAGGCGAGTTGCAGCCTGCAATCTGAACTGAGCCACAGTTTATGGGATTTGCTTGCACTCGCGCGCTCGCTGCCCTCTGTCTGTAGCATTGTAGGACGTGTGTAGCCCAAGACGTAAGGGGCATGATGACTTGACGTCGTCCACACCTTCCTCCGAGTTGTCCCCGGCAGTCTCTTTAGAGTGCCCAACTGAATGCTGGCAACTAAAAACGTGGGTTGCGCTCGTTGCGGGACTTAACCCAACATCTCACGACACGAGCTGACGACAGCCATGCACCACCTGTGTTCGCGCTCCCGAAGGCACTCTCTGATCTCTCAGAGATTCGCGACATGTCAAGCCTTGGTAAGGTTCTTCGCGTTGCATCGAATTAAACCACATCCTCCACCGCTTGTGCGGGCCCCCGTCAATTCCTTTGAGTTTCACACTTGCGTGCGTACTCCCCAGGCGGGATACTTAACGCGTTAGCTACGGTACTGCACGGGTCGATACGTCCAACACCTAGTATCCATCGTTTACAGCTAGGACTACAGGGGTATCTAATCCCTTTCGCTCCCCTAGCTTTCGTCCCTCAGCGTCAGTTGTGGCCCAGTAGAGCGCCTTCGCCACTGGTGTTCTTCCCGATATCTACGCATTTCACCGCTACACCGGGAATTCCCTCTACCCCTACCACACTCAAGTTCCCCAGTTTCCATTGCCGATCCACAGTTGAGCTGTGACCTTTGACAACAGACTTAAAAAACCGCCTGCGGACGCTTTACGCCCAATAATTCCGGATAACGCTTGCCTCCTCCGTCTTACCGCGGCTGCTGGCACGGAGTTAGCCGAGGCTTATTCCTCTGGTACCGTCAGGTCTTCTTCCCAGAGAAAAGAGGTTTACAACCCTAAGGCCTTCCTCCCTCACGCGGCGTTGCTCCGTCAGGCTTGCGCCCATTGCGGAAAATTCCCCACTGCTGCCTCCCGTAGGAGTCTGGGCCGTGTCTCAGTCCCAGTGTGGCTGATCATCCTCTTAGACCAGCTACTGATCGTCGCCTTGGTGAGCCCTTACCTCACCAACTAGCTAATCAGACGCGAGTTCATCCTCAGGCCATTAATGTTTCACCTCTCGGCACATTGGGTATTAGCCACCGTTTCCAGTGGTTGTCCCCATCCTAAGGGCAGATCCTCACGCGTTACTCACCCGTCCGCCACTAGATCCGAAGATCCCGTTCGACTTGCATGTGTTAAGCACGCCGCCAGCGTTCATCCTGAGCCAGGATCAAACTCTCCATGTTAGTTATCAACTCCCTAAAGAGCTAACAACAATCGACTCCATGAGATTAGAGTCAGATGTTCGAATCCCGGATACCTCAGTATCCGTTCTGTCTTGCTTGACCTAATTCAGCATTCCTGCTACCATTAGACCAATTTAATCCTTGACAGGAACCTTGGCTTTGTTTCTAGACTATGTAGTTGTCGAGGTTCTCCGCTAAGCGGCCTGCAGGGTGCCCTAACCAGCCTGGAAGAAAAGGGACTGATCTATGGCCCTCAGTTTGGCTACCGCATCGCCCTGCCACTGCTCGATTTTTGGCTCCGGCAGCGGCTTCGCTAAGAAGCTATCGTCATTTTCAGCTCTATAAAATAGAGCCAGCTCGAAGTTGGTCATTGGGCTTGGTTGCAACCAGAATTTTCAGCTTGCACAGGTCATTGGCTAAGAGTTGCCGCACCAGGGGTATCTGCCAGGATCAAACTCTCCATGTTAGTTATCAACTCCCTAAAGAGCTAACAACAATCGACTCCATGAGATTAGAGTCAGATGTTCGAATCCCGGATACCTCAGTATCCGTTCTGTCTTGCTTGACCTAATTCAGCATTCCTGCTACCATTAGACCAATTTAATCCTTGACAGGAACCTTGGCTTTGTTTCTAGACTATGTAGTTGTCGAGGTTCTCCGCTAACCCTCGGTGAAACAGTCGCTTGAACCGCTCCCCTCAGGCGCTTTATCAATATATCTAGATTAAGCCTGGGTGTCAACACCTTTGCCAAAAATTTTTCCGGGGTTTCAAAACGCCCACACCACAGGCGATTCAAGCGTTTTGTTGGCCTCTGAACTCAAGATCTTCCCTTCTTTTTCGAAAAAATTCTTTTGTACGACCCCGTATCTGGGGGTTGGCCACGGGAAAAGGACGGTAGGGATAGCGTGGTGAAATTGTCTCTGGGCAAGGATTAAGGGCGTTAGCGCGACCTTAAGGTGAATTTGTAATTGGGGACACAGACAGTCTTCTGGCTGTCCTCTGAGCTATCACCAGCTAGTTTCTAACGGCCAAGCATCGGCGGCGGTGGCCCCTGCCTGTTATTAGGTCGGGCCTGGCGCCGCAACTGAATTTGGTTTAGAGCGGCTGCTGTTGAATACTATTAGAGACTGTAGGTTTTGAACGTGGGTTAGTAGCTGGGGATTGATCGTGCATTTTCAGTCTGTGATTGCGACGCTAAATGATTTTTGGGCTAAGCAGGGCTGCGTAATTATGCAGCCTTACGATACGGAGAAGGGAGCGGGCACCAAGAGTCCCCATACGTTTTTGCGAGCGCTGGGGCCGGAACCCTGGGCCGTAGCCTACGCGGAGCCCTGTCGCCGCCCGGCGGATGGGCGCTACGGAGAGAATCCAAACCGTTATCAGCACTACTTTCAGTACCAGGTGTTGATTAAGCCCTCGCCGAGCGACATTCAGGAAACCTATATAGAGTCGCTGCGATCGCTGGGGATTAAACCCGAAGACCACGACATTCGCTTTGTGGAGGACAACTGGGAGGATGCGGCGGTGGGCGCCTGGGGCGTGGGCTGGGAGGTGTGGCTGGATGGGATGGAGATTACCCAGTTCACATACTTTCAGCAGTGCGGGGGGATTGACTGCCGCCCGGTGTCGATCGAGCTGACCTATGGGCTGGAGCGATTGACGATGTACCTGCAGGAGGTGGATGCGATCGCCAAAATCCAGTGGAACGACCAGCTCACCTACGGCGATATCTACATGCAGGCGGAGATTGAGAACTCCACCTACAACTTTGAGGCGTCAAATCCAGAGCTGCTGTTTACGCTATTCGACCTGTATCAGCAGGAGGCGGAGCAGCTGATGGATCGAGGGCTGGTGCTGCCCAGCTATGACTATGTGTTGAAGTGCTCCCACACCTTTAACCTGCTGGATGCGCGGGGGGTGATTTCGGTGACGGAGCGCACCCGCTATATTCGTCAGGTGCGGGGGCTGGCGCGGCGGGTGGCGCAGCTTTACCTGGAGCAGCGAGAGAAGCTGGGTTTTCCGCTGTTGGAGGAAAGCCAACAGAACGTGGCCTAGGGACTTAGGGATTCGAGCTCCGTACCCCCGGTTTCTAAAGGGTTTTTGGCGTAGGGGCAAACGGTGTTTACCCAGCCCAACTGGGGGCTAGCCAAAGCAAGTTCAGGATCAAGCTTAGACTTGGGTAAGGGCGAACGGCTGTTCGCCCCTCGGGATGTGTTGCATGGGATCGCCGATTAGCGCTAATTCGATTGGCGCAGCACCGTGCCCAGGGCGTGCAGGAGGGTATCGACGTGCTCGGGCTGGCTGTTGTAGCCCATCAGGCCGATGCGCCACACTTTACCACCCAGTTCGCCCAGGCCGCCCCCGACTTCAATGTTGTAGTCGGCCATGAGTTGACGGCTCACTGCTTTAGCATCGACGCCGTCGGGTACGCGCACCGTGGTCAGCGTGGGCAATCGCAGCGATTCTTCCACATGACAGGTGAGGCCGAGGTCGGCCAGACCAGACCAGAAGTATTCAGCGGTTTGCTGGTGACGCTGCCAGCGGGCTTCTAGGCCTTCTTCAGCCAGCAAGCGCAGGGCTTCGCGCAGAGCATAGGTGAGGTTGACCGGAGCGGTGTGGTGATAGACCCGCTCTGGCCCCCAGTACTTGCGCAGCAGGGCGGCATCGAGATACCAGTTGGCGACGGGCTGGCGGCGGCGCTCCAGTTTGGCCACGGCGCGGGGGCTCATGGTGAAGGGGGATATGCCAGGAGCACAGCTCAAGCCCTTCTGGCCACAGCTGTAGGCGAGATCCACGTGCCAATCGTCGAGAAATATGGGGACACCGCCCAGGCTGGTGACGGTATCCACCAGTAGCAGGCAGTCGTGGGCCGCGCAGGCAGAGCCTAACCCCTCAAGGGGCTGACGCACGCCGGTGGAGGTTTCGGCGTGGACAATCGCTAGCACCGCAGGCCGATGTTCTGCCAGTGCCGTGGTCAGTTCGTCAAGGGTGAAGGCTTCGCCCCAGGGCCGGTGGAGGGTGACCACGTCGGCGCCGTAGCGACGGGCCATATCGACCAGGCGGTGCCCAAAATACCCTTTCACACAGACGAGAACGCGATCGCCTGGTTCAACTGCATTGGCCAGGGTGGCCTCCATGGCCGCCGACCCGGTACCGGCCACCGCATAGGTCAAAGGATTGGTGGTCTGCCAGGTGTAGCGCAGCAGGTCTTGCACCTCATCCATCATCTCCAGGTAGACGGGGTCGAGGTGGCCAATGGGCTGCTGATTCATCGCCGCAATTACGCGGGGATCTGCGTTAGATGGGCCCGGCCCCAACAGCAGACGCTCGGGTACCACCAGGGGAGGGAGGGCGGTGGGCCGAATGGAGAGGGCGGGGGAGAGGGGTATGGCCATGGGTTACAGCGAGATTGATGAGGACAAAGCGAGTGACTGGGTAAGCCAGTCTGGTCCCATTCTCCTATGGAAGCGGCTTTAGTAGCCCTGGGCACAGCAAGCCAGGGTGGAGTTCCCATTGCAACGCTCAATGTAACGCTCAACGTGAGGAATCCTGAGGGTTTCAGCTCAAGCATCCAGAGCCTCCGCCCTGGGCGGCGATCTTCAGGTATCGATCGCGGTATCGAGCGATCGCAGCCAGACTACAAACAGCGTGCCGGGATAGGGGGGGTAGGCGGCGGACTCTGGCGGTAACCACGGGGTACCCTGCACCGGGCTGATCAGCTCCACATGCCCACCCATTCCCTGCACCAGGTCCTGCACAATCGCTAGCCCCAGCCCTGTACCGGGAATATCCCCCTGGGCCTGCACGCCCCGAAAGTGACGGGTAAAAAGCTGCGGCTGATCGGCCAGGGGAATGCCGGCCCCGGTATCCCCCACCGCAATACCTTGAAAGACCTGGGCATTCAACCGCTGCACCAAACCGGCGGTGACCCAAACTAGCGATCCGGGGGAGGCATACTTCAGTGCATTGTCGATCAGGTTGTGCAGCACCTCCCCCAGGGCAGCGGGGTCAAGCCAGACCTGGGGAAGCGCACTGGGAATGTGGTGTACCATATGCAGCCCGCGCTCCTGCACCAGGGGCAAAGTGGACTGCACCAGGGGAAGGGCCACATCGACAATTGAACCAGGTCTTACCGCTAGCGATCGCCCCAGCCCATGCCCCTGAGTAGGCGCAATAGCCAGCCTGTCGGCGGCGATAGCCTGATCCTCGCCGGGCGCAGGCCTAGCGGCATCTTCGGCGCTGCCCGGCAACAGCAGCCCGCTGAGCGAAGGACTCGTGGGCTGGGTGAGCAGTTCATCACCCGTAGCTACAGCATCGTCGAAGTGCTGAGCCAGATCCTGTAGGCGGCGGCTTTCGCGCACAATACCTTCGGCGATGGGACGATTGCCATCCTCAGCCGGTAGCCGTTTAACCATCAGCTTGCCGAAGGTCTGCAGTGCCGTCAGCGGGTTACGAAACTGGTGCAGCAGATCGTGGAAGGTCTCAGACTGGGTGGACTGACTGAGCTGGCGCTGGTTGAGCTGGCGCTGTAGCCACTGGTTGCGCTGATCCATCACGCAGGCGATCGCCAGCGTATTAGCCGCCTGCTCCGCCTGCTGACAATCTTCAGGTGTCCAGGGCTGAGCCTCGCGGGTGCTGACCATTACGCCCAGTACAACCCCCTCGTGGGCCAGAGGTAGTACCAGCGGGTAGGCCACCGGATCGGCCTCCAGTCCTGGGGGCGTTCTCCGCATGGGAGGTGAAATCGTTCTACTCTCCCGCTGCTCCTCACGCTGAGGGGAAGGCGACAGTTTGCCCCCTGGACTATGAGGAGTCTGGGGCCAGTTGCTCAGCCGAACAGCCAGCTGAGACGAGTCATCCCCCCCCCTGCTATCCTCGCTCTCGATCTCACCGTCGACCTCAGAGACAGCCGCCAACCCCTCGCGCAGACCGCTCCAAAGCTCGGCGGTTTCGGGATAAGCGACCAGGGGCACCAGCGCCGGATTGGCAGAATCGGCCGCAGTTTCGGCCAGGTAGACAACGGTCGACATGGCCCCTAGAGCCTGGGTCACCAGCAGAACCTGAGACTGACAAAGGGCTATGAATTCGGAGCTAGGGGAGCCCATCATGGCAGAGCAACTTAAGAGTTTGACGGAAGAAAAATTGAAGTTTTGTCAATTTTTTAACAATTCTGTTCAGGCTTAGCTCTGCCAAATACCCTTGTAACCGTTACAAGTCATGGATTTCAACGTGTTCGACCCGATTTTTAAGAGAAGTTGAAATTCTTATTTTGAGCCTATATACTTGGCCTGGTTAACAAATTTTGTAACCGAAACTACATCCAAATATCCACTGAGAGGGAGGTAGGCAACTTGGCAAGGAGACGCAAGCGTAAGAGTCGTCGTCGCTTAGAAGGCCGTCGCATCTTAGAGGCTGTTCCTCAGTATAGTATTGAGAGCGGCAACGAAAAACCCGTAACCGCAGCTCGGAATTTTATTCATTCCGAGGGCATCGCCCCCCCAGCCCTGCTGCTGGTTAAACGGAACGAGCATACTACTGACCGGTACTTTTGGGCCGAGAAGGGTCTGTTTGGAGCCCAGTACGTCGAAGAGAACCACTTTCTCTTCCCCAGTCTGCGGGTACTGCTTGGCGAAGACGAAGAAGAATCTTCAGCCCTAGAGAGTCTGACTCATTGAGATCGATGACCCGCTGACAGGCTTTGCTGGTTCAGCAGGTTGACTGAGTCATTAACTTAAAACCAAAAGCTAGCCCTGAGGGCTAGCTTTTTTTGTCCCTAACGGCTCATCTCCTGCTCTAGGACCGCAAGTTCGTCCCGGTGGGCCGTAATGGTTACCGTGGCAGAGGGACGGGTGGGGTCCTCCGAGGATGCCTCGGGCTGCACCTGGAGCACAATTTCTTCGTCGCGATCGGATCCTTTCCAGTAGAACCAACCGGCTGCCGGGGCGATCCCAACCAGTCCCCAGGCGATCGCTCCGGTGGTGGGCCAGAGATTGGTCAACACCAGCGCCAAGCACAGTCCACCCACGGCGGCCAGGAGGGTCAAAAAGCTGGCTAGAAATAAGCTTGGTCGCACTCGGCCCCGCAGGACAAAACGCTGGGCTTCGGCATCGGCTAGCGCTACACTGTAAGCCCGTGCTTCAAAGTGGGTCGTCAGCGTTTGGAGCAGGGTCAGCGGCGCAACGGGACGAGCTAGGGTGAGGGTTTCCAGCCGATCTTTGGTAGAGGCGCGAATAAAAAAGACTAACCCTACCACCATCAGCAGGGTCAGAAGCAGAGTTGAATAGGTTACGGTTTCGGTCACGGTTGGGCCATCAGTTGTACCTTTCTAGGGTACGAAATGATGGCTTGTTCAGGTAGATCCAGGGGCAGGTAGATCGAGGTGATTAAATGACCGAGCCATAGGCGGGTTAGGCCATTCGAACACCGTCAGCGCCCGGGTGATGAGTAAGCAGGGCTTTGGGACGTGGTGGGCCGGACAGGATCGCCCATATAGGTTTTCCAGAACTCGGCCAGTTCTTCGGCTTGTAACCGCCAGTCGGGGTTGAGGCGGTACATACGACGGGGGCGACCCCGACCTTCCACCTTTTTCCAGTAGCCGTCTATGGCATTTTCGTCTTCTAAAAACTTGAGTGCCCCGTACAGTACCGTGTCGGACAGGCGATAGTGGGGGTAGTGGTGAGTCAACCGCTGAATTAACTCAGTACCGTAGGAATCTTGCTGGAGCAACACCGACAGCACGTAGCAAACGGCAAGCTCTTTGTTGAGGTAGATGGGCGGTGGATCCTCGAAGAACTGATAAATATCCTCAAATTTCATGGGATCGCTCCAGATATATTAAAGTTTGTCTGCTTAACGCAGACCAGAGTTAAAAGCAGTCGATTAGTCGCTTAACGATTAGGCTAATTCTAATCACAGGTGATCCCCACAGTATCGAAGTGAGTGCAGATGGTAACTATCTGCAAATTTTTTTAGACATTATTAAATATTCGCCGCCAAAGATAATTGGCGGTGGATCCTCAAGCGCTACCAGCTGTCAAAAATCGGGGCGATCGCCGCCGTTTTCCAGCCCTCCACTCACCGGACGGGTTTGAAACAGAATGCGGCCATCGCGCACAGCCGCCAGGTGAATTTGGACAGGTCCTGCCGTGAAAATGTCTCTAGCCGCAATGGCCTGAAAGTCGACGGCCTGCCCAGACTGCTGTACAGCTTCCAGAAAGTTGAGAATGGTTTCGGGGCGATTGTCGGCCACCTGAAGAGAATCGCTCACGACACCGTCCTGGCGAGCCCGAAACTGGGTCGCAGCCAGCAGCAGATTGAGCCGTTCAACCAGCTGGCGATCGCCAAAGGGTGGTGGGTCCAGGGTGACCGTCGCTAGCCGCTCGCCCTGGGCGTACACCTGCTGGTTGGGGGTTGCATCGATAAACACCTGAATACAGGGCTCCCCCCGCTGTAGGACACAGGGTTCACCCGTGATGTAGTTGGCCGCCGACAGCAGCCTCACCACGTAGTCTTCACCCGTGGCCAGACGATCGATCAGAGTTTCGACTTCACGATTGCCAATCAGCAAAATTTGCTGGTCAATGAAGGTACCCGGGGCGATCGCGCGGGAGACCAAACGATTGGCCTGCTGCAAAAATTCAGTGACAAACTCTTCCGCCTGAGCTCGATTTTCAGCCCGCCCCTGGCCCGACAAAATTTCCTGGTTGCGGTTGAGGGCAATGTTGCCACGAAAAAGACCCTGAAACTGAGTTTGCAGGGACGCCACCTGCTGCTCCAGGAACTCTTGCTCGGCTTCCAGGCTGGCCAAGAGCTGTTCACGCTCGGCGATGGCGCGATCGCGCTGGGCAATCTGCTGGTCCAGTTCGGCGATGGCGCGATCGCGTTGGGCAATCTGGCTACCAATGGTGGCCTGCTGCTGCAGCAGGCGATCGCGATCGACCCGCAGCGCCGCGGTTGATCGCCGCAGGGTTTCTGCCTGCTGCGAGACGGTGTCGAGCTGGCCCAGGGTTTGGCGCAGCTGTTCCTCCGTGGCATCCTGCTGCGCTACGGCTCGATTGAGCGACTCATTCACCTCCTGAAGCCGACCCAGGGCTCGCTGGCGCTCCCTGGTGGCGGACTCCAAATCAGCCTCGACGTTTTCCTGAGCGGCCTGGGCCTGGGCCAAGTTGGCTTCGGCGGTGGCCAAGTCATCCTGAATCCGCCCCAGTTCAAAAACTCCGGTCCGCAGCTGGCTGCTCACCCCAAACAGCAGCGCCAGGGTAGAGGCCGAAATTACGCTGCCGGTGGCAATGCTGACCAGGGTGGCCGTTTGCCTGGGGCGAAGGTTGAATAAACTCAGTCGGGCCTTGCCGACCCGACTGCCTACGCGATCGCCCAGGGTGGCAATCACCCCCCCCAGGATCAGAACCGCAAAAATCAGTACGTAACCAGAAACCATGCACCTGCCACAGGGGAGTTTGCATTTACTCTACTGCATGGGTTTGGACCTTAGTGCCCTAGTCTTGCCAATCAGTCGACCTGGCTGGTCAAGCCCCAGCCCCGGACTCGAACCCCGCTGGCTTAAGTAAACTGCTGACTTAGATTAACCGGATCGTGCACAGTAATTTTCTTTTTATATATTGAGATCATACCTTCCTGGCGCAGATCGCCCAGGAGGCGGGTGACCGTCACCCGAGTAGACCCAATGGCCTCAGCAATCGCCTGGTGAGAAAGTTTGAGATCGATGGTGATGCCATCCTGGCTGGGTACGCCAAAGTCGCGGCAGAGAATCAGCAGGAAGCTTACCAAGCGTGATCCCATGTCCCGGTGGGCCAGGGTTTCGATCATCATCTCAGTCTGCAAAATTCGCGATGACAGCCCTCGCAACATCAGCAGGGCCAGCTCAGGGTTTTCTTCGAGGGACTGCTCGACCTGCTCGATGGGCACCGACAACAGCTCAACCGGTGTAAACGCTACGGAATGATAGAAGCGATCGGACCGGTTGCCTGTAATCAGCGACAGCACACCAAAGACACTATTCTCCCGCAGTAGGGCTACCGTGATCTCTTCCCCGGCCTCGTATACCCGCGACAGCTTAACCGCGCCCTTGAGCAAAAAATAAACCCGCTCTGCCGGGTCGCCCGGGAAAAAAATAGTCTTGCCCCGATCGTAGGACTCAACGACAGGGGGAAATGCACCCCCAGAGAGCTGACGAAAGACGTTGGCAAGCGGCTTATCTTGGGTCACTACCATAAACGTTCTGCTAAGAGCATCACCGTGGGCATCTGCAATGAAACTGCTGCGCTACCTACACCGCTGAGACCAGGGCCAGGCCTTCAGTACAGACTACCTTGGGCACCAAGCATAGAGCAGTTTAGTCGGTCTGGCACATTAGATAATGCAAACGTTCCATGACTTTAAATCACTTAACCTCAACTGCCCAGGAGGCGTTTGTATAGCAGGCTACCTTACTGTGTTCCGAAGAGGTTTTTCTGCCACCAAAGGTTAGCTGAGTCCAGCTTGAGCTAAATCGGCAGGGGGTTCCGTGCGAAAGCTCCAGAACCGAACCGCGCTTGGGCACCTACCGCGACGGACTGGAGTTTGGCCAAAACAGACTTGATCAAAGATGTCAAACCATTCTGCATCAGGATCTTACACATACCCGACTAAAAAAATCGGGTATGTTTGACCAGGGTTTGACTTCGGTGCTAGGTTCTGAATAACAAATTCGAAATGTCAAAAACACCTGCTCCAGACCACCTAAGAGAATCCGCTATGACGCAGTCCATCGAACGCTCCACCGCTACCCAGCCCACCTTTTCGAACCTGAAGTGCCGAGAGTGTGGTGAGACCTACGACCTGGGTGCTAAGCACGTCTGTGAAGATGTCTGCTTTGGCCCCCTTGAGGTAGCCTACGACTACGATGCCATTCGCCAGCGGGTCACGCGCAGCACGATTCAAGCCGGGCCGCTGTCGATCTGGCGCTACAAAGATTTCCTGCCCGTCAGCACCGACACCCCCATCGATGTAGGTACGGGCATGACGCCGCTGGTACGCTCGACTCGGCTGGCCCGGCGTCTGGGCCTGAAAGAGCTTTACATCAAGAACGATGCCGTCAACATGCCCACCCTCAGCTTCAAAGATCGGGTGGTCTCGGTTGCGCTGACCCGAGCCCAGGAACTGGGGTTCACCACGGTCTCCTGCGCCAGCACGGGCAACCTGGCCAACTCCACGGCGGCGATCGCGGCCCATGCCGGGCTGGACTGCTGCGTCTTCATCCCCGCTGACCTGGAAGCCGGCAAGGTGCTGGGCACCCTGATTTACAACCCCACCGTGATGGCGGTGCAGGGCAACTACGACCAGGTCAACCGCCTCTGTTCCGAGGTGGCCAACACCCACGGCTGGGGCTTTGTCAACATCAACCTGCGCCCCTACTACTCCGAGGGTTCCAAGACCCTGGGCTATGAAGTGGCTGAGCAGTTGGGCTGGCGACTGCCCGACCACATCGTGGCCCCCTTGGCCTCTGGCTCTCTGTTTACCAAGATCTACAAGGGCTTCCAGGAGTTTGTTAAGGTGGGGCTGGTCGACGACAAGGCGGTGCGCTTCAGCGGGGCCCAGGCCGAGGGCTGCTCTCCCATTGCCCAAGCCTTTAGGGAAGGTCGGGATTTTGTCACGCCCGTGAAGCCCAACACGATCGCCAAATCGATCGCCATTGGCAACCCCGCCGACGGGATCTACGCCCTCGACATTGCCCGCAAGACCAACGGCAATATCGAGTCGGTCACCGACGCCGAGGTGGTCGAGGGCATGAAGCTGCTGGCCGAAACCGAGGGCATCTTTACCGAAACCGCTGGTGGCACCACCATCGCGGTGCTCAAAAAGCTGGTGGAAGCCGGTAAGATTGACCCCGATGAGTCTACGGTGGTCTACATTACCGGCAACGGCTTGAAGACCCAGGAGGCCGTGCAGGGCTACATTGGCGAACCCTTCACGATTGAGCCCAAGCTCGAGAGCTTTGAGCGGGCGCTGGAGCGCTCTCGCACCCTGGACCGCCTGGAATGGCAGCAGGTGCCGGTGTAGGGGGATAGGTAACTACAAAATGCGACGTTCAAAACTTTGCATTTTGAACGTCGCATTTACCACTTCCTACTTCGCCACTCCCCGACGCACTCAACTTACCCTCTGTTTACCTTCACTTCTATGGCTGTCAAAGTACTGATTCCCACTCCCCTGCAAAAGTTCACCAACAACCAAGCTGCCCTCGAATGCAGCGGCGGCACGATTGTGGAACTGCTCAATGACCTGGAGAGCAGCTGTCCCGGCATCAAGGCCCGGCTTTGTGACGATGCGGGCGAACTGCGCCGCTTTGTCAACTTCTACGTCAACAGCGAGGATATTCGGTTTCTAGACGGCAAGGAAACCGCCCTCAGCGATGGGGACGAAGTCAGCATCGTGCCCGCTGTCGCTGGCGGCTAGGGCTCAGCCTGACCAATCGCGATCGCCCCAGGGAGCTGAGCCTTGCTGGGGCGATCGCGTTTTTCTCGCACCAAACCTAGGGGCACCACCGCCCCACAGCCGTCACTATCCACAGCCGTCACAATAGAGATGGCGTTGCGGGCAGAAACCTTCTCTAACTATGGATATCGAACCGATTCTCGCTCAGGCTCTGGCTGGGGACGACATCTCCGCCGCCGATGGAGTAGCCCTCCTGCAGCAGCAGACCCCCGAGACCATAGCCGCCATTCGCACCACGGCTGACACCCTGCGCCAGCGCCAGGTGGGAGACACGGTAACCTACGTGGTCAACCGCAACATCAACTTCACCAATATCTGCGAGCAGCACTGCAGCTTCTGCGCCTTTCGCCGCGACGCCCAAACTGAGGGGGCCTACTGGCTCGATTTTTCCCCCATCCTCGAAAAAGCTGCTGAGGCCGTAGGCGTGGGGGCGACCGAAATTTGCATGCAGGGCGGACTCAACCCCGCCGCCCAGATCAACGGCAGCTCCCTACGCTATTACCTGAAGCTGGCCGCAACGATCAAAGGCAGGTATCCCCGCCTGCACCTGCACGCCTTTTCCCCCCAGGAAGTGCAGTTCATCGCTCGCCAAGACGGGTTGAGCTACCGCGAGGTGCTGCTGGCCCTGCGGGACGGGGGAGTGGACTCCCTGCCAGGCACCGCCGCGGAGGTGCTCGACGATGAAGTGCGCCGGGTGCTGTGTCCTGAAAAAATTGACGCTGCCACCTGGCTTGAGATCGTCGGGCTGGCCCACGAGGTTGGCCTACCCACCACCAGCACCCTGCTGTCGGGCCACATTGAAACTCCTGCCCAGCAGATCGCCCACCTGGACAAACTGCGCCAGCTACAGCGCCTGTCGATGGAATTGGGTCGGTCGGCCTCAATTACCGAGTTTATTGTGCTGCCCTTTGTGGGGCAGGAGGCCCCCAAGCCGCTGCGTCGCCGAGTGGGGCGTGACCAGCCGGTGCTGGCCGACGCGCTGGTGCTGATGGCGGTGGCCCGCATTTACCTGGGCAACTGGATTGTCAACCACCAGCCCAGCTGGGTGAAGCTGGGGCTGGCCGGAGCCACCACCGCCCTGAACTGGGGCTGCAACGACATCGGCGGCACGCTAATGGAAGAGCATATCACCACGATGGCTGGTGCCCAGGGCGGTACCGCTATGACGGTGGCCGAGCTGCGCGGGGCGATCGCCAGCCTGGGCCGTCCGGCCCGACAACGGGACACTCTCTACGGTACAGTGCCAGCCGAAGGGACGGCCTTAGCCATGGGGGAACGTCACTCTGCCTCGCCCACAGCGGCCCGGCAGTCCCGCAGCCAGAGCCTGATGGCCTGACCCGTTACCCCCTGACTGCTCTCCTGGGGCGGGGTGGGCGGGCGAAGACTGCCGGGCCGTGGCGTGGTCCCGGCGGCTGGATAGCCCCCCAGGCTGGTGTACAGCAGGGTCATGTACCAGCCCTCCGGCCGCTGCACCAGAAACAGCCAATGGTAATTTTGCAGCAGCACCTCCTGGTCCCGCCAATACTGGCGCTCCAGGGTGGTAAAAAACACCTGCTGCGGGGAGGCGGCCCCCCCTGCCTCGTCACCGTCCGCCGCCTCGACTGGCACGGCCGCTGCGGTCAGCTCGATGGGGGTAAAGTCGGGTGGGCTGGCAAGAATCACCGTGCTGGGGGGAGGCAGGCGCGGCGGTGGGGCCGCCAGATTGAGGGTGCGGCTGGCGACCCGATTGGCGTAGCTGGGCAGATCGGTCAAGAGTCGGGCGGTCAGCCCCTCCAGGTCGCTGGGGCAGCGGTTAACAGGCCGCAGAGGAGATGGGCCGGGGGGGACCTGGGCCCCCAGACGACCCCCCAAAACCAGGCTACTCGCCACCCCTATTCCCAGGGCCGTGAGCAGACGACGGACTAGGGAGCGATCGCGGTGGAACATTCTTGGCAGATGCGCTCAAAGGCGGCGGCGGGGTTGGGGTCAGCGGTGATGGGACGCCCAATCACCAGGTAGGTAGCCCCGGCCTGCAGCGCCTGCACCGGGGTCAGCGTGCGGCGCTGATCGTCACTACTGGCCCAGCTGGGCCGCACCCCCGGACACACCAGGGTAAAGTCGGCGGGCAAAAAGCGCCGCAGCTGATTGGCCTCCTGGGGGGAGCAGACTGCCCCTCCCAGGCCACTGTCCTGGGCCAGCCGGGCCATCTGTAGGGCATAGTCAGTCAGGCCGAGGGGAACTTTGAGTTCCTCCGCCAGGGCATTGGGGCTGATGCTGGTCAGCAGGGTTACCCCCAGCAGGACGGGAGGATCCAGGCCGGCGGCGCTCGCTCCGGCGATCGCCGCCGATTGAGCCGCCACCAGGGCCTCTCGGCCAGCGGCGGTGTGCACCGTGATCAGATCGACCCCCCAGTGCCCCGCCGCCGCACAGGCCCCAGCCATGGTGTTGGGAATATCGTGAAACTTGAGGTCGAGAAACACCCGCTTCTGCCGCACCTTGAGGGCCTCAATCAGCGTGGGGCCAGCACTGACGAACAGCTCCAGCCCCACCTTCCAAAAGCTCACCTGGGGCAGAGACTCTACCAGGGCCAGGGCGGCCGTGGCGGAGGAGACATCCAGAGGTACGATTATGCGCTGGTCAACGGTCATGGGCTACACCGGGGCAAAGGTTAGACGGGTCGCACCAGCATCAGGGTTTGGCCAAACTCCACGGGCTGAGAATTGTCGACCAGGATCTCCACGACCTCGCCGCTCACCTCCGCCTCCAGCTCGTTCATCAGCTTCATGGCTTCGATGATGCACACCGTCTGCCCGGTGCTGATGCGATCGCCCACGCTGACAAAGGGCGGCTCTTCGGGGGCTGGTGATCGATAAAACGTCCCCACCATGGGGGAGTTGATGGCAATTAGATCGCTGCCCTTGCCTGGCGGGACGGCAGGCGGGGTAGTGGCCGTTGGTATCGGCTCTACGATGGGCGCAGGGGCGCTGACCACCACCTCCTGCACAGCCCCTGGCGTCACCGAGGGCGCTGTTGCCACCATGGCACCGGGTTTACGCAGCGTAAGCTCAAAATCTGAACTCTTGAGGGTTAGCTCTACAATATCGCTCTGGCTCAGGGCGGCGACTAATTCTCTCAGGTCGGTAACGCTTAATTCCACGGCGTAAGTCTCATACGATCTAGTCAGGGTTGATTCAGGAGTTGGGTGACCCGACCCAGCCAGGCCAGTCCTGGCCCAGGGCCGGTAGCGCGGCTTCGGGCAGCCCCTACTCGCGGCCCAGGTAGGCGTCGGTGCGGGTATCCACCTTAATTTTTTCGCCAATTGAGATAAACAGGGGCACCATCACCTGGGCACCGGTTTCGAGAATGGCGGGCTTGGTACCGCCCGTGGCGGTGTCACCCTTCACGCCGGGATCGGTTTGGGTAACCTCCAGCACGATGGAGTTGGGCAGTTCGACCTCCAAAATCTGACCATTCCAGCTGACGACGCTGACCGCCATTTCTTCTTTGAGATACTTCACCTGAGGGCCAATTTCGGCGGTGGTCAGCCGCACTTCCTCGTAGGTTTCCATATCCATAAACACCAGATCTTCGCCGTCCCGGTAGGTGTGCTGCATGTCTTTCTTTTCGATCACCGCCTGGGGAACCGTTTCCCCCGCCCGAAACGTTTTTTCAACGGTGTTGCCAGTTTTGACGTTCTTGAGCTTAGTGCGCACAAAGGCGGAGCCTTTACCCGGCTTGACATGGAGAAACTCGACCACCCGCCAGACGGAGCCGTCTAGCTCAATGGAGGTACCGGTGCGAAAGTCGTTGCTAGAAATCATGGCGCTGGCTACGGTGGACAGTCTTTATTTTGGCATCTCATTTTACCCCCCCGTGGCCATTTCCCACAGGATTTACCCTTAACCACAGCCGGGTCTAGGGCATATCACCAATTCATCTGCTGAGTTCAGATCGGCCACCGCCGGGGGGGCTCCAGAGTATGACAAGATTGAAGGGGCGCAATGCGCTGCAGAATAGAGACCGCCGGGGGCGGAAAATGGAGTTATGGCCAAGGATATAAGGGCAATGAGAGGGGCAATGAGTAGACGGCTGGGTTTGAACGGGTGCCCTCTGGCACAGCTGGGGTGGGGGTTGATGGTGGTGCTGAGCCTGTGGCTGGGCCAAACCGCCCCGGCCAATGCCCTGCCCACGGGCGCTCTGCCCGCCAGCCCCCTGGTCGCCTACCTGCCGCCCGGCAACGCCATCACCGACGGTCGCGCCCTGCTGCGCTACTCCCTGCCCATCGACAATTCGGATATTCGAACGGTGCAGGCCACCCTGGAAGGGCTATCGGACTGGCTGCGCAGCAAGCGCTGGGGACCAATTGCCAAGGATCTGAACAAGGTGGAGCGGATTTTGATGCGCAGCCGGGAGGAGATCCTGGCGGCGGTGCCCGGCGGCAAGCGGGCCGCGGCCATTTCCTACCTCGACGACATGGAGGCCCAGCTGGTGCCCCTGCGCGAGGCGGTGGATCTGCGCGATCGCGAGACCGTGTGGCTGAAGCGAGCGGCCATTCTCGAAGATGTCAGCCGCATTGAAGAGCTGATGGTGAAGGAGTTCCCCTTTGCGGTACCGCCGGAGTACGACACGCTGCCCCAGCTCAAGGGGCGGGCCACGGTGGAAATCAAAACCAATAAAGGCACCATGCAGGCCATCATCGACGGCTACAGCGCTCCCGTGACCGGCGGCAACTTTGTCGACCTGGTGCAGCGGGGGTTCTACGACGGCATGGAATTTACCCGAGCCGAGGATAACTACGTGCTGCAAACGGGCGACCCGGCGGGTCCCGAAGACGGCTTTATCGACCCCAAAACCAAGGCCTACCGCGCTGTACCCCTGGAAATTTTAGTCAAGGGCGACGAGGCCCCGGTCTACGGCACCACGCTGGAGGACATCGGTCGCTTTTTAGACGCGCCGGTGCTGCCCTTCTCCGCCTTCGGCACCCTGGGAATGGCCCGCCCCAATACCGATCCCAACGGCGGCTCCTCACAGTTTTTCTTCTTTTTGTTTGAGCCGGAGATGACCCCAGCGGGGCTGAACCTGCTGGACGGGCGCTACGCGGTGTTTGGCTACGTGGTGGACAACAAAGAGGTGCTCGACCAGCTCACCCAGGGCGATCGCATCGAGTCGATTCGGGTGGTGGCCGGGGCCGATAACCTGGTGCAGCCCACCTGAGTTCACCCCCCCCTAGCCTGCCCCACTCGTTATCCTCTGCCCCTGCCGTGAGCGATCCACACACCATTGCCGACCTGGGGGAACTGGGGCTGCTGCAGCGGCTGTTCCGGTTCTGCCCCGGCGATGTGGTTGGCGACGACGGTGCGGTGGTGGCCGTCCCCCCGGACCAGCGGCTGGTGGTGACCACCGATGTGCTGGTGGATGGAGTGCACTTTAGCGATCGCACCACTAGCCCCGCCGACGTGGGCTGGCGCGCGGTGTCCGCCAACCTGTCTGACCTGGCCGCCATGGGTGCCACCCCCCTGGGCATCACCGTGGGCCTGAGCCTGCCGGGGCACACTCCCCTGGCCTGGGTGGAGGAGTTGTACCAGGGTATGGCCGCCTGCCTGGCCCGCTGGGGCGGCGCGGTGCTGGGGGGCGATCTCTGTCGCGCCGACACCCGCAGTATTGCCATTACCGCCCTGGGCAGCGTGCCCTCCGATCGCGCCCTCTACCGCCATCGGGCCCAGCCGGGGCAGGCGATCGTGGCCACGGGGGACCACGGGCTGTCGCGAGCGGGGCTGGAGCTACTGCTGCACCCAGAGCGCGGCTCAGGCGTCGCGGCCGCCGACCGCGACCGCTGGATTGCCGCCCACCAGAGGCCCCAGCCCCGGTTCGATGCGATCGCCGCCCTCTGGGATGTCGTGGGCACCGGGGCAGAGGCCGCCGCGATCGCCGCTATGGACTCCAGCGATGGCCTGGCCAACGCGGTGCTGCAGATCGGTCAGGCCAGCGGGGTGGGAGCCAGTCTACAGGCCTCAGAGCTGCCGATCGATCCCGCGGTGGCGGCCTGGGTGGGGCGATCGCAGGCGATCGACTGGTGCCTCTACGGCGGCGAGGACTTTGAGCTGGTGCTGTGCCTGCCCTGGCCCGTGGCAGAATCCCTCCGGGGCAGACTGGGGCAGCCCTGCGCCATTGTCGGTGAAACCACATCCACCCCGGCGGTGGAACTGCACTCAGCGGACTCAACCAGGGTTCTCCGGTTTGACCAGGGGTTTCAGCACTTCACGGCGGCGACTTCAGGGGAAGTCGGCCCAGAACCCGGCTCTAAACAATAGTTTCAGAATGGAGCACCCTATGGAGCACCCTCAGACCGGTAGGATTTAATGGGGGTGGTTCTGGTGACGCCGGATCCGAGCCCTACCCGTTGGCCCAAGGTCCTGTTTTGCAATGACTGCTAATCCTCTGGATGACCTGCGGCCCCTCTGTCGAGACGAGGCCGCCTTTGAGCAACTCCAGCAGGTGCTGGCCCAGCGCGAGGCCAGCCGCGAGCAGAGCCAGCTCGATGAGGTTCGTCAGGCTCAGCGCACTCAGATTCTAGAGGCCCAGCGCCAGGCCGCCGAGGCCGCTAGCCAGGCCAAAAGTCGGTTTTTAGCCATGATCAGCCACGAGCTGCGCACACCCCTCAACGCGGTTTTGGGTCTGTCGGCTCTGTTGTCGCGCCAGGTGGTTGGCCCCCTTAACGCCAAACAGGCAGAGTACCTCGACTACATTCACGGCAGCGGCGAGCATTTGCTTGCCATCATCAGCGATATTCTCGACCTGTCCAAGGTCGAAACCGGGCAGGAGCACCTGCGGCTCGCCGAGGTGTCCCTAGCGGAGCTGTGCCAGACCTGCCTGGCCATGGTTCAGCCCCAGGCCGCCGAAAAGGGGCTGACGCTGAGCTATCAGGGCTCGGCGGAGGTCTCTACCTGCCTGGCCGACGAGCGCCGCCTGCGCCAGATGCTGCTCAACCTCCTGTCCAACGCGGTGAAATTCACCTACCGGGGGCAAATTGCCCTGGCCGTGCGGCGCTGCGGGGCCCAGATCGAATTTCAAGTTTCGGACACCGGCATTGGCATTCCGGCCGACCAGCTAGAGCATATTTTTCAGCCCTTTACCCAGCTCGATCGCGGCCTCAATCGGCAGTACGACGGCACTGGTCTGGGGCTGGCCCTGACCCGCCAGCTGGCCCAGCTCCACGGGGGGCACCTGCGGGTTGAGTCCCAGGTGGGGCGGGGCAGCCAGTTTTTCCTGCGGCTGCCCCTACAGGGGCCAGCGGCCAGCGGCGCGGCGCGGCCAACGGTGCGGCTGGGGCAGAATGACCTGCGCCTGGTGCTCATAGATAATGATCTGGACCACCACCGTGCCCTGGTCGCCTACGTGCGCACCTGCGGGTGGCAGGTGACCGGCTGCCGCAGCTGGGCCGAGGTGCAGCAATACCTGCGGGCCCACAGGCCCGACCTGGTGATCGTGGGCGATCGCGAAGCTCGCAACCTAGCCCTGGGGGACTACCTCAAACAGCTCAAGCCTCCCCAGGTGGCCCAACCCATCAAGGTGGCCATCCTGCGCCCCAACGATCTCGCCCTCGACACCCTAGCGGACGCCGATGCCTACATTGACTTGCCCCTCACCATTGCCAAGCTGGAGCGAGTTCTGTCGCTGTAGGCCCAGCGGCGGGCCGTCGAACGGCAAGGACTGGAGGACAGACAGGTTCCTTGGGCAGGTCTACAGAATTCGATACACTGTTTCGATACACTATGTAGACAATTGGCCCTGTGTTGGCCCGAACTATCAGCGAGCACACGCCCGACATTACCCTCAGGATCAGGCCCATGACTTCGGTTTTGCCCCAAGCGGCTTCCTCAGCGCCCACCATTGCCCCTGAAAAGACCCGCCAAACCACCCGCAAGCCGTACCCCAACTACAAAATCATCGTGCTCAACGACGACTTCAACACCTTTGAGCACGTGGCGGCCTGCCTGATGAAGTACATCCCGGGCATGGGCAGCGATCGCGCCTGGGAGCTGACCAACCAGGTGCACCACGACGGTCAGGCCACCGTCTGGGTGGGTCCGCTGGAGCAGGCGGAGCTTTACCACACGCAACTTACCCGCGCTGGCTTGACGATGGCACCCCTTGAGAAAGCATAATCAAGGTAGGTCAGCTTAAATCTTTCTTAAAAACCTGTATGACACAAGCCTCGGACGGTCGCCTTGTCTGGAACCACTCCACCCATCTACCTGGGCTGATTCCTATCCTCGAACGTCTTCTGGACCAGCCCGGTATTGGCACCGTTACCCCCGGGGTAATCGCAAACGTCAGAGCCCACTCCCCCGAACTGCGAGTCAAGGTATCGGTACCCATTCGCGGCGGCTTCAAGCTGATTGCCCGCAAGGGTAAGACGGTGCAGGAAGTTTTTGTGCTCACCGACCTGGACAAGCCCACGCTGGAGAGCGCGATCGCCCAGGCGGTGGCGGCGGCCGGGTGACCGTGGGGTTGCCCCAGCATGTTGTTCAGGAAGGTCAGGCCAGGTTCAGGGTAGGGGCGGCATTTTACCGCCCCCAGAGCGCGATCGCCCGCGACCTCGCCACCCTGGCCGCCGCCCTCTACCGCCAGCGCCACGGTCGGCTGCGGGTGCTCGACGCCATGACCGGCTGCGGCGTGCGCCCCCTGCGCTACAGCCTGGAGGCCGGAGCCGACTGGGTGTGGGCCAACGAGGGCAATCCCGAACTGGCCGGCCTATTGCAGGAAAACCTTGCCAGTCTGCCGGGCGAACGCTACCGCCTGAGCCACCGGGATGCCCACCAGGTTTTCCTGGACTGCTTCCAGCAGCGCGACTTCTACGACCTGGTAGATATCGACAACTTTGGCGGCCCGGCCCCCTACGTCAGCACTGGGCTGTGGGCGACCCGCCTGGGCGGCCTGCTCTACCTGACCAGCACCGATGGCCGCGCCACGGGCGGTCACGACCCGGAGCGCAGTTTGAGAACCTACGGCGCCTGGGCGCGATCGCACCCCGCCGTCTACGAGCAGGGCTTGCGGCTACTCCTCGGCCACGCCGCCCAAACCGCCGCCGCCCGGGGGTTGGGCATCGAGCCCGTGTTTTCGCTGTTTACGGGGCAGGTGCATCGGGTGATGGTACGGCTGACCCGTAAACCAACGCTAAACGAGAAAACCTACGGATTTCTAGCCTACTGCCACCGCTGCGGCCACTTTCAGACCCTGCCCTGGCGGCACCTGGGCCGGGAAACCTGTGTCTGTGGCCCCGACACGGCCCCGGTGGTGAGCGGCCCCCTGTGGCTGGGACCGCTGCACGACGGAGCCACGGTGACCGCAATGCAGGCCCTGGCCGAGGACTGGACCTGGCGATCCCAGGCCAGGCTGTTAGCGACTATGGCCGAGGAGATTGACCTGCCGCCCTACTACTTTCCCCTGGGGGAAATTGGCCGCCGGGGGCGGATGGACATTCCCAACCGCGATCGGCTGATCGCGGCCCTGCAAGCCCAGGGCCATCGGGCCGCAGTTGCCTCCATGGACCGGCAGGGGGTCAAGACCGATGCGGCATTTGAGACTTGTCTGGCCGTAGCCAGGACCATTCAGCAAACCCGAAACCCAAAACCTGAAACCCGAAACCTGTAACCCGAAACCCACTTCCCCCAGTTTCCATTCCTGCAACCAGGCCGCTCCGCTCCCTGCCCCGTGCCAAGGTAGGGACAGCGTTAATCAATCGTCTTTGTTATGGAATACCAATGGATCAGCTGGGCCGCCATAGCGGGCAGTTTGGCAGTCCTGAGCCTGGGCTGTGCCCAGCTTCAAGCTCAGCCCCTTGTCCCGGCTGATTCCCCCAATCAGCTAACCCAGACCTCCGCTGTGGCCCCCGAAATGAACACCGAACTGACCCAGGCCCAGCTGGCCTTTGGCCTGGCCCTGTTTGAGCAGCTGCGCCAGGAGACCCCCGACCAAAACGTGCTGGTGTCGCCCACCAGCGCGGCCCTGGCCCTGGCGATGGCCTACAACGGGGCGGGTGGCGAAACCCAGGCGGCGATCGCCAATGCCCTGAGCCTGCATGGCCTGACCATTGAGCAGGTCAACCGTGGCAACCAGGCACTGACCCAGCACCTGGCCCAGCTCGACCCCGAGGTGGCGCTGGCGATCGCCAATTCCCTCTGGGTGAATGAGCAGCTGCCGGTGCGGGCCGACTACATCGAGCGCATGCAGGCCGCCTACGGTGCCGAAGTGGCTGCCCTTGACTTTGGCCGCCCCACCGCCGCCGATCGCATCAACAACTGGGTAAAGGAGCAGACCCGCGATCGCATTCCCACCATCGTTGACCAGCTACCCCCCGATCAGCTGCTGGTGCTGGTCAATGCCGTCTACTTCAAAGGGGCCTGGAGCGAAGCCTTTGACTCCGCCCGGACAGCGGAGCGCTCCTTCACCCTGGACAGCGGCGAGAGGATCCAGCACCCCCTGATGGCCCAGAGCGGCGACTATCGGTACCTGGAGACCGATCAGTTTCAGGCGGTCAGCCTGCCCTACGGCAACGGATCACTGAGCTTGGAGGTACTTTTGCCCGCCCCCAACACCAACCTGGCCGAGTTTTCCGCCCAGCTAACCGCCGAAAACTGGCAGAGCTGGATGAACCAGATGCGATCGCGCCCCGGCAACCTGCAGCTGCCCAAGTTCCAGTTTGAGTACGAGGCCGACCTGATCCCGGCCCTGCAAGCCCTGGGCATGGGCATCGCCTTTACCGAAGGCCAGGCCGACTTCTCAGGCCTCACCGACCTGGAGGCCTTCATTAACCAGGTGCGCCACAAAACCTTTATCGAGGTCAACGAAGCGGGCACCGAAGCCGCCGCCAGCACCGCGATCGGTATCATGCCCACCTCGATGCCCATGCCGCCAGCAGATCCCTTCGAAATGGTCGTCGATCGCCCCTTTGTGGCTGCCATCCGCGATCGCGACACCGGGGCGTTGCTGTTTGTCGGCGCGATCGTCGATCCGCGTTAGGGAGTGGGGGGTGGATGGGTAGGCGGGTAGGCGGGTAGGTGGGTGGATGGGTTAGCTGCACTCTCCCACTCTCCCACTCTCCCACCCATCCACCCATCCACTCCCCTCACATCCCCCGTCGCCGCTGCTCCAGCAGTCGCTGCCACTCGTCGTCAATCTTGTCCTTCTGGGCCGCTTCCTGCTCGCTCAGATCGGTTTCAGTGGTGTAGGCCAGATTGTTGGTACCCAGCACCGTCTGCCCAGTTAGCGACTGGGCAAAGACGAGTTTTTCGCGCTGGTCGTCGGTGGGGTCGTACAGCGCTTCGGCCCGCTGCTCGCGGTCGGTGTTGCGGGCGTCGATGCGCTGGTTCTGGCGCTGCACCCAGAAGTAGCGGACCAGGGGAATGCCCAGGAACGCTGAGCCGTAGCCCAGCAGCACCCAGTAGAGCGAGTTGACCAGGGCGACAATGCCGCCCATCTGCGCCACCATGGCCTGGTCTTGCAGCATGCTGCCCAGCACCAGCGCCCCGATCAGGTTGGCGCCGCCCAGGCCCGCCGCCGTCATGATCTGCCCGGAAGTGGCCTGGCTAAAGCGCCAGGGAAGCTCGCGCAAAAACTGGGGCGGAGACAGTCGCCGCCGCTCCTGGGCGGTGATCTGGAGCTCAGGGAACTGGTACACAATGCCGCCCTGGGGGCTGACCTGGGGCACACCGTTAAACCGGCTGAGCACGGGCACCATAAAGTCTTCCAGTTCGCGATTCCAGCCCTGGCCCAGGTCGTTCAAAAACGGAGCGATTTGCTCGGCCACCACGACCCCGCCGTTGGCCTGAATCACCTGGGCAATGCTCTGCCAACGGCGATCGTCGAGGTCGGCGTTGGGATTGCCGTCCCCAAACAAAAAGGAGAAGATCGCCTCCAGGATATTCATCTCCTCTGGAGTGCGGGGCTGCTGGCGGCGACGGCGGGACCTGGGCGGTTCAAAGGTGCGAAACATCCTTGGCCCAATCCATATCCGGGGCAGGAAGATCATCCCGCCGCCACCACCGCGACGGCGACTGTCCCCTTGCTGACCTGCGCTGCTGGCCGCGATCGCCAGGATCGCAATCGCCACCACAATCAGCACCAGCGAGAGAATCAGCAGAATGCCAAAGGAAATGCGGATCAGGTAAAACAGCACCTGCCACACCCGCTCCCAGGTCGCTTGCCAGCGCAGCCGCCAGGATTTGCTAAACAAAATCCCTTGAATGTTTTTGGGGAAGACGTAGGCGATCTCCCCCGACTCGGCCACCTGAAGATGGGCCTGCACCTCGGAAGCCAGGGCCAATACCCCCTGCTGCGCCTCCGCCAGGGGCATACCGGCCTCGGCGGCCACGTCCCCCACGGTGACTCGATAGCCCAGACGCTCCACCGCCCGGGTAATAGTCTTTGTCTGCGCTACATCTTGCGCCATAAGTAAACGAACCCCCTGGGCTCTAACGACCGGGCAACTACCAGCTGCATCTACAACCAGTATAGAAAGCGCGATCGCGAATCACAGGGGGCAGTTAACCGTACCGAAGGGCGGAGGGGTGTAGGACTTCTCTAATCGTCCCTTTACCCCTTACCCAGCACCTGGTCGCGGATGGCGGCAATATCCCCCAGCAGCTCCTGCCGATTGGAGGCCTTGAGCAGGTACCGATAGAGGAACCAGCCGCTGTAGATCAGGCCGATGAGTTCAAAGGTGGGAGCCAGCAGCGGAAAGTCGTTGATGGCGCTGAGCAGAGCCAGCACCAGCTTGACCGCAATAATGGCGGCAATGATCAGACCCACCGTCACAATTGGGCGACGGTATTGCTTGAAGAACGTTGATACGTAGTCCGGCAGATCTCCCAGCAGGGCAGACACCTTGTCCCAAGCCTGCTTCACCTGGCGGGTCGCCTCGTCGCCCAGGGCTCCAGCGGCAGTTTCCGACGTTTCTACGTCAAGCACCGGATCGCTCATTGGCGTTACGGGCTCTGTATATGCAGTATCCGATTCAAATTCTGTACTCATGACGGATTATCCCAGGGGCTTAGTTTAAGGTCTATAGGAATACCAGATCCAGCGCGGGAAATATACCTTCCCCGCGGACAAAACTTCACGGCTGGACCTGGCTCGGAGTTAAACTCGAAATAAGAATACACCCAATTTCCATTGAGCGTTAGGAGTGTTATAGACCTAAACCAGGCGAATTTCAATTTTTTTTGCCCTGATTCGAGCCGTTCAGGCGGTACGGTTGCCGCCGCCTATTCCCCAGAGAACCCCTCCAGGGAATCTAAATACTTGTAAAGCTGTTTGCGATCGACCACAAAGCCGGGGTCGGGCTGGTCGGCCTGGCCCCGTTGCCGCGCTGGCGTCGTCCAGCGAATAAACCCTCCCTGGCGATGCTTGCCAGCGCGATCGTTAGAATAATGTGATGTCATTGACGCTCTCACTTCGGCCCCATTACTATGGCATACCAACTGATCCCAGGAGGGTTTTAGCCCTATCGAAACGGTCTACGGCAATCTAAAGGGCCTCAAGCCCAGCCAGCTCAAGCAGCTGCAGCGCCTTTACCACCAGCGGCTGCCGGGAGACTGCGTAGTCACCCCCGAGTTTGCCCAGCGGCTGGCGGCGGTTAGCACCGACCTTGACAGCCCGGTCTCCGCCTACGTCAACCGGCGGGGGCAGGTGATTCGCGTTGGTGTGGGCACCCTGCGCCAAACCCAGATCCCCCCTCAGGAGCTGCCCCGTTACGGGGCCGAGCGCCTCAGCGGCATTCGCTGCATCACCACCCAGTTTGAGCTGGACCCGCCCAGCGAGGCCATTCTCACCACCATGGCGCTACAGCGGCTGGATGTGCTGGCGGTGCTGGCCCTGACGGGTACCGGCTTTACCCGCCGGGGTGGCGGTGCCACGGGCTATATCCAAAATGCCTACCTGGCTCACCTGGTGCCCCACCCCGAGCAGCGCTGGCTGGTGTCTGACCCGGTGGCCCTAGACGAGCTGGCCCAGCAGGATTTTCTGGCCCTGGCCGAGGGCATAGAGGCCGAGTTTAGTCGCGCCTTTACCGCCCTCCAGGTGGAGGACGATCGCGATCGCGTTCTGGTGGTCGGCCTGTTTACCAACGACCAGAGCGACGACCACTTCCACACCCGGCTGGAGGAACTGGAGCGGCTAGTCGATAGCGCCGGCGGCGAAGTGCTGGAGACCCTGTACCAAAAGCGCCCCCGCCCCCACCCTCAGACCGTACTGGGGGCGGGCAAGGTGCAGGAGGTGGCCCTGGCGGCCCAGACCGTGGGGGCCAACCTGATCGTGTTCGATCGCGATCTGTCCCCCATGCAGGTGCGCAACCTGGAGAATCTGGTGGGCATTCGGGTGGTGGATCGCACCGAGCTGATTCTCGATATCTTTGCCCAGCGGGCCAAAACCGGGGCCGGCAAGCTCCAGGTGGAGCTTGCCCAGCTGGAGTACCAGATGCCCCGCCTGCGGGGCCGGGGCCAGGCCATGTCGCGGCTGGGGGGCGGCATTGGCACCCGGGGCCCCGGTGAAACCAAGCTGGAGACCGAGCGCCGCGCCATTCAGCGCCGGATCAGCAAACTCCAGCAGGAGGTCAACCAACTCCAGGCCCATCGCGCCCGCCTGCGCCACCGCCGCCAGGACGACAACCTGCCGTCGATCGCGGTGGTGGGCTACACCAACGCGGGTAAGTCTACCCTGGTGAATACCCTGACCAATTCGGAGGTCTACGCCGCCGACCAGCTGTTTGCCACCCTCGACCCCACCACCCGCCGCCTGGCCATCACCGACCCCGAAACCCATGCAACCACCCAACTGGTGCTGACCGACACCGTGGGCTTTATCGAAGAGCTACCCGCCTCGCTGATGGACGCCTTTCGCGCCACCCTTGAAGAGGTCACCGAAGCCGATGCGCTGCTGCACGTGGTGGATGTGTCCCACCCCGCCTGGCAGGACCAGATCCACTGGGTGATGCAGATTCTCAAACAGATGCCCATCGTCCCGGGGCCGATGCTGCTGGTGTTCAACAAGAGCGATCGCGTCAGCAGCGCCGACCTGGCGATTGCCCAGGACGAGTACCCCAACGCCCTATTTATCTCCGCCACCGAGCGCATGGGGCTAGAGACCCTGCGATCCCGCTTGCTCCAGCTGATCGACTACGCTGTGACGGTTTAAGGGCTCCGTCTACTAAATCTTTGGCCCTGGGGTTATGGTTGGGTCAGAACAGTGGCCTCACCCCGCCAAAAGGAGTCGTCGGTGCCCGATCAAACCATCAAACGCAGCCTTCGGCGCTACGAACAGGACTGGTTCAGGCTGCTGTTTCGCATCCAGGGGTCGGTGATTCCGGCGGTGATGCCCCGGGTATTGCTGTGCGCCGTGTTTTCGGTGGGCATTTTGCTGCTGTATGCCCGGGGCTGGCCGCTGGCCTCGCCCATTTTGGGGTCGCTGGTGCCCAGCCTGGTGCTGGGTCTGCTGCTGGTGTTTCGCACCAACACCTCCTACGAGCGGTTTTGGGAGGGGCGCAAGCTGTGGGGCAGCGTGGTCAACCTCACCCGCAACCTGGCCCGGCAGATGTGGGTGGCGATCGAGACGCCCCAGCCCGCCGACCACGCCGCCAAAGTGGCCGCCGTGCGTCTGCTGCCGGCCTTCGCGGTTGCCATGAAGCTGCACCTGCGGGGCGAGCCGCCCGACGGCGAGCTGGCCAGCCTGCTCACCGCCGACCAGTTTGCTAAACTGCGGCAGATGAACAGTCCGCCCCTGGAGATTGCCTTCTGGGTGGCGGACTACCTGCAAGCCCAGCAGGGGCGCGGCACCCTCAATCCCTACCAGCTCACCTACTGTCTGGAGACGCTGGATGACCTGGTCGATGCCCTGGGCGGCTGCGAGCGCATTCTCAAAACCCCCATGCCGGTGGCCTACAGCATTCACCTGAAGCAGCTGCTGATGCTGTACTGTCTGGCCCTGCCGTTTCAAATGGTGGATACGGTGGGCTGGGGCACGCCATTCCTGGTGGCGCTGATCAGCTTTGCGGTGTTCGGCATCGAGGAAATCGGCATTGAGATCGAAAACCCCTTCGGCCACGACCCCAACGATCTTCCCCTGGACGCGATCTGCCTCACCATGCAGCAAAATATCGAGGACTTGATCTCGCTGGTGCCGGGAGTGGGGCGATCGCCATTCCCTACCCCACCTAAGCTGACCACCTGAAACGATCGGTCCAGATCGCGGCTTTGCTATCCCACCTGAGTAAGCTGGCCTAAGTAGACGTACCTGGACCGATCAGAAACGACTTCAACTCTGCCCCTACAGCCCTGAGCGAGAACTTTTCCTCAACTCTAGATTTGGCCCGCCCTCCCAGATCCTGGCGTAGAAAGAATCCAGGGACACATGAATGGAATCCAAAAAATCCTCTAGAAAGTCGCCCTAAATGAGTAAGGCCACCACCGACGAAGACGAGGCTTGAGTTGTTTCCATCTAAATTCAAAACGATGTTTGCAGAGGTGCTTAAGTTTCACTCTGTACTCCCTTTTATAAGGGGGCAGGGGGAATTATCACAATGGCCTTTATCCAGGTAAAATTCGCTATATCTACTTGGTCGGCTTTTGCCAAAGCGACGCTATTTCAGTGCCAGGACTTTGAGACTGGTGGAACCAGTAGGCTAGCCAAATAACTGGGTTTAGCAGGCAGAGTAGCAAATAGCGGCTGACCTTTGAGAGCTTAGAAAAAGCAATGTCATGACCAATTACGGTGAATGAGTTTATGAAGGTTGCATGCCGTTGATAAGGTA
This sequence comes from Leptolyngbya sp. KIOST-1, assembly GCF_000763385.1. Lineage (NCBI taxonomy): Bacteria > Bacillati > Cyanobacteriota > Cyanophyceae > Leptolyngbyales > Leptolyngbyaceae > Leptolyngbya > Leptolyngbya sp. KIOST-1. The sequence continues at coordinate 1,901,143 of NZ_JQFA01000004.1, forward strand.
TCGAGATCCGTTGCTTTAGATCGTCAAGGGTATAGCCCCGCCGCACATGCCCCCACTCTGCCATGACGCTTTCTTCGGCTGGGCAGAGGGGTTTGAAGATCGCGTAGTAGGGAAAGCGCCAGATCGACCTATCTGGGGTGCTGACTAAGAGATAGCCACCGGGTTTAAGGACTCGGAGTGCTTCAGAAATCGCGGCTGCGTCGTCTGGGATATGTTCCAGTACGTCAAACATCGTGACGGCGTCAAACGAATGGTCGGGAAAGGGAAGTTGGGCGGCATTTCCACAGACAAAGGTCACGTTTGGTTTTTGATTACAAGCCGCCTTGGCGAACTGGGGGTCCAGGTCCAGGTTAGTGACCTGGGCTTTGGGATAGAGCAGCGCTGTTAGCCCCCCCTGGCCACCACCGACCTCCAGAATGGATTGAAAGGGTTGTTCGGGGGCTATGGTGTGAATAGCCCGCATTTTCTCTCGGTAAAAAAATCCTAGGGTGAGAGGTTGGGAAAAGGGATTTTGGGCCAGAAACTTGCCCAGGGGAGGCTTATAGGTCGCCCTAGTCCTGGGGTTCTGGTGGAGCGCTAGGGCTGAGGTCAGTAGGTTCATGGGGTTCAAGCAGGGGTTCTCAATCGGTGGGGCGCTAAGCGCGAAACGCTACATTTGCGATGCCATAATCAGTGGCTGGATGCCGAAACCTGGGACGTCTGGGCCTGGATCTGAGGCACCTTTGGGGTTGAAATCGGGTCGGATCGGTGGCGAAGGTAGTAGACAATGCCGCTCAAACAACCGCCCATTTCTGTAAAAACAGTGAGGTACTTGCCTCGAAAACCGTGTAGGAAGCCAAAGGTAATTTGTTTGGCGTAGTGCTTAGGCAGGCAGATAAACAGTCGATATAGATTTCCCCAGTGGCGATGGCGGCCCATCTGAACTAGTAGCGCGGCCACATGGCCACGCATGTAAGCAGTCATCTGTTGGCTAAGACTGGTGAAGTCGGCTCGGTGGTAATGTGAGACTACCGCCGTGGGCTGGTACCGACAAGTCCATCCAGCCGCTAAAACCCGGTACCAATATTCCGAATCTTCGCTGCATCCAGAGGCCCCGGCTCCCAAGCGTTCGTCAAAACCCCCTAGCTGATTAAAAACCTCTCGTCGAAAGGCCATATTGGCCCCAGCTCCAATTCGCCACACTGGCACACCATAGGGTTTTAATTTCTCGAAGAAGAAGCTGTCGAAGATCAAGGGCCGATAGCCCCAGCCAAACCCGCTAGAACCGCGCTGAAATACTTCCTCCGCCTCGGTTTCCAGGCGGGCCGGTAAAATCAATCCGGTCATAGCCATCACCCGAGGGTTGTGAAAGGCCGTCCGCAATTGCTCAAGCCAATGGGGATGGACTTCTACATCGTCGTCGGTAAAGGCAATGATCTCTCCGGTGGCGATCGCGATCCCCCGGTTACGAGCCACACTCAATCCAGGCCGAGGTTCTCGACAGTAGAGCACCCCAGGAAATTGCTCGACGAGTTGTTGGCTAGCCTCGGAGGTGGGGGCATTGTCGATAACGATGATTTCGTGGGCAGGAGTGATGAGACCCTGCAGCGATCGCAGACAACGAGCCAGCGACTGGGGGCGATCGCGGGTACAGATCACCACTGAAACCGTTGCCTGGGCAGCGGCAGCCACTGCCTGGGTTTGGCTCAGCAGCCGGTGCAGAGGCAAATTCATAGCCAGAAGATCTGTACAAAAAGGCAATGGCGTAACCCGCTTGACCTCTGGCAGGGGAGCTTCAAACCCCTGCTGCCGCAACCCGCTCCCCACCGTGGCGGTAATCATTGGTAACGCCAGAGGGAGCCATTGGGCAGCGGTTAGGGGCAACTGCCCCGCCAACAGCTCTAGATGGCCAAGGGGAATGTGGTGCCACCAAAGCACCAGGTAAAGACCCTGGGCCTGGGTTGGTTGGGGCAGCTCCGGCAGGCCCTGACTGAGATCAATGTGACAGATGATCCATCGATGCGAGGCAGAAGCAGTCATATCTGGGAGCTGAGCTGGTATGGGGAATTGGGTAGTCATGGACAAGCAAGTCTCTCCTGACGGGCAAGCAAATGAGCAGAGGATAGCCGTTTGAATCCTCCCAAGAGGAAAGGGGCTTAGGTCATGGGGACTGCCTTCGAATGGCCTCAACTCGACGCAGCGATCGCTGGTACTCACCAACGCTACCCACCAGTCCGCCCCACAACTCGGCCAAAATCATGGGGGGTGGCAGCACGTGACGACCAATTACGCTTTGCTGTAGCTGCCAGAGCTGATCCTGTAACCACCAGACCATCAGTCGGTAAAAGCGCGATCCCATGGCAGGGTCACTCTGGATCGACTTGGTCACAAACGCCATAAAGCCCAGCCCCCAGGTCCAGTACTGATGGCGCAGCTGGCTGATGTCCCAACGGTGCTGGTGGTACACCGCATACTGAGGTTCGTAGACCAGGGGATGCCCTGCTCTGACGACCCGGTAGAACATATCTAAATCTCCGCCACCGGGCAGGGGCTTGCCGGTATCCAGCGCTTCGTCGAAGCCGCCCAGCTCCAGCAGTACCTGCCGCCGAAACGCCATATTGCAGCCAGCGCCAAACATACCGGCCCCGCAGGGGTAGAGCGGATTATTGGGAAGCACCTGGCTGTAGCGAATTTTTTCAAAGCCACGCCCGAAGCCACCCCGGCGCTCAAACAGGATTTGGGCCGGAGTCTCCAGCTCGTAGGGCAGCACCAGCCCGGTGATGGCTCCGGCATCGGGGTTTTCAGCCCAGGCTTCTTGCCACCCCTGGAACCACTGGCGATCCACCGTCACATCGTCGTCGAGGAAGGCCAGCCACCCGGTGGTGGCGGTGTGGAGAGCGCAGTTGCGAGCAAAGTCGAGCCCGGCCCTGGGCTCTTGGGCGTAGCCAACAGAGGGAAACGTGGCCACTACCGCCTGGGTGCGATCGTCGCTGGGGGCGTTGTCCACCACCAGAATGTCAAACTGGGGCTCACCCGCTGCCCGCTGGAGGGGAACGAGGGTGTTCAACAGTCGCGCCACGTTGTCGGGTCGATCTTTGGTGCAAATGGCCACTGTTAAAGACGGCGGCTCGAGCGGGACAGACGAGGGCTGTAGCTCATCCTGCAGGCTCTCTTGCAGAATTTTGGGGCCAACGGACTCAGCGATCCAGGTTTCCAACTGGGGTGGGGAAATTGTGCCGGGGGTGGCGACCTCCCGGAGCAGTTGGCCAATCAGGCGATCGCGACGGCGCAGCACCAGCGCCACCCCGCTGTGCTCGGCGGTGAGCGTGACCGGGGGCAGGGGTTGGGTGACCTCTAGCTGGACAATGGCGTAGGACATGGCGGCAGCGGTGACGATGGAGATACTGGGTTAGGGCGTAAACACAGGATTTTGAAGACCGTACATCCGGCGGAACAGACCGTTCTGCCCCAGCAGATCACTGAGGCTGCCCTGTTCTGCTACCCGACCCTGGTCGAGCACAACTATTTGGTCGGCCTGCTCGATGGTGGAGAGCCGGTGGGCAATCACAATCACTGTGCGATCGCGGCTGAACAGCGTCAGCGCCTCCTGAATCAGGTGCTCTGAGATGCTGTCGAGGGCGTTGGTGGCTTCATCGAGAATCAGCAGGTCGGGGTTGCGAACGATGGCGCGGGCCAGGGCCAGGCGCTGCCGCTGCCCGCCTGAGAGCCGCATGCCGCGATCGCCCACCGGAGTGTCGTAGCCCTGGGGCATCTGAGCAATAAACCCGTGGGCGTGGGCCTGCTGGGCCGCCGCCACAATTTCCTCACGGGTGGCGTCGAGCCGTCCGTAGGCGATGTTGTCGGCCACCGTGGCATTAAAAATGTGCACGTCCTGGCTGACGATTGCCAGGTGTTCGCGCCAGTCGGTCAGGCTGAGGGAGGGCAGCGGCTGACCATCAACCCAGATTTTGCCCGCCAGTGGGTCGTAGAATCGGCAGATCAGGTGAATCAGAGTTGTCTTGCCCGCCCCCGAAGGACCCACCAGGGCCGTGGTTTTCCCCATGGGAATCGTCAGCGTCACCTGGTTGACCGCCACCGGAGACTGGCCAGGATAGGCAAAGCTCACCCCCTCCAGGCGCAGAGCCTGCCGCAGCCCGCCAAAGGGCAGGGCTCCGGTTTGAATGTAGGGTTTGTCGGCGGTGGAGAGGAAGTTCAAGACGTCGTCAATTGCCGCCGCCGCCGCCTGGAGTTCCGTGCGGTAGATGTCCATTATCTGCATCTGCGGCTGTAGCCGGTAGAGCATAAACAAAAAGGTGAGCAGGGTCGGTAAAAAGGCGCGATCGTAGCGCACCGCCAGGACCAAAATCAGCAGCACCAGCAGGGCGGAGAGAATCTCGTAGAGGGGCTGCACCGTGCCGGCCAGCATATCCAGGTGCCAGAAGGCCCGCCGCACCCGCCCGGAGGTATGGTCAAACTTGGCCTGCTCGTGGTCTTCTCGCCCAAAGGCTCGAATGGTGCGCATGCCCACCAGCCCCTCGTACATATGAACGCCCAGGTCGGCGTTGGCCCTGACGCTCTGCCGCCCCAGACGGTCGATGTAGCGGGTGACCCGCTGCACGATCAGCGAGATCACCGCCATCACTACCCCAATGCCCAACGTGAGGGCGGGGGAGATTAGCAGCAGCAGCACGGCATAGACCCCGATGGTGCAGAGGACGGTGATCAGGGCAATCAGTTTGGCCACGGCCTCGCCGGTGCGCCAGGTCTCTCCGGCCAGGGTGTTCATCAGCTGGCCCGAATCGCAGGTTTCGATATGGCTGTAGCCCACCCGCAGCAGCTGGTTGAAAACCCGCGATCGCAGTCGATGGCTGACCTGGTGCTGCAACCAGCCAGACAGCACCCGATTGCCAAAGCTGAACAGGTTTTTGACCAGAATACAGGCCATGATCAGCGCCGGCAGCACCCATAGGCGATCGGCAGGGGAAATATTCCCCACCAGACGAAACAGCGTTTGTAGCAGCACACCGCCGTCTGCCGGTTGGTTGTCACCCTGCATCAGGCTTTGCAGCACCGGAATAAACAGGCTGATACTCAACCCCTCGAAGATCGAAGCCAACAGGCCCACCACGATTACGGTGGGGATGGCCCAACGGTAGCCCTGCAGCAGCGGCAGCAGTCGGTTGATAGCGGTGAATTCTCTCGTCATGGGGCGTTTTGTCCTGCCGCTAGGGCCAGGGATTGGGGGGTCTGAGACCGCAGCGATCGCAGGCGAGCCCTTTCGTACAGCCGGGCCGGAAACATTTCCTTCAGCAACGCCAGGCCCAGCAGGGTGCCCCGGTTGAGCCACGGGGGCTGACGCCGGGGGGTAACGGTGGCAGCCCCCGCCGTCGCCGCTGGGCGCAGCCGCTTCAGCCTGTTCATCAGACTGAGCACGTAGAAGTCGTGGCTGAGCAGGGTCATCGCCCCGTCGGTCCGGAGGGCCTGCATCAGCCAGCCCTGGGACTCGTCGTAGCGATCGCTGCGGTGGCTCTGGTGGGCTAGGTAGGCGTAGCAGTTGCGCATAGACCAGCGCTTCACGCGCTGGTACAGCTCAGGGTTTTCGCGGTGAATGGAGGCTAGAACCAGGCGTTGGGACTTTTCCATCACCTGCAGGTGGCGCGACATACTGTCCGCCACCTGACGATAGCCAATCAAAAACTCAGGCACCAGACCCACCTGATACCGAGCCGCGAGGCGCAGGTACAGCTCCAGGTCTTCGCAGCCCTGGGCCTGCTGCCCCCGCAGGGACGGATCGTAAAAACCGACGGTCTCCAGGCAGCGGCGGCGGATGACCACGGCGCTGGCGTTGGCGATAAAGTTCCGCAGAGTCAGGGGCAGGTACACATCCCCCTGCCACCAGGCGACGTGAAATCCTCCGGTTAAATGGTCGTCCTCGTCAATGTTGAAGGACCAGGCGTAGGTCATGGCCACCGTCAGGGCGGCCTGAACCAAGTACCCCACCTGCTTTTCTAGATTCTCAGGCTGCCACAGGTCGTCAGCGTCCAGGGGAGCAATAAACTCGCCCCGGCTGTGGCGAATGCCCAGGTTGCGGGCGTCGGCCACCCCAGAATTGGGCTTTTGCAGTAGCCGTACCCGCCCATCGGTGGTCATAAATTCACGCACGATCGCGGCCGTTGCGTCGGTCGAACCGTCGTCTACTACCAGCACCTCCAGGTTCTGGTAGGTCTGCTCACACACAGACCGCAGCGTTTTAGCAAGAAATGCGGCGGCATTAAAGGCCGGTACGACGACGGACACCAGAGGGGAAGGGGCCATAGTTGCGCAGCAGAGCTTTAGGACAGGTGACGGCGATCACCGGGTTTGGCTTCCCAGGCAACGGGGTTTCTAAACACCGACGAAATCACCCGGTGGATGAGCCGCTCGGCGACGGTTTTGAGGGTGCTGCTCTGGGGCGGTCGCGCCGCAACGACACCACGACCCCCCGCGCCGCGATACCCCAGCGGTGGAGCCCAGGGCTCCGCCTGCAGGCCAACACTCCGACCCGACTGGGATAGAGCGGAGAGGCTGGGCACAGGGCTGAAGCTCTGTCCCCAGTAGCTAAGCAGGGCTCTGTAGGAGATCGTTCTGAGCATCGGCGTTAGCCAGTCTTTCTGGAAGGCCCTTTTAATCCAAAACAACGCCAGTTCCGGGTCCTCCGGCGAATAGGACTGATGGGCCAGGTTCATGTAGAAACTGCTGGTCGACAGCCGGTAGAGGATCTGGGGCATGTTGGGATATTTTTCCCGGATCGCCTGCCAGATGATCTCGTTGGATCGGGCCATGGAGGAATAGTCGCGAGACATGCTGTCGGGTAGCTTGCGATACCCCACCAAAAAATCGGGCACGACCCGAAACTCGTACTGTTCGGCCATGCGCAGGTAGAGATCCCAGTCTTCGCGGCCCTGACCCGCCTGTGCCCTCAGCTGAACGTTGTAGTTCCCTACCCGATGGAGACAACTGCGCCGAATTAGCACCGAACTGGCATTGGCAATGAAGTCATGGAGCAGCAGGGTCGGATAGACCAACCCTTCAATGGGGGCCGCTCGAAACGCACCCGTGGGCTGGTTCTCCGCGTCAATGTCAATCGACCAGGCGTAGGTCAACCCCACCCTGGGGCTGCTATTGACCAGACACTCAACCTGCTTTTCCAGGTTGAGCGGATACCAGATGTCGTCGGCATCCAGGGGGGCAATCAACTCTCCCTTCGACTTTGCGATCGCCAGGTTGCGGGCGGCGGCCACACCGGAGTTTGGCTGCTGCCAGAGCTGGATGCGCCCATCCCGAGCCATGTACTGCCGGACAATGGCGGCGGTGTGGTCGTGGGAGCCGTCGTCGACCACCAGCACCTCAAAGTTTTGATAAGTCTGAGTCAGCACCGACTCCAGGGTCCGACCGATGAATCGCTCGGCATTGTAGGCCGGGACGATGACTGAGACCAGCGGAAACCCCGTAGCTTTGCCTCGATCACGAAAAGGGAGATTGGGGTTAACCATAGCCTCATTGCAAAATAACCTTCTACATTTTTCCCTGCGCTCTAGAGGTCTCCCAGATAATGCGCTAACTTCATACCAATTACACGTTTCTAGTCAAGACGTAAGGATGAGGTGTAGGTAGCTGATTTTTTTATATCGAAGGGTAGTGGTAGTACTGTTGGGTGCCCGCAGCTAACCCCAGCAGCATTGGCGCTTGGTCGAACTTGCTCCTGCTTTCCTGCCACCGGAACCTGGCCCAGTCCCCTACCTAGCGGTAGTCCATGGACGGTCCAGCGATCGCATGCAGACAACCTACGTTTACAACCCAACCCAAAGTATCTGCCGTTGGAATGAATTCATCTGGAATGAATTTATTCCCCGTCGCTGGAATTGATGACACGTCCTACTCAAACAACCGTCGGAAACCAAAAATACTGTTTATGATGCTGGTGAACGGGCTGAGAAGTGTATTGGTCGTATCCCCAAAGACCGCTAACCCAGAGCGATCGACAATAATCACGTCGCGATCGCGCAGGATAGGGTTATTGGCATCGTTTACATTTCTAGTGAAATCTACAGCAATCTGCTGTTTCTGCGCGGTCCCGTCGGGGGCGAGTCGAACCAGATCTACCGTGTTAATGTTGGCTCTCCTGGGATTGAAACCACCGGCATTAAGCAGTACTTCATTGAGGGAGGTGTTCAAGGGCACCTGAAGCCGTCCCGGACTATTCACCTCCCCCGCAACAAAGATACTGATCGTATCGGGGGCAAAGTTGGCATCGGCCAGGTCACTGGCCTGCTGAGGCGTGATGGCCACAGCTGTGGGAATAAAGATCTCATCTCCCCCCTGAAGGAGAACATCTCTGCTGAGATCCCCAGATTGGATCAGATCCCAAAGGTTGTACGTACTTACCTGCTTTTGGTTGGGGCCCACAACTCGGCGCAGCATGACTTCGCCGATATCGGCATCGGCCGTAATCCCCCCCGCCTGGGCAATGGCCTCGGTCAGGGTCGGAAAGCGAGCATCAAAAGAATTGTTGCTGCGTACGTCGTCCTGGGGGCGCTGTACTGTGTAGGCCCCAGGGCGGCGCACTTCTCCAGAAATAGCCACCCGCACGGGTCTTAGCGTGACGGGAGAAAGGGTGACAATGGGCTGCCGAATGAACCGGGAAACGGCGGCCCCCACAGCCGTTTCTGTTTCAGAAAACGTGAGCCCCTGGACAAATACAGGGCCTACCCGAGGCAGGTTGATGGTGCCGTCCTGCAAAATAATGAACTCGCCGCCGTACTCCTCGGTGCCAAATATAGTCAGCCTGATCACATCTCCTACGCCCACTCGATAGGCCGAAGCCCCGCTAAATGTTGTCGGCAAAGTATTGCCTACAGAGCGCAGTGGCAGCGAGCTACCCGGACTGGCCATCGACCCGGCCCCCGGGGAAGCCGGGCGAGGTTGAGAGAGAATTGACTCCTGCATCGACTGGGCGTGGACGGATCCTGGTATTGCGATCGCAAGCCCGGCCAGCACACCCCCAACAAGTTTGGCTGGCCCAATCAGTGACTGACGTAGTGCCATGGTTATGAGTTTATATAGTGGTCAATACTTCCCGGGCCGCTGTTAGCCATTAACAGGTGGCCTGGGCCATCATCCGGAAGCTTTCCAACCGGGTCTGTGGGTTAAGCACCGCTGCTGAGCCTATGACATGGCTACGCATTACGTTGTTCCACCCACAGGGCAACCGGTCTCAAACAACGACCTGGGCCGGGTCAGTCTCCCGCGTACCGGACAGAATATCCGCGTATTGCCGGAGCTTTGGGCAAAATCTTTAACTACCTGTAAATCTAATCCTCATATTCACGGATAAACTTCCCTGATTAGAGTCGGCAACCTAGTATTTCTTCTCAGGTACTGTAAATTAAATACCTTGGGCTACTAGTCCATGCTAATAAACAGGTCGTTTTCTCAGGGAACCTCCAGACTCCCTTTCCGTCTTAGGGCAACAACGCCAACGGCTCCTACCTATCTAATTGAGCTATAGATGGCTGTTGCCTCTTTTGACCAACTGAATCGAGAGCTGCCGTAAGGTGGCCCCCGCATTCTCCCTCCAAACAAGCAGGTGCTTCTACCCGATTGCACAAAGCCCCAAACCTGCTTAGGAGAAAGCGCTCTCATGAAAATTGCGCTGGTTCATGACTACCTCACCCAGCGAGGTGGTGCCGAACGGGTGTTTGAACTGCTGTGTCAGCGGTTTCCAGAGGCCGACATTTTTACGTCCCTCTACGACCCCGAGCGCACCATTGACCTGCGCGATCGCATTGTCAAAACTACAGCCCTCCAAGCCATCCCTGGTGCCAGTCGACACTTTCGCATGTTTGCGCCGCTCTATTTTCCGGCCTTTCGGCTGCTGGAGCTAGACGACTACGACCTGGTGTTTAGCAGCACCACCAGCTTTGCCAAAGCCGTGCGCACCCGCGCAGATGCCCTGCACATCTGTTTTTGCCACAATATCACTCGCTTTTTGTGGGATACCCAGACCTACCTGCGCGGCTACAAAGAGTATCAGATGCTGTCGCCGCTGCTAGAGCCCATCTTCCACCAGATGCGGCGGCTCGATCTGCACTACGCCAGCGAGCCCGATGTCTACGTGGCCAACTCCAGCACTGTGGCAGAGCGCATTCAATGTATCTACAACCGCCCGGCCTCCTTCATCAACTACCCGATCGACGGTGGCCAATTTAAATTTTCCGAAAAGAAAAGTAATTTTTACCTCGTTTCTTGCCGGTTACTCAGCTACAAGCGCGTAGACATAATCGTTGAAGCATTCAACTGGCTGGGCTGGCCCCTGATCATCATGGGCGATGGCCCTGAGCGAGAGCGACTGGAGGCGTTGGCCCTGGACAATATCACCTTTATTGGCCATGTCAGCGACGAGGAGCGCACCCGCCTGTTTGCCCAGGCCCGCATGGTAATCGTGGCAGCTCTGGAGGATTATGGCCTGGTCCCCATCGAGGCCAACTTCAGCGGCACTCCGGTGGTGTCCTACGGAGCGGGGGGGGTGCTCGATACCCAGATACCGGGGGTGACAGGGGTCTTTTTCAACCGCCAAACCCCCGACTCGGTACAGAATGCCCTGCTCGAAGCTCAAACCTATGAGTGGGACTACCGGCGCATTCACCAGCACGCGATCGACAACTTCACCCAGGCCGCTTTCTTTCGCAAACTGGATGAGTTTCTGAACCTTACCGTTGGAGCACCCATGGCCGCTGAGCTCGGCCTCCGTTGTGAACCCTTAGCGCAGACATAACCATGGTATCGACATCTACCCTCCCGACGACAACTGAGCAGGAGTTTGGCTACGGCCAGCTGTTTCAAATTCTGCTGCGCCGCTGGCCCTGGATTATTACAACCCTGGGCCTAGCCACAGCTGGCGCAGTTTTTGTCTCCCTGCGGCAAGATCCCATCTACCGTAGCAACATGCAACTTTTGGTCGAGCCTAACTATCAGCAAGAGCTGAACAGCTCTGACCTATCGAGCTTTGCCGATCAGGACCCCAGAGATGCTGACTATGCTACTCAGCTAGCACTGATGCGTAGCGGCCAGTTTTTGCAGGAGGCGGTCAATGTTTTACGAACTGATTATCCTGAGATTACCGTTGATGAACTCCGGGCAGGGTTTTCGCTGAATCGATTGGCAGAAGGTAGAACTGGCACCCGTATTTTTCAGGCTAGCTACACGGCCAGCGATCCTGCAAAACCGCAAAGAGTGTTGGCCGCTTTGCAAGATATTTATCTGGAATACAACCAGAACCAGCAGGCTCAACGGCTCAGCCGTGGCCTTGACAACGTCAATGCTCGCCTCTCCAACACCCGGCAAAACCTTCAAGACTCACAAGCGGCTCTGGAGCAGTTTCGCATTAGCCAGAACCTGATTGATCCCAGCTCTCAGGCACTCACTGTCGTAGAGTCACTAAATCAGGTACAAAATCAACAACAGCAGCTCCTGGTTGAGCTGAGTGGTCTGGAACAGCAGTACATCACCCTGGAACAGCAGATCAGGCTCTCTCCGCAAACGGGGCTGTTGGCGGCTCGGCTGAGTCAATCGCCGCGCATTCAAACCTTGCTCGATGCGCTGCAAACAACCGACTTGGCCCTGGCCGATCGCCGAATTTTGTTTACGGATCAAGATCCCAATGTGCAAGTGCTCCAACAGCAGCGCGAAAATCAACTGGCCCAGCTGCGAACTGAGATTAGTGCCATCAGCCGCCAAAACGTCACCCAGCTTGACCCCACCCTGCTGTCCTACCTCCAGCTAGGAGGAATTGACTTTGGACTGGTCAGCCGCATCGTAGATGCCGACGTCACGCTCCAAAGCCTGGAGGCTCGTATGGAAACCCTGAACAGCTTAGAAAGCGTTTTGCGAGAGGAGATCAACCGCTACCCAAGCCTGATGGCCGAATATGACCGACTGCAACCTGCCGTAGACACCGAGCGCAGTACGCTGCAAGAACTGCTGATTCAGCGGGAACAGCTCAGCGCCGAACTGGCCCGGGGTGGGTTTTCCTGGGAGGTCGTGGAACCCCCACAGCTGGGTCGAAGAATTGGCCCTGATCCGGTGCGTCCTCTGGCCCTGGGCATTGTGGCAGGCCTGTTTGCAGGCGGTGCCCTGGCCTTTTTGGCCGAGAGTATTGACAAGCGAGTACGCACCTCAGACGAACTCCAAAAACAGGTGCCGCTCCCTCTGCTGGGCATACTGCCCCGCCGTTCCTCAGCCCTGCCAGCCCTGCGGCGGGCTGAAGCTGAAGGCGGCCTGCATCCTGAACTGGCCGATTCAGAGCTGATGAAAACCGTTATTTGGCCTCAGTTTCGAGACTCCCTCGATCTGATTGCCAACAACCTGCAGCTGCTTCAGAAAAGCCACCTCTCTCAAGCGATCGCCATTACCTCTGCCTTACCAGGGGAGGGCAAAACCACTTTAGCGCTAGGGCTAGCCTTTAGTCTGGCCCGCATGGGTCAGCGGGTTTTGATCATTGATGCTGACCTAAGGCGATCGGGCATTCAAACGGGTCTTGGCCTGGCCCAAGACCAGGGCTTATCGAGCTTGTTGCTCGGAGAAGCCGCCCAAAACCGCCCGCATCGACTAGATTTTGGCCATGTGTTTTTCGATGTGTTAGCAGCTGGCCCTGTTCCTGAAGATCCGATCTCTCTACTCAGTTCACCCCGGTTTAAACAGCTACTCAAACGAGCGAAAGAGCGGTATGACCTGGTTCTGGTAGACACCCCCCCCCTGCTGGGTATGGCCGATGCCCTCAAAGTAGGCGGTGTGTGCGACAGTACTGTGCTGGTCACACGGCTCGATCGCATTACCCAGTCCCAACTGACCGAAGCGATGGTTCTCCTGACCCATCTCAACGTGATGGGATTAATTGCCAACGGTGCTCGACAGTCGCCCAACCGATATATCTATGACCCACTGCCTCCGGCTAATGGTCAGCGCCTGCCAGCTGAATCCAGGTCTTAAGTTGAGGTTTTTCAGGGCAATCTACCCCGAGGTCTAGTCTGCTTAGGTTTATCAGGCTATAGGCTTTAATGCCCCCGTTGTATCAAAAGCTGAGTGATCAGCAAAATCCTATGATTGACTCCACCATTCGCCCCCCAATGTCGAATTTAACGCTCCAGCCTCAAACCTTGCCCAGTGCTGTCAGCAATCACACCCTTTGTCGCTTGCTATGGCGCCAGGGGAAGCTTTGGGTGTTGCCCCCAGCCACCTCTACTCGCCAAATAGCCTTGCCCGCCCTGGCCCATCCCAAATGGTTCCAGCTGTGTCTGGAGCGCTCCAAAACAATGGCCGTTGTCATTGATCCAAACCTGGGCAGTGAGGTAATTAATTTTTGGGCAGAGGCCTGTGAAAAAGCTGGCAAACCCCTATACCTGCGGCTGCCAACGACACGCACCCTACCGAACAAAAAAAACGTGTGGGCCTGGCGGACCAAATGCCTCGTGGAACGTTTGGTTGGGCTGGTCCTGTTAGTGCTATTGAGCCCTTTGATGCTGGTGTTTGCGAGCGGCCTGATGCTGCAAGACGGCGGTCCAGCCTGCAATCGCCACTGGTGTATTGGCCAGCGGGGGCGCGTATTTCGAATGGCGCAATTTCGCCGGGAGTCTCTTCTTACCGGTCAAAAAACGCGTCTTGGTCAGTGGCTGGAGCTCTCTCGCCTCGATCGGTTGCCGCGCCTGGTCAATGTGGTGCGCGGCGAGATGGCGCTGATCGGTACCAAACCCTGGATTGTAGAGGAGGCCATCAAAGTCCCTCCCGAGTTTCAGTTTTGCCTGAACGCTCTGCCTGGTACCGTTGGCCCCAGACCCCTGGGACTCAACATACCAACTTTAGACATTCGAGCTATTTGTCAGCAGGAGGTGGCCTACCTAAAAAACTGGACCCTCTGGCGCGACAGCCAGACCGGTCTACTGGCCGTAGTGCAAATGTTGACAGGCCAAGAGGGCAACTAGCCGTCTCTTTTACACGTAATTTCTTAACTCTTACTAAGGAAATTCTATGTCTAAGCGTGCTCTGGTTACCGGAATCACTGGCCAGGATGGCTCCTATCTAAGTGAACTACTGCTAGAAAAAGGCTACGAAGTCCACGGCATCATCCGCCGCACCTCAACGTTTAATACCGATCGCATTGACCATATTTACGAAGACCCCCACCAGGAAGAGGCCAAACTCTTTCTTCACTACGGCGACCTCACCGATGGCACCACCCTGCGGCGCATCCTGGAAGCGGTGCAGCCCCAGGAAATTTACAACCTGGGGGCCCAGTCCCACGTGCGGGTGAGCTTTGACTCGCCGGAGTACACTGTGGATGCGGTGGGCATGGGCACCCTGCGCCTGCTGGAGGCTATCCGCGACTACCAGAGCCGCACCGGCAATCAGGTGCGCTTTTATCAGGCTGGTTCCTCCGAAATGTTTGGCCTGGTGCAGGCAGTACCCCAGAGCGAAACCACCCCGTTTTACCCTCGCAGCCCCTACGCCTGCGCTAAGGTTTACGGCCACTGGCAGACCATTAATTACCGTGAGTCCTACGGCCTGTTTGCCTGCAACGGTATTTTGTTCAACCACGAGTCGCCCCGGCGCGGCGAAACCTTCGTCACCCGCAAAATCACCCGCGCCCTGGCCCGTATTCTGGCTGGCACCCAGAAAAAGCTCTACATGGGCAACCTCGACGCCAAGCGCGACTGGGGCTACGCCAAAGACTACGTGCGGGCTATGTGGCTCATGCTGCAACAAGACCAGCCCGATGACTATGTGATTGCCACGGGGGAAACTCACTCCATCAAGGAATTTCTCGACATTGCCTTTGGCTACGTCAATCTCGACTGGCACGACTATGTCGCCTTTGACGAGCGCTACCTGCGCCCCGCCGAGGTTGACCTGCTAATTGGCGACCCTACCAAGGCAAAAACAAAGCTGGGCTGGGAACCCTCAGTTACCTTTGAGGAGCTGGTGAAGCTGATGGTCGACGCCGATATTCGAGCGGTGGGGCAGTCACACCCCAATGGCCAGCAGCCAGTGCTAGCGCTAGAAAACGCGATCGTTCGTCAGATGGTTGGAGCATCGTTGATATAGAGTACACTCGCGGCCCAAGAGTTTGAGCAAACCCTTAGAGGCTTGCCCTTGGGCCGCAATGCACCGCTTACGGTACACGAATCAACACTTCAACGCCTCTTGTAGGGGCAAAGGGCCGTTTGCCCCTACTCAGATTCATGCTCATAAGGCACTAGCTATGAAAAAAGCTTTGATTTGCGGCGTATCTGGACAGGACGGAGCCTACCTGGCCAACCTGCTGCTCAACAAGGGGTATACCGTTTGTGGCACCTCTCGGGATGCCCAGATGTCGGCGTTTGGCAATCTAAAGCGCCTGGGCATCTACGACCGAGTAAAGCTGGAATCAATGGCGCTAACCGACTTTCGCAGTGTGCTGCAGGTGCTCACCAAAGTAGACCCCGACGAGGTCTACAACCTGGCGGGGCAAAGCTCAGTAGGGCTATCCTTTGAGCTGCCGGTCGAAACCCTGGAGAGCATTGCCACCGGTACCCTAAACCTGCTGGAGGCGATTCGGTTTTTAGCCAAACCGATTAAGCTTTACAACGCTGGCTCCAGCGAGTGCTTTGGCGATACCCAGGGCGCACCCGCCGACGAAACCACTCCCTTTCGGCCTCGCAGTCCCTACGGGGTGGCCAAGGCCACGGCCTTTTGGGAAGTGGCCAACTACCGCGAAGCCTACGGCATTTTTGCGGCATCGGGCATTTTGTTTAACCATGAGTCACCCCTGCGGCCCCAGCGGTTTGTCACCCAAAAGATTATCGCGACGGCCAGGCGCATTGCCGCAGGTAGCCGCGAGATGCTGCACCTGGGTAACACCACCATTTGCCGGGACTGGGGCTGGGCCCCCGAATACGTTGAAGCCATGTACCTCATGCTTCAGCAGGAGCAGCCCGATGACTACGTGATTGCGACCGGCCAGGCTTTTGCCCTGCAAGATTTTGTCGCTCAGGCATTTGCCACCCTGAACCTGGACTGGCAAGCCCACGTCGTTATTGATCAGAGCCTGTATAGACCGGCAGACATTGCCCACAGCCAGGGTAACCCCAACAGGGCTAAGCAGCGGTTGGGGTGGGTGGCGCGGTCTACCATGCCCAATGTGGTGCAGCAAATGGTGTCTGCCCAGGGGCAGTAGGGCTGGCGTTTGCTGTTTCAAATTTCGATGAAGCTTGCTATCAGCTCCGAAAATATACGGATCAGTCCCCCAACATTGAGAAGTATTAACCAACTATTGAAAAGACCTATGGTTAGCCCTGTATCCCCCAGTCCGCCCACCCCAGAGCCGCAAAATCGACTGCGGGTGCCCAAACGCCCGGCCCGGCCTGCGATCGTGCAGGTGTATCGGCCCGCTAGCGAAATGCGGCGACCCCTACAGCTGTTTCGTCGCATGGGGGCCGACTTGTTGGCCTCCCGCGAACTGGCCTGGCAGCTGATGAAGCGCGACATTAGCGCCCAGTATCGGGAGTCGTTTTTGGGGGTGGCCTGGGCAATTATTCCGCCGATTATTGCCTCGGCAGGGTTTGCCTTTGCCGCCAGTGCGGAGGTAATCAATGTGGGGGAAACGGATATTCCGTACCCGGCCTACGTGCTGCTGAGCACGGCCCTGTGGCAGACATTTAGCGAGGCGGTGATGCTGCCGATGCAAAAGGTCACCTTGGCCCGCATGATGCTGTCTAAAATTCAGTTTCCGCGCGAGGCGCTGATTTTGGCGGCGACGGGGCAGGTGTTGTTCAATTTTGCCTTCAAGCTTTTGCTGGTGGCGGGCATGTTTGCCTGGTTTAGGCTGCCGGTGCCGCTGAGCCTGGTTCTGGCCCCGGTGGCGCTGCTGCACCTGGTGCTGTTGGGAACCGTTATGGGGATGTTTTTGGCCCCCATGAGTGCGCTGTATCAAGACTTTCAAAAGGGGATGCAGCTGCTGCTGGGCACCTGGCTGTTTTTGACTCCGGTGGTGTATCCGCCGCCGCAGAGTGATGGGCTGTTTGGCTTTTTGGTGCAGGTTAACCCGGTGACGCCGCTGCTGGTGACGACGCGCGAGCTGATGACGGTGGGCACGATCTCTGACCCCCAGGGGTTTTGGCTGATGAGTGCGATCGTGTTTATGACTTTGCCGGTGGCGTGGCTGGTATATCGGTTGGCGATGCCCTATGCAATTGAGAGGTTTAGCTCGTAATGACTTTAGTAGCTGCAAATACACAAGCGATGACTGCACCTAAAGACTCTGATGTGGTGCTCTCGGTGCAGGGGGTGTCGAAGAAGTTTTGTCGAGATTTTAAGTCAGCGCTGTTTTATGGCATGCAAGACATCTCTAGTGAGGTGTTGGGCCTGCGGGGCGACAAAAATGACAGGCTGCGCAAAAAGGAGTTTTGGGCGCTGCAAGATGTGAGTTTTGAGCTGCGCCGGGGCGAGGCGCTGGGCCTGGTGGGCAAAAATGGCAGCGGCAAGTCGACGCTGCTGCGCGTTATTGCGGGGTTGATTAAGCCCGATGTGGGGTCGGTGACGGTAAGAGGCCGGGTGGCCCCGCTGATTGCCTTGGGGGCTGGGTTTAACCCGGTGTTGACGGGGCGAGAAAATATTTACGCCAATATGTCGATTTTGGGCCTCAGCAAAGCAGAAATTGATGACCGCTTTGATGATGTAGTGGCGTTTGCAGAAATACCAGATGCGATTGATTCACCAGTAAGAAGCTATAGCTCTGGGATGCAGGCTCGATTAGGCTTCGCTTGTGCAGTCTTCACTGAACCAGACATATTGTTGATTGATGAAGTCTTGGCTGTAGGCGATAGCCGGTTCCGAGCAAAATGCTTTCGACAGTTAAATGATTTAAGGAAGAAAGATGTAACTTTTATCTTAGTCAGCCATAACTCTAACTCAATTCTCACAGTCTGTGAATCTTCAGCCTATCTAAGAAGAGGCAACCTAATAGACTTTGGGGATTCCACTTCAGTCATGAAAAAATACGAGGAAGATTTATTCATTAAAGACAAAGAATCCGCAGAAAAAACCCTCTCTACAAGGAGTAACTATTCAGAAGAAAACCCCAACTTGAATATTTCAGATGTGTTTTTTGAAGATGAGCTAGGGGATCGAATCAACTCACCAAAAACAGGTCATTCAACATATTTTTGCATTGAATTTGACGCAAAGAGAACCCTAGATAATGTAACTGTAGCAGCAATCATAAAAGGGATGGCAGAAGGCGGTGAAGCAGTGCTGTATTTAAACAGCACTCAAGATGGAAAAACATTTCATTTCAAACCAGGCCATGGAAAAGTGAAGATTTTCATGCCTAGCCTTGGACTTCGAGTAGGAACTTATCTAGTGGATATTTTCATAAAGGAAGGAAATCTCTGTAGACTTGATACCCTTGAAGGATTCTCTTTTTCAGTTAAAAGTGAATCAATTATGGATCGATGCTTATATTATCAGCCTAGAGAATGGCAGCATTCAAGTTAAAAGCTAACAAGGAATTAGTTTTATCTGTCCTAATAATCTTTAGGAGATGAATTACGAAATGAGAAATATAGAATTTCTAACAAGCAAGAACCTATCTTTCTATAGAACAAATCACAAATTTGAGCACTATTCTGAGTTTAAATCTGTAGAAGAATTTAAGGAAATATTATCTTATGCAGATGAAAACAATCTCAAAGTTTATATTTTAGGAAATGGATCAAATACATTTTTTTGTGGGAGCAAAATTAAGACCCTAGTACTTAAAAATAATTTAGAGAAGGAGATAAAAGTAGTATCAAAGACTGATACCCATTCAATAATTCGAGCATCATCATCAGTTTTAGCGATAGATATACTGAAAATTTGCTTCAGTGAAACACTAGATGCTTTTTACTATCTTTCGTCTGTACCCGCAACGATTGGCGGTGCGCTTGCAATGAACGCAGGACGTGGCAAGCATTTTAATCGAACAATATATGATTTTGTGGAGCATCTTGAAGTCTTTGACCATAAAGAAAATCGGATTAAAATCCTTAAGAAATCTGAGGTGGTAAAAGGCTATAGAGAAACTATTTTTACGGGCATTCAAAGCCAGCTAATATTAGGCGTAGAATTTAAGTTTCCAAAACATCAATTTGAAGGAAATCCTATACTGGAAAGGTGTAAGTGGTCTAAAGAAAATCAGGACAATGCAATTCCCAACTGTGGATCAGTTTTTAGTTCAGCAGATCCGAAAATTTTAGAGTCTATTAAAGGGTTGAGGATTGGTGAAGCTAGGTTTTCGAAAAAAACAAGTAACTGGATTAGCAATAAGTCTAGCAATTACATCTATATTTATTTGCTTATAGTTCTTGCAAAGATACTTCATCTGGTCAAAAAGAAAAAAGCAAAACTTGAAATTATTTTGGTTGACTAAAAGTTCTTTGTCAGGAAATGTCGAAAGATGAAAATAGGAATTTTAACTTTTCACCATACGACTAACTATGGTGCAACAATGCAAACCTATGCTCTCTATAGCTTTCTCAAGAAGCAAGGGCATGATGCTGAGATAATAGATTATCAACCTAAAAGTGCTGCTGATTACTATCGAAGCAAAATTATTTATCCGCTTAACACAAAATCAAAGAAAAAGGCTCTAAAAAATTTCACAGGAAATTTGATTCCAGGCTTTAAAAAATACATAAGCATGAAGGCTTTTTTAAATAAAAACCTAAAAATAAGCTCTCCAAGAAAAATTCATACTGGAAGCGCTCTCAGGGCAGCTCTAGAGGCAAGTAAATATAATGCTGTTATTTGTGGGAGCGATCAAATATGGTGCATCGACTCTATCCGAGGGTTTGACAAAGCTTATTTCCTTGATTTCTTTAAAAAAGGCATTGGCATTAAAAAAATAAGCTACGCCGCAAGTTTTGGCCCCACTGCCGACCTGCGCGAGCATGCCGAAACTATTTATTCCCTGATCAAACAGTTTGACGCTGTTTCAGTTAGAGATAGCAACAGCTTTCAATTAGTTCATTCAGAGTTTAAAGAAGTCGAGAAAGTTCTTGACCCAACATTTTTGATTGGGTTTGACGAATTCCTTGATTCTAGACCAATCAGTAAAAGTCCCTATTTACTCTTATACATTGACCATAGCCTAAAAAAAGAAGAGAGCCAATTTATCAAAGATCTTGCCAAGAAAAAGGGACTTACCATAATTGCTATTGGCGAGCCTCACCATGATCCGTATAAAACAGCTCAAAAGTATTTAATGCATGTTAGTCCTAGGGAGTGGCTTAACTACTTTAATCAGGCATCTTATGTAGTCACCAATCTTTATCATGGAACAATCTTCTCAATTAAATTTCAGAAAGAATTCACCAGCTTAGCGAGAGAGACAAAGCGAAACAAAACACCGGATTTACTCGGCCGTATCGGCTTGAACCATAGACTTTTAGAAAATGTCGAACTAAACACTCTAGGCAAACAAGCTGAGCCGATTGATTATGGAAATGTCAATCGTATTCTTGCTGAAGAAATAAGCGACTCTTCTCTTTTCTTAATAAATGCTTTAAAAAGCTAGGGCTGAATATAGAAATAGCGGATTTAACAACACTTTAGATAGTTATCTCAAGGCATGGAAGCTTTTGCAAGGTAAAATTATGATGAATCAAGAGCCTCTAATTAGTGTTGTCATTCCTACATTTAATCGCGCCTATTTTCTGAATAAAGCTATTCAGAGCGTTTTGGCTCAGTCATATAAAAACTATGAAATTATTGTCGTTGACGATAACTCTTCTGATCAAACAGAGGAAGTAGTTGGACAAGTTAAATATCCAAATTTTTTCTATAAAAAACACAGCAAAAATATGGGAGGTGGTGCGGCTAGAAACTCAGGTATCGATATGGCCAAAGGTGACTTCATCGCTTTTCTAGACTCAGATGACATCTGGCTACCTAAAAAGCTTGAGATTCAGATAGGAAAAATTTTAAAGAGCAAAAAGCCACTTGAGACCTTGTCATATACCCAAAGGTCTATGCAAAACACTTTTTCTGGCCATATTATGCCTGTCTTTTCTAAAGATCCTGAGGTATCTGTAGCAGATTACTTATTTGCGAAAAGGCCAGATGTTTCTTTAAAAGCTTTTCTAGTCTCAGAACGAGGCGATATGCAGTCGAGCACATTAATGCTGTCGTCCCAGCTTGCTAAGAAAGTAAGATTTTGTGATGATCTTAAGAAGCATCAGGACTGGGACTTTTGTTTAAGACTAGATCTAGCCGGAGCAGATTTTTTATTCGTTGACGAGCCTCTAACTCTTTGGGGCAATTCCCTAGAGGCAAATAAGGTGTCTAAAATAAGTGACTATAAAATATCTCTTCAGTGGATTAATACGTACAAGGGAAAAATTTCCCCGCAGGCTTTCTTAGGTTTCATGCTGATAGAGGTTTTGCCAAAAATGTTTATGCAGCGTGAAAACAAGATTTTTGCTCAGACAGTAATTTTCAGGTCTTTGATTAGACGGATAATCAATTACCAAGAGTTTCAGCTATTAACTGACAAAAATATTCACTATAAAAAGCGCATAAGGAATCTATTTTTAGCTAACGATAGCACTCCTAACTAGCATTATGAAAGCATTAATTATTAATCAGTCAGATATTGCGGGAGGAGCTGCCATCGCAGGATTTCGCCTTCACCAGGGTTTGCTCAATAGCGGAGTTCACTCTCGCATGTTAGTGGGCATTAAAAAGACACAGGAGGAAACAGTCGATATCGTTCCGCGAAAATATAGATTAGCTAATCAGGTCCGTCGTGTGTCTAGCATTTGGGGGTTGAATCATGTTCATAACGTTGGCAGTTTTTTCATACCGCAGCATCGGTACTTTAGAGAGGCTGACATCCTCAACTTCCACAACCTTCATTCTGGCTCTCTTAACTATTTAGCAATACCACAGCTAACAGCTAAAAAGCCTGCGGTACTTACTCTTCACGACATGTGGGGTTTTACGGGACATTGCTCCTATAGCTATGACTGTCAAAAATGGCAGTTAGGCTGCGGGAACTGTCCTTACCTTGATACTTATCCTGCTATTGATAAAGACAGTAGCAGATTAGAGTGGAAGCTAAAAAGCTGGATTTATAATCACTCTAATTTGACAATTGTGGCACCAAGTACTTGGTTAGCTCAACAGGCAAAGAAAAGCATCCTGGGCCATTTACCTTTACATCTCATTCCCTACGGTTTAGATACAGATAAATTTACACCTTTAGGTACTCGAGAATGCCGAGAAAAACTGGGAATACCCGCAGAGAAAAAAGTCTTGATGTTCGCAGCGGCCAATTTTTCTGAAACTCGCAAGGGAGGAGATCTTCTGCTTCGAGCTTTGCAGGCTTTGCCTGAAACTCTAAAGCCAAATCTGGTACTGCTAACCATCGGAAATTCAGAGGGCACCGAGCTTGAAAATCTCAGCATTCAGCATATTAATCTTGGTTATTTAACATCTGAAACCGATAAGACTATAGCTTATTCTGCCGCTGACCTATTTGTATTTCCCACTAGGGCTGACAACCTGCCCTTGGTTTTGCAAGAGAGTATGGCTTGCGGCACACCCTTAATTTCTTTTGATGTTGGAGGTGTACCTGATATGGTTCGCCCAGGAGTCACTGGCTATTTGGCTCATCCGGAAGATGTTACTGATCTATGCAATGGCATTATTCAGATTCTCGAAGACGATGAAATGCTAGCTCAAATGAAACTGAACTGCCGCTCGATTGCTGTCAACGAGTATTCGCTTCAGACTCAGGCTGATAAGTACAAGAAGTTATTTGCCGAAATTCTTGAGGAAAAAGTTGCTTTGAGCTGTGTAGGGTAGCTATTTTTATGACTAAAGCCCAATTTACCTTCTGTATACCCAACCTTAATAAGATAGATTTTTTGCCCGCCTGCATTAACAGCATGCTAGTCCAAGATTGTCAGGCTTGGCGCTGTGTCTTTGTTGATGGCTACTCTACCGACGGCAGCTGGGAATACATGCAGCAGTTTGCCAACGACCCCCGCTTTACCCTGCTGCGCGGCAAACGCCAGGGCATGTATGCCGACTGGAACTATTGCCTAGAGCAGGTCAACACCGAATATTTCTATTTTCTCACCAGTGATGACCTTTGCTATCCGCAGCTGGTAAGCAAAACTACCCGCGCGTTAGATCATTGCCCCGACATTGATGCCTGTCATTTTAAGTTTGACTACATCAATGAATATGACCAAATCACCCGCACCTACACCGATATTATTGCGTCTGAGATGCCTATCTACCTCGACGCTAGCAACTATGCTCACCGGCGGGCGGCGCTGTTTGAGTTTTTAATGCACTGTGTCTATCGCACTATCTATCGCACCATGACCTCCCTGGTGCTGCGGCGCAGCCTGATCTCACAAGTTGGGCCATTCTCCACCCAGGTCGGCTCAGCCGGTGACTACGACTGGACCATGCGTCTCACCATGCACACAGATACTCTATTTATTCCGGAAACCCTTACCGCATGGCGTAAATATGAAGGGCAGGCCACGCAGTCGCCTCATTCAGTAGGCAACAATAGACGTATTTTTGAGATTGCAAAGGCCAACCTTTGCCAGATTCAGCAGGGTTCCGAAGCTAGTTCATTCGGTCCTGCCCTCGATCCAACACTGACGCTGTCATTTTTATCCCGCGATTACGAGTTTGCCCTTTACAACCAAATACATCAAGCGACTAATATAGCAAATGCTCTGGATGCCCTTTTGCAGGCGACCCAAGCATTTCCCCTACATTATTTACAAGCCTTACTAAAACGTCTCGGCCTGTCATCACGGCAGTCCTGCCTAACGAAAAATGTATTAGCTAAGCAGCTTATTCAGAATAATCAGCTTCAATGGCCACCATTGCCACTGAAACTCTCCTCAACTGAGGATACAACCCCTAGCACTCAGGCCACCAGGTAAGTGAAAAGCAATCCCATGTTGCACCAAAAGACACTCAAAACTGGGGACCAAAGCTTGAACATCAAGGAGCTCTCCTTCACCGTTGGCAAACCGCCTCAATTTGCCGAAAACCCTTATCAAGAAAATTTGATTAGAGGTTTGGAAGGTAAAGGGATCCATTGCCTGAGGGAAAACTTAAACTATTTACTTCTAGCACAACTTAGAAACAACAACAAAATCGACATCATTCACCTTGACTGGTTGCACCCTTACTACAAAAGTCGTAACCGTTTTACTTCCACAATCCGGTGTTTATCCTTTATCAATAAAATATCTCTGCTAAAGCTACAGGGGAGCAAACTAGTATGGACAGCTCACAACCTGACTAGTCACAGTGGGTCTAATCCTGTCCTGGATCGGTTAGTCAGTAGCTTTGTGGTCAAAACCGCTGATGCAATTATTGCCCACTGCGAAGCTGCTAAAGAACAAATTATTTTGGACTTTAAGCTAAAGAACCCTGAGAAAGTTTATGTGATCCCCCACGGCAATTATATAGATTGCTACCCCAACACCACTAGTGCCCAGGCAGCCCGCTCTCAGTTGGGCATTGCTCCAGATGCCGTAACGCTTTTGTTTATGGGCATTATTCGCCCCAACAAAGGCATCTACGACTTGATCAACGCCGTTGAAGCCTTAGGCGACTCCAGACTACACCTGCTGGTAGTCGGCAAACCCTACCCCGGAGAAGCAGAGCACATTCGCCAGCGGCTCAGCCAATTGCCAAGCACTACTTTTATTCCAGAGTACGTACCCAACGACAAGATTCAGCTCTATATGAATGCTGCCGATGTTGTGGCCTTCCCCTACAAAAATATTCTGACCTCTGGAGCTGTAATCCTAGCCATGTCCTACGGTCGGGCCTGCATTGCCCCTCGCCTCGGTTGTATGGCAGAAACATTAGAAAATTCTAGGGGAGCTTTCCTGTACGACTCTAAAAACCCTGAAGGTTTAAAGGAAGCCATCCAAAAAGCTTTGGATGCCAGTGCTAGCCTCGCCGCCATGGGTGCCTACAACCGCAAACAGGCCGATCGATGGAACTGGAATGCGATCGCTCAGATGACTTTGGAGGTTTACCAACATACCTTCAACCATCCCTGTGATTAATTATATTAATTAAGTACTATGAAAATTTTTAGAATTTCCATTCCATTTTGGCAGCACTGGCTACAAATTCTTGATCAGCATCCAAACCTGATCAGCAAAACGTGGAGTGAACAACAGCAAATTATCAGTGAAAATTGGTTTGGCTACCCTCCCAACTGGAAAGCAGCCTTTGAACCGCTAGGTTATGAGGTAACTGAAGCTTTTGTCAACATTGATCAGCTTCAAAGGAAGTGGGTAAATGATCACCAATATGCCTTCAAGCAAGATCATTGGTTGATAGATATTGTAGAAGCCCAAATTGTGCATGAGAAGCCAGATATTCTGTTTCTCGCTGACACCTCTAGATTTTCTGCCGAATGGATTAATGAAATAAAAGAGAAGTGTCCATCCATTAAGCTAGTGGCCGCCTGGTGTGGAGTTCCATGGAAAGATAGTTCCATCTTTAAAGCCTGTGATCTTGTTCTTTCCTGCATTCCTGAACTGGTTGAAAAATTCAATCAAGCTGGATGCTGCGGACGGCATGTAAATCATGCATTCGACAACCGGCTTCTGAACAAACTAAATTCTTCCGTCACGCCCACCATTGACTTTTCATTTGTGGGCAATATAAATCGCAACAATACTTTTCACCTAGAAAGAGATTATATCCTTGAAAGGATTGTAGAGTTTGTCAATATTGAAATTTATTCACCTATTACCAACCACAAAGAAACCCTCACCGATCTAGCGAAACTCGCCGCCAAATCCAGCCTGTATGATGTCCACACTTGGCTAAAAAAGGCTCCTGGCATAGCCACCGTAGCTGAGAGTTTACCAATTTTCAAGAAAGTATCTCAGTTGCCCTCAAAGCCTCGCCGTCGGGTTAATCCTAAACTGAAACCCTATCTTAAGCAGCCCGTGTATGGCTTGTCCATGTTTGAGGTTCTACAGTCCTCTAAACTTACCTTTAACAAGCATATTGATGCGTCACCCAGATCAGCATCAAATCTGCGGTTGTTCGAAGCTACGGGCGTTGGAACCTGCCTGGTTACTGACCATAAAGACAATATAAAGCTATTATTTGAACCTGATCATGAAGTCGTAACCTATAAGTCGGCTGATGAATGCGTTGAAAAAGTCAATTGGCTGTTGCAACATCCCAAGCACAGGCAAGCCATCGCCGAATCGGGACAAAGACGAACTCTGAACGAACATACTTTAGGTCACCGAGCTAAAAGCATTGATGAAATATTCAAAAAAGCCCTAGCTCAAAACACCAGAACATTACGTTGTTAAGCCCTGGAAACGGAAGCCATACTAGGCAGTAAAAGTGCAGATAAAAATTTTGCTTCTTCCATTACCTATATGTCTATTGTCAGAGGTTAACAATGAAACTGATTGAGCATAAAATATATATCGTTCCCCTTCAGTTTGACTCTTCAAAACTCATTACTCGGGCTACAGGTCTCAAGTACGCCTCTGATATGACCTGGGACTGTGACACCATCGATCATTTAGATCGGCACACAGATAAATTAAATATTATAGATTGTCGCATTACCGAGGCTGAGTGCGAGTTCTTAGAAAACTATATTAGCCAACATAAGACCACACCCTTTATGTTGACCATCGCCGATCCTTACGAGTCGAAATGTAAGGATCACTGGTATTACAAAATGCTGTTTCGGGTTAAGAATATGCCAAATGTCACATTCTTAACCAAATATTTGCCCGCTGAAATCGTCAAAACCCTCCAAGATTCAATCCCAGAAGACAAGATGGTCTTCATTCCCTATCCTTTTGTCGATAGCTATAGCTCCAGCTCAAATTTTAAGCATCGACGTAAAAAGGTTATTTTTTCAGGCTCTATTGGAAGTATCTATCCCTATCGCTGTCGATTTCGCAGGCGGGTTAAGCTCAACCCCCTGCTATGGTCTAAAGTAACCTTTCTAGAACACCCCGGCTATGCTGACATAGGAGAAAATCTAAAGCATCAAGTGATTGGCGAAGCGTATATTGACCTTCTATCCAACTATCGGTTTATGTTTGTTAGCCCCTCACGATGTGGGCTGGAGTTTATGAAATATCGAGAATGTGCCTATGCCCGCTGTGTACCAATAGGTAAAGCCCCCGACAGCTTTAGTGAAGCCATGAGCAGTGCTTTCCTCCACCTAGACTTCGATCGCATTTACCAATCACTCCAAAAGTGCTTCTCAATTCCTGTCGATGAGCTTGAAGCCAGGTCAAAAAGCTATTACGAAGCGTTTGCAGCCGAACGAAACCCAGAGATTTTAAACAAAAAGCTCGATGCTTTTCTTGAGTCACGTGGTTTTATCGAGTGAGTGTGCCAGTTTTGTGCTGTGGGTTAGCATCTAGCACTCCCAAATCCTTCCCATGAAAATCGCTCTAATCAGCTTTGAGTACCCACCCGACACAGCCTACGGGGGCATCGCCACCTACGTCCAGCAGGCTGCAACCATCCTGGCCCAGCGAGGCCATCAGGTTGAAGTGTTTGCCGGCAGCCGCACTCGCACAGGCTCCCTGCCGGACGGCGACATAAGTATTCACCGCATTCAAGTCAACCAAAAAGTTGACTTTATCCGGGCCGTGGTGCCCGTGTTCCTGGAGCGCCACCGCGCCGTCAACTTTGACGTCATGGAGGGTCCAGAGTACGGAGCCGATGCCGCTGCGATCGCCCAGGCTGTGCCCAAACTGCCCCTGGTGGTCAAACTCCACACTCCCAGCGAACTGATTGCCGCCTACGAAGGTCGACCCAACTTGTTAGGCCAGCTTCGTACTCGTCTTGGTGCCCTCAGACGCGGCATTCACCCCTTCCGGGATTTAGAACGCACCCACACCCTCGACGCCGATGAAGTTGCGGCCCCCTCCTGGGCCCTGGGCAAAGACCTGATGCAGCGGTGGGGCCTTGACCCTGAAAAGGTTCATCAATTTCCGCTGCCTTTTACCCCGAACCCACGATTGCTCGACATTCCCATCGAAACGTCAACCCAACGAGTTACCTTCATCGGGCGCTTAGATATCAAGAAAGGAGTAACTGATCTGGCCGAAGCCATTCCAGCGGTTTTAGAACAGGTGCCTGGAACCCGATTTCGCTTCATCGGGCGCAATGGCCTATCGCCAGTGCCCCATCAGGACATGCAGCAGTTTTTAACCCAAAAACTAGCTCCCTATTTAGAGGCCGTAGAGTTTACTGGGCAGGTACCAGCCGCCGAAATTCCAGACTACCTGGCCGATACCGATATTTGCATCTTTCCTAGCCGGTGGGAGAGCTTTGGCCTGGTCTGCCTGGAGGCCATGGCTGCCGGGCGCGGGGTAATCGGCAGTCGCGCCGGGGGAATGGCCGAAATTCTTACCAGCGATCGAGTAGGACGACTGGTGCCACCAGAACGACCGGACGCGATCGCCGCCGCCATTCTCGAACTACTGGAAAATTCAGAGCTGCGGCAGCAGCTGGGTTGCCAGGCTCGACAAAACGTACTGGACGAGTACAGTGGCGATCGCATTGCCCAGCTTCAGGAAGCTAGCTATGAACGTGCGATCGCAGTCCGGCAGAAAAGTCCCCCTCGTCCGCGTCGCCTGCTGCTTTGATGCTACGCCCGCCTGTTTACCCACTACCGTTGATCCATTCGGCCATGCTAGATCCCAACCCTATGTCAACTCCCCTGGTCAGCGTTGTGATTCCAACCTATAACCGCAGCGACTACCTGCGAGATGCGATCGCCAGCGCCCTGGGCCAAACCTACACCAATATCGAAATTGTCGTCACCGACGATTGCAGCCCCAGCAGCCCTAAAGACTTGGTTGAGTCCTTCAATGACCCTCGGATTCGGTTTTTGCAAAATTCAAAAAATCTCGGCATCACCCTGAACATCACCAATGGCTTTAAGGCGGCAAACGGCAAGTACGTGGCCAGCCTCAACGATGACGATCGCTGGACTCCTGATTTCTTAGCCAAACTGGTGCCGCCCCTAGAGGCTAATCCAAACCTATCGGTGGCGTTTTGTGACCACGCCATCATTGACGCCGATGGCCAGGTAGACCTGGTAGCTACTCAACAAAACAGCCAGCGTTGGCAGCGTGCCCAACTTCCCGAAGGCACTTACCAGCCGTTTTGGAAACTGGCCCTGGTCGATCGAGCAGTCTCCTGTGCAGCAGCGGCAGTCATCCGCAAAGATGTCGTTGATTGGCAGGAGTTGAGCACCGCTGGTGTCCAGGGCATGGGCCGCCACTGGGACTACTTTTTGGGTTATCTGGTCTGCCGCCAGGGCCATGGAGCCTACTACTGCCCCGAATACCTAACTCAGTATCGCGTTCATGACCAAAATATTACCGCCCTCACCAACCGGAAAAACAACTCCACCAAAATCAACTCTGGATTCTCGCGGGTGTACTGCTACGAGCGCTACCTGGCCGATCATCAGCTTCAGGAACTGTGGCCCTATTTCAGACAGCAGTTGGCGATCGGCAAGACCACCCTGGGTATTGGTCTGCTGCGCGACGGCAAAGCTCGCCAGGCTCGCCCCTATTTCTGGCAAGCGCTACGGCAAAATTTGAATCCACGCACCGCTGCTGCCTTGGTGCTGAGCTTTATGCCGTCTCCTCTATTGAATCGAGTTTGAAGCTGCCCGGCAAATAGCACGATGCCTAAGATTCTTTATCTAATTGCCTCCCATACCAATCCCACTCAAGTAGCGCGGTTGGCCAAGAGCTTGCTGCACAGTTCCTCCGATGCCAGGGTACTTGTACACCACGATGGCTCCAGGCCCGCCCTTACCACTGGCACGTTTGCCGACGACCCCAGGGTAATGATTTACCCCATACCGCTCAGCGTAAAGTGGGGGGACTGGTCTGTGGTCGAGCTAGAGCTGCGGTGCCTGGCGTGGTTGCAGGAAAAGGCCGTTGAGTTTGACTGGCTGGTGCTGCTCTCGGGACAGGACTACCCACTTCAGCCTTTGGCAAAACTGGAGCAATGTTTAAGCCAGACCACCTATGACGGGTTTATAGAACACTTTCCTGCCGAATCTCCGCCTGAGACGCAATGGAACTGGGATCATCGCCTCAGCCTTGAGCGCTACTGGTTTCGCTACTACACTGCGCCCCCCCGGTGCAAATGGCTATTTCGTAAGCTTTACCGCCCCATTAACTGGAATCCCTGGCTACGACTAAAGGGTGGCCGTTTTGGGGCCAAGATCGCCCTGCGGCGGCGCACTACTCCATTTTCAAGTTCCTTCCGCTGCTACGCGGGTTCGCAGTGGCACACCCTCAATCGTCGCTGTGTCGAATACATTCACCGCACCGTTCAGACCCGACCCGACCTGGTAGAACACTACCGCCATACGATGGTGCCCGATGAATCGTTTTTTCAAACCATTCTGGTCAACAACCCTGACCTCAACCTGTGCAACGACAACCTCCGCTACATTGCCTGGCGCCCACCCTATCCAGCCATTCTGCAACGCGACGATTTTGATGCCCTAATTCACTCTGGCAAGTTTTTTGCCCGCAAGTTCGACACCACCGTCGATGCCGCCATTCTGGACCGGCTCGACGATTACTGCTTGGTCAACCGTCCATGATGGTCAGACCGCCAGGCCGCACAGGCTTTGGGCCAAGACCTGCATGTGAAGAGTTAGTGAATTTGGTCGGTTGGGAGCGTTTCCTCTCGGATTTAGCTGATGCCCCTTGAAATTCTATGCAGAGACCCGTTCTCCAGCCCCCAAGTCCCATGAAAACTACCGTTCTTGTACCCACCTACCGCCGCCCGCAAGATTTGCAGCGGTGTTTGGAGGCACTTCAAAACCAGCAGCGACTTCCTGATGAAGTTCTGATTGTGCTGCGGGCAACCGACCAACCAACCTGGAACTTACTGGAGCAAAATACCTTTTCACCCCTTACCATTCGCACCCAAATAGTAGAACAACCGGGTCAGGTTGCCGCTCTCAATGCGGGGCTCGATGCCGCCAGCGGAGACATCATTGCCATCACCGACGACGACGCGGCCCCTCATCCCGACTGGCTCAAGCGGATTGAGGCCCACTTTTTAGCCGATGCCCAAGTCGGCGGCGTAGGCGGACGCGACTGGGTCTATATGGGTGGTACCCTTCATGGCCCTACCGCTGACCAGGTGGTACCCAGACCAATCGGACAGATTCAATGGTTTGGTCGTGTAGTTGGCAACCACCACCTGGGAACCGATAAGCCCCAGGAGGTCGCTATCCTCAAGGGAGCCAACATGAGCTATCGCTGTACGGCCATCGGCTCCGCTCGATTTGATCCCAGACTGCAGGGAACAGGGGCTCAAGTACATAACGACCTGGGCTTTAGTTTGGCCATTAAACGGCAGGGCTGGAAGCTCATCTATGATCCTGCCATTGCCGTCGATCACTTTCCGGCTCAGCGGTTTGACAAAGATCGGCGAGATGCCTTTTCATACGGGGCCACCCTTGATGCCGCCCACAACGAAACTCTGATCTTGATGAACTATTTCGCCCCATTCCGTCGAGCCATCTACCTGGGATGGTCCATTTTGATTGGGACCCGAGTCAAACCCGGTATTGTGCAACTCTGTCGCCTGTTACCCCGGGAAGGACTGCAAAGCTGGCAAAAGGGAAAAGCCGTTTTACAGGGACGCTGGCAGGGATGTCGCACCTGGCTTGGTAGAACAAAAAAACTTACATAGAAATTACAAGCCACCATGAAAATTTGCATCGTTACTCCAAAGGTTTCGCGCAACGATGGACAGGGGCGAGTGAACTATGAACTGGCACTCTACCTGGCTACTGCCGGACATCAAGTTTCTCTCCTGGCCATGAAAATTGACTCAGCGCTGGGTAAAGCTTCCAATCTTTCTTGCCAGGAACTTTCGCCACCGGCATGGATACCTACGGCCCTTCTGCGCAATCAGTGGTTTGCTCTGCGGTCCCGGCAGTGGATTCGTCGTCGAGCTCAAGACTTTGACATTATTCACCTCAACGGGTCATTGAGCTATTATCCCGCCGACATAAATGCCAGCCATTTTGTTCATGCTAACTGGCTAAAGTCAGTTTACCATCCGTCGAAAAGCTTTGGTGGCATCTACGCGGGCTATCAGTGGTTATACACCAAATTAAATGCCGTTTGGGAGCAGAAAGCCTACCACTCAGCGGCTATAGTAGTCGCCGTTTCGGACTTTGTCCGAGACAGTTTAATTCAGGATGTCAACCTGCCTCCCAGCCAAGTTAAAACCATTCTAAATGGTGTTGACATTCAAGAGTTTGCACCACTCAAGTCAGGGGACGACAATTTTCTATCTAAAGAATTAAGTGTTCCTGAGGATAGTTTTTTCATTTTTTTCTCGGGTGGAATTCGAACAAACCGCAAAAATCTTGATCTAGTTATTAAAGCACTAACCCATTTAGACTCATCTTTTCATCTGGTAGTTGCTGGGTCTAACTCGGGTAGTCCTTATCCGGCTATGGCCAGGGAACTAAATGTCAGCAAACAGGTTCACTTCTTGGGCCATCGGACTGATATATCAACCTTACTGCGGTGTGCCAATGCCTTTGCGTTCCCCTCCCACTATGATCCCTATCCCCTATCAGTCTTAGAAGCCCTAGCCAGCGGAGTTCCGGTCATTACAGCACCTTCCGTAGGTAGTTCTGCACTCATTCAATCGGGAGTCAATGGATTTTTATTAAAACACAGTAACGATTTGGAAGGTATGGTCGCATCCCTGAGCTACCTGGCTAAAGAACCTGAATCTGCGGCTCAAATTGCCAGGGCTGGACGCCAAACAGCTGAAGATCTTAGCTGGGAAAAGATGGGAAAAAGGTATGAGAATCTTTATCATGAAGTGTATCTTAAAAAACAAAATTATTTACTTTCCGGCGCAGTCACCAATTCACCTTAGCCATTTTTGCTAACCTATATGCCTAATATTTCTGCGCTCAAGCATTCCTAAATTAAGCCCACACGTATGCTTTCAGATACTTTAAAGCCTCGCCGAACAAGGGGACTTAATTTACAGCCGCCTCAAGCCTGGACGGCTATTCTAGCGCTGGTACTTTTTACCGCCCTCTGTTTGGCAGCTGGAGCAGGAAGTATTTTGCGCTATACCTTTCCCGCAGGAGCGTTATTAGTAGGATTATTTCTTTTCCAGCGGTATCCTCTGTTGTACATGGGGTTTACCTGGTGGCTTTGGTTCCTTACTGCCTGGGTGGCTCGGATGGTCGACCTCCAGGCCGGATGGGATGAGCAGCGAGTGATGTTAATTGCGCCAGTTTTGGTCACCTCGCTCTGCGGTATTACCGTATTCAAACATTTGCCTACTTCCTGTAGCCGGGGTGGTATGCCTTTTGTATTGGGCATGTTGGGGGTATGTTATGGCTTTTTCTTGGGGTTGGTTCAGTACCCCATGTTTCCAGTGGTGCGTGCACTAATCGACTGGCTGCCACCGGTTTTGTTTGGCTTTCATATCTACATACACTGGCGCGATTACCCCAGTTATCGCCAGAATCTGCTGCAAATTTTTCTGTGGGGAACGTTGATCTTGGGGGCCTACGGTATTTATCAATATATGGTCGCTCCCGAATGGGATCGCTATTGGATTACCAGTTCCGGTATTAGAAGTATGGGGTCGCCTACCCCCAGAGGCATCCGGGTCTTTGGCACGCTGCACTCCACCGGCCCCTATGCCACCGTGATGATGGTGGGGCTGATGCTGCTGTTTGCTAACCCCACCCCCCTGAAGCCGGTTGTATCGGGGGCAGGGTATTTGGGGTTTATGTTATCGTCGGTGCGGTCAGCCTGGGGTGGATGGCTTGTGGCCATTCTTATCCATCTGTCATCGCTCAAGTCAAGCCTGCAAATGCGGCTGATTATGGCCGCTGCCATCATGATGGTCTGTGTGATTCCCCTTTCTCAGGTGCAGCCCTTTGCGGGTGTGATTGGCCCTCGCTTGCAATCGTTGACCAACTTGACCAACGATCGCAGCTTTAACGCCAGGACTGAAATCTACGACGAAAATTTCAATTCAGCGCTGTTGCAGGGTTTAGGCAATGGGCTTGGGGCAATTACTCGCGAGAACGTCGTTGATAGTGGTGTGATTGAGCTGCTGTGGACCCTCGGCTGGATGGGCGCTCTGCCCTACCTAATTGGTCTGCTAATGCTGCTGATGGCCGCGATCATGAATACTGAAAGTCGCTTTGATCCCTTTGTGAGTGTCTCCAGGGCCATCGGTATTTCTATTCTGATGCAAATTGTTATCACCAGCACCATGCTAGGAGTCTCGGGCATTATGCTGTGGGGTTTTTTAGGGTTTACGGCTGCCGCCCATCAATACTACAAGCACAGACCACCGCCGCTGCTTTAAGCAACGAATACCCAGCGGCAAGTTGTCTTAACTCAACTCCTGCAATGCTCTAACTAGGGAACGATAATTTTAATGCTCAAATTGCAGCCATGCTCGATTCAATAGGTACAGGTTACCAGGCCAGCCTATTCCGGGTTTCGACTGTTGAAGATTTATTTTCGCCACTCCTTATTCAGGCATTTAGACGCTCAGAGCCCTTTAAGGGACAGAGAGAAAAGGGGAATTTCCAAAGGTACTTTACCGAATCAAATGGCCATGAAAATTCTCCATATTTTGAACCATATCCAAGAAACGGGCAACGGCATCGTCAATGTGGCCGTTGATCTGGCTTGTTTGCAGGCCCAGGCTGGCCATAGCGTAGGGGTAGCCTCGGCAGGAGGGAAATATCAGAACCTTTTGGAACGCTATGGCGTGCAGCACTTCTCCCTCGATCAAACCCGTCGACCAGCAAACTTGCTTCTAGCGGCCCGACGGTATCGCCGTGTGGTGCAAGACTTCCAGCCTGAGATTGTCCATGCCCACATGATGACCGGGGTAACGTTGGCCAGGGCACTGCGCTATGGCCACTCGTACACTCTGATTTCCACAGTCCACAACGAATTTCAGCGCAGCGCCATCTGGATGGGCCTGGCCGACGGGGTAATTGCCGTAAGCCAGGCTGTGGCTGAGGCTATGGCACAGCGAGGAATTCCGCAGGCAAAGCTGAGGGTAGTGCGCAATGGCACGTTGGGGAGTCCCCGCCGCCGTGGCGAGAGCGCATCTGCGGTGCATAGCCTTAACCATCCGGCGATTGCCACCGTGGCGGGGATGTACCACCGTAAGGGCATCGCCGATCTGATTGCCGCCTTTGAACGAGTTGCGCCTCAGGTGCCCACCGCTCACCTGTATCTAATTGGCGATGGCCCTGATCGCGCTGAGTTCGAGACCCAGGTCCAACGGACTCAGGTGCGCGATCGCATTCACTTTGAAGGGTTTCAACCTGAGCCCCAGCGATATCTGCGGGCGGCTGATGTGTTTGTACTGGCCTCCCACAAAGACCCTTTTCCCCTCGTATTGCCGGAGGCAAGGGAGGCTGGCTGTGCGATCGTGGCCAGCCGGGTTGATGGTATTCCTGAGGCTTTGGAGCAAGGCCAGGCCGGTATACTAGTGCCGCCCAAAGACCCTATGGCCTTGGCAGAAGCCCTCATGAAGCTGCTAAGCAATCTTGAAACCCTTCAATTCTGGCGCAGACAGGCCCAGGAAAACATTAGTTGGCTCAGTGCCCAGCGAGTCTGCACCGAAACCCAAAACATCTACAGAGAGTTTCACCGATCCCCGTAGGGTAGCCAGTTCCCCAGCTCCTATTCCGATTATTCTCACCACGT
This sequence comes from Leptolyngbya sp. KIOST-1, assembly GCF_000763385.1. Classification (NCBI taxonomy): domain Bacteria; kingdom Bacillati; phylum Cyanobacteriota; class Cyanophyceae; order Leptolyngbyales; family Leptolyngbyaceae; genus Leptolyngbya; species Leptolyngbya sp. KIOST-1. The sequence continues at coordinate 1,937,001 of NZ_JQFA01000004.1, forward strand.
TTATTTGTGCGTCCTATGAAAACTCTTCAAATTGGTATGGGCTGGTTTCCCGAACAGGCGGGCGGGCTCAACCGGGTCTACTACGATTGTGTTCGCTACCTGCCCAAGGCCGATATACACATTCGCGGCCTGGTAGCGGGCAGTTCTCAGGTTGCTCGGACCACGGGTGGGCAGATTCAAGCCTTTGCCGCCATGGAGGCTCCTCTGCTGGGTCGGTGGCAGCAGATCCGCCAGCGCTTCAAGCAACTCACCGCCGCTGAAGATTTTTCCCTGGTGGTGTCTCATTTTGGCCTCTATACGTTTCCCCTGCTCGACCAACTGGGGGCTTACCCAGTAGCCATGCATTTTCAGGGGCCGTGGGCACTGGAGGGTAAAGTCGAGGGTAACAGCACCTGGGGCATGCGAGCCAAGTGGCTGTTGGAGTGGAGCACCTACCGCCAGGTGCAGCAGTTCATTGTGCTTTCCGATGCCTTTCGCCAGACTCTCCATCGCGAGTATGGCATCCCCTACGACCGTATTCACATTGTCCCCCCAGGGGTAGATACCACCCGCTTTGATACCGGCGTTACCCCAGAGGAAGCCCAGCAGCGGTTGGGCTGGCCCAGCGATCGCCCCATCCTGCTAGCTGTGCGCCGTCTGGCTCGGCGCATGGGCCTGGAGAACTTAATTGCGGCGATCGCCCAGGTGCGTCAGCAGCATCCCGACGTCCTGCTGCTCATTGCCGGCAAAGGTACCCTCAAAGCCGAGCTGGAGCAGCAAATCCAGGACCTGGACCTGGCCGGCCACGTAAAGCTGTTGGGGTTCGTCTCCGATACTGACCTGGCCCTGGCCTACCGCGCCGCCACCCTGTCGGTGGTTCCCACCGTTTCTCTAGAAGGCTTTGGCCTGATTGTAATTGAGTCTTTAGCCAACGGTACCCCGGTCATGGGCACCCCAGTAGACAGCATTCCCGAAATTCTCACCCCCTTTTGCCCCGACCTGCTCTTTGAGGGCACCCGCCCCGAGCACCTGGCCCAGGGCATTAGCGAAGCCCTATCGGGTCAGCGGCAGCTGCCCAGTGCAGCAGCTTGTCAACGATATGTCGAAGACAACTACACCTGGCCGGTAATTGCCGAGCGCATCAAAACCGTCTACCAACTGGCGATGGAGAGCTAGCCTATGAAGATTCTCTTTCTCGACCAGAGCGGCAAATTGGGGGGGGCTGAACTGTCTCTGCTCGATGTCGCCAGCGCCTTTTCCCCAAACTGCCTGGTGGGCATCTTTCAAGATGGGCCCTTTGCTGAGGCTCTAGCCGCGCGGCAAATCCCTTACCAGGTACTCACCCAGGCTCCCATTCAAGTCAACAAAGACAGCGGCTGGGCCGATAGCCTTAGCAGCATTGGCCAGGTAGTGCCTCTGGTGGCAACCATCGCTCGTCTAGGCCGGAAGTATGACCTAATCTATACCAACACCTCAAAGGCGCTGATTTTGGGTGCCTTAGCCAGTCGGCTCTGCGGCAAGCCCCTTGTCCACCACCTGCGCGACATTGTCTCGCCCGAGCACTTTAGCGCCGCCAACCGCACCCTGCTGATTACCGCGGCCAATGGGTGTGCAACCCATGTGATTGCCAACTCCAGGGCAACCGCTGCCGCCTTTGTCGCCGCCGGAGGCAACGCAAAAAAGGTCAGCGTGGTCTATAACGGGTTTCTGCCCCAGGCCTATCAAACGGCGACGGAATCGACCCTACGGGAAGATCTGGGGCTGGGCAATCGGTTTGTGGTCGGCCACTTTAGCCGCCTTGCCCCCTGGAAGGGGCAGCACATTCTCATCGAAGCCCTGGCCCACTGTCCGGAATCCGTCGTGGCGCTGCTGGTAGGCGATGCGCTGTTTGGCGAACAGGACTACGTGGAAACGCTGCACCGCCAGGTCGAACAGCTGGGCCTGAACCACCGGGTCAAGTTTCTGGGCTTTCGCTCCGACATTGCCCAGCTGATGCAGGCCTGCGACCTGGTGGTTCATACCTCAACCGCGCCGGAGCCCTTTGGCCGGGTCATTGTCGAGGCTATGCTGTGCCAGCGCCCGGTCATTGCCGCGGCCAGCGGCGGTACCGTCGAGTTAATCACCCACGGTGAAACCGGTTGGTTGTGTCCGCCTGGCCAGCCCCAAAAACTGAGCGACTTGATCTGCCACAGCCACCGTCAGCCCGCGCAAACCCAGGGCATTGCCCAGGCGGGTTACCACCACGCCCTGGCCCACTTCACCCTGGAGACAACCCAACAGGCGCTGCACCAGCAGCTGGCTCAGGTGGTTGCCTGAACCTGGCCAGGGCATCGGGGTGGGGCTTCCCAGGTTGCCCAGTAAAGTTTTGACGCCCTGTAGAAGCTGTAGGTATAGAAACGGTAAAGCCTTCGCTCCTGTCCGGTTTTACCCTCAAGCCTCCGTAAATACTCCTAGGCGAGTTCTGGGCTCCAGACAAGAACGCTAACCATAACTGCAAAACATCAACCTATAGTCCACCGCAAACCTTTATCCCTATGGCTTCTTCTTCGTTACGCAGATCTCCATCGCCGTCTTTTGAGGCTACCCCTGGACAGTCCCTTTGCCTGATTGTGGGTTTGGCCTGTCTTGGCGGGTTCTTAGTCGATTTTTTGATTTTGTTGCTTCCTCCTCAGCCCTTCGATATTCAGTGGCGAGTGGGACTACTGCAGCAGGTGGGCGATCGCAGCATTGTGCTGCTACTGGGTCTATCGCTGACGCTCTACGGAATTTTAGACAATCGCCGCCTGCGCAAGCAACTTGCCCTCCTCTGCCTGGGGCTAGGGGTAATGTTTGCCCTCTCGGGGCTGCTTACGGTGCGCGATAGCCTCAAGTTACAGGATCTGACAGTAACCCGCATCGCCAGCCAGGAGGCCCAGGTGCGCGACCAAATTGCCACCGCCCAGGCCAACCCTCAGCAGGTGTCGCCCGACCTAACCCCCGAACTCCTCCAGCAGGCGTCCCAAATTCTGACCGACCAGGTAGATGTGGCCAAGCGCACCGCTACCACCAACGTGCTCAAGGTTGGAGCCAACAGCGTTGGCAACTTAATTGTCACCGGGCTGGCCCTGATTGCCGTTGGTCGCTTCGGTAGCCGTACTCGCGGCTAGAGCAACAACATTTAGCCTGCGTTAATCGGTGGGGTAAAGCAAAAGACCGATGTCAGCCGTTATTTACAGCATTCCGGTGCCATGCCCAAGTTGGTTAGCCAAAAACAGTTAAAACAGGCCCTGCGGTGGTGCGTTACCACCCACCACGGCAGGGTCGTTACGGTGGGGCTAATGGTTGGTTTGTTTTATTGGCATACTTACATCAGCTTTTTTGTCGAAGACCTTTGGAAAGGGAAATCCCAGGTCGTTTTGAATGTGGGTTTTTTGTACCTGGGTCTACGACCGTTTTGGGCTCACCGCCATGACCTGGCCAAGGTCACCGTTTTAGCAGACGATCGCATCATTGGTCACGTCATCATTTTGGCGGCTGCCCTGTGGCTACCCTTCAGCGGCAGCTCCATATCACTCCAGGCATTTCTGTGGATGCTGATTTTGATCGGCATTGCCTGGAGCTCGTTTACCCCAGCGATATTTGGCTCCTTTCCCCTGGCCTCACTGCTAACTTTGGCTGGCTTTTACCCCGACTGGATTTGGCTCTCTAGCCAGGTCATTCAGGCTGTAACCGGGCCTTACCAGCTCGAAAACGGTATGGCCTGGGTTAGCAGCCAGCTGCTAAGGGCCATGGGCCAAACAGTCGAGGCCCAGGCTAGATTTATCAACCTACCCGCCGGAGCAGTCGAGGTAGCCCCTGGCTGTAGTGGGTATGATATGGCCTTTGTGCTGGCAGGCATTAGTGTGGTGTGGGGGCTGTTAGTTAAGCAGACCTGGCCGCGCATTTTGCTGGTGGCAACTTTGGGCATTGCGACCGCCCTCATTCTCAATATTCCTCGCATCATGCTCATGACCTTCGCCGCCGTCTACTGGGGCGAAGATTCTTTCAATTTTTGGCACGGAGCTTGGGGCGGGCAGATTTTTTCAGCCATCATGTTCACGGCCTACTACTATGGTGCGATCGCGGTGTTCAACCAATCCTGCCCCCAACAATCTACCAGGGGCTAGACCTATACTTGCTCATCTAGTACATCCAATCAATCCGCCCATCCTCTTAATCAATTTAGGCACCAACAACATTATTGCATTTAGGAAAACAATGAATTTTCTAAGAAAACTCGAAAATTTTATGACATAAGCCCCTCGGTACTGATATACTTCCTAAGTGTAAATACGAACATCTACCCGAAGCTGCCAATCCATGGCTTCACGCATCTCCTGCTCTAACACCTAGGGCCAGACTTTAAAGATTAAAGAATCAGGGACCCTCACACTGCGAATGCTGTTCTAGATTCTTCTTAGAAAACACATGAAAGCACAATTGTCCAAAGGGGCTGCTGTCGTTAGCGCTGCTGCTGCCGTAAGCCTGCTACAGGCTCTGCCAGCGTCAGCTTATACCATCAATGACGCAGCCAAATCGATCACTTTTACCTTGGGTGATCCCCTACCTGAAGTATTTACTGTTGAGTTTGATGGTTTTGTTGAGCGAACCTTAATTACTGGGCTCACCTCTAAAGCCAATGTAGAGCTTAAGAGCTTTGATGGTACTCAAGCAGTTTTTGACTTTCAATTGTTTAACACAACTAGCGCTCCCCTAGGCTCTAGGGTATCGGTTTTGGGCTTTAATGCAGGCCCTAACGTCACCGCCACCGTAACTGGTGATTTCAATACTGTCGGCTCTGGAAACGTTCCCACTCTGGGGGAACGGGAAATTTGTTTGAAAGCCGGCGGCGGTCCTAGTTGCGCAGGAGGTGGGGGTGCTGGTCCCTCGGCTGGCCAAAATATCACCTTCCAAACCATCCTAACCTTTGCTTCTGCTCAAGATTCCTTCACCCTTGACAACTTCTTTGTGCGGTATCAAGACATCACTGGAGTTCCGGCGGGTACCAGCGGTGTGGGTGTGGGCACTCCCATCCCGACGCCAGCACTGCTGCCTGGGTTGGTGGGTCTTGGCATCGCCGCGCTACGCAAACGGGGCGAAGCGGCTGAGGATCAGGAAGCCGCTTAAATTCTCTAGCTTAATGGGCTAGGGATCTCTGGTCAGGCCACCGGGCGCACCACGTTTGCAGTGGTGCGCCCTCATTTTTTATCGTGTTTCTCAAGCCGAGCGATCGCCTTAATACCAAAACCGAATCACATAAACCCCGACTCCCAACGGGCAAAACCGTAGGGGCAAATGGCATTTGTACAGGGAAATCGGGGGTAGCCAAGCAGGATTTGGTATAAGCCCTGGCTGGTCTTTGCCCTTGCCACTTGGAAAGCGACGGAAGTAGGCTCCCCGGTACTGAACCTTGAATCCACTGCCCATATCCATCCTTGGTGAACGTGGGGCCGAATTCCCTGTGAGCCCGGTTCTGGGTGTGGCAGCCTAGTCAACCCATACACAAGGGTAGGCACAACAAAAAGCTCCCGATCCCAAGGGATCGGGAGCAAACACATTAGGCGATAACGCTCACCGCCTTAGCGGTTGGGCGCCTAGGCCTCTTGCTCATCGCTGTCCTGGTCACCTCGCTTGCGCAGAGCAGCTACACCTAGGCCCACCAGCCCAGGCAGCAGCGCTGGGGTAGGAATAGCGGTGATACCGCCCGAAAAGCTCGAACCTTCAGAAGAGATCAAACCAGGCGCCAAAATAGTTTTACCTTGAGCGGTGAGAAACCCATCCCCAGCCAAGCCAGAGGGAGTAAAGAAGCCAGAAATAAAAGCTTCAAAGTTACCTAAGGGAGTTTGGGAAAGTTCAAAGGTTTCAAGGGTAAAACCAATACCATCTGCCAGACCACTGAACCAGGGTAGCGGGCTACCGGTAAAAGCCCAGGTTGTAACCGTAGTTCTGGTCAGTAACAGGTCACTAATAGAGAACGTAGTACCCGGTACGCCAAAGGCAAACACATTGCTAAGGTTAAATGCTGTGCCAGCACTGGGGCCAAAGCCACCAGGAAACGCTCTGAAGTCCAGGGTAGCGGTGCCGCCAACAGCCACATCGCTCAGCCTAGCTGTACCGGCAAACTGCAAAGTCTTACCTTCAATCGTAGCGGCTCGTGCTGGAGCCTCCAGGACAGCGACTGCCGAAAAGGCCGCAGCCGCGCTTAAGCCTAAGCCAAAAGCTCTTAAACTCATAACTCAATCTACCTTGTATATATGAAAGGGTACCAACCCTAAGTAGGACAAGGAGCAGAATTTTGCTCCTACAGAACCGTTGGTAGAGCACCTTGGGCAGATACTGCGCTTATGTTCTTTAATAGTCCCCCAGGTCTGCTGGCCTTCAATAGAAAGCACCCAGTGCGGCTCAGCCATGGTGAGCTAAAAAATGAACGCGCAACAAACTCGGTAGATGGTTTTCTGCAAATCGCCACATAATAGCACAGTCTCATTGTGCTAAAAGTGTTTTGCAGCCTGTACATGAGTATAGAAGCGGTTTCCCAGAAAGTGTGCCCTCATCTCTGCGTAGTTTACCTAAGCTTTAATATTGTCAAACCGTTTCCCAGATTTACTAAGTGACCTCGCTGATAGGTAACTGTGAATTTTCACATCGCCTCCATCACCCGCTTAAGCGGCTCCTCCGTCAGCCCCAGCAACGTCACGATTTCATCGATCGCCATTCCCCTGACCACCCTCGTTCGCGCCGCCTGCACCAGCTGCGCCTGCGCCTTCAAAAAAGCGGCCCAGATCGCTTGCCTCTGTACCGGGCGATAGCAACTCTACCACCACCTCCGGCGATCGCCCCTCCTGCCAGACCACATAGCTACGCCGCAGGTTTTCGCCATCGTAAAGCCGAGGCACCCCCACCGCCAAAAACCAGTCCGGGCGCCGGTGCCACAGCGGATGCTGCGCGTCATAGTAAACATTCAAAGCACTGGCTGCAAACCAGTTTTCTCGGCTGTAGTGAGCCAGAGTCAACGTACGGCTCAACAGTTGCCCGCAGCTAGTGATCTACAGCCAGCCATCGGCCCCGTTGTGCAACGGCTGAACCGTTCTTTGAGGTGCTTAGCCCCTGCAAACCATTGTTTGGATTGCCTAAGCTAACGCTAGGTCAGCCCCTACCAAAGCTCAATCTTTACTGAAAAAAGTTCTCAGGCTGCTAAAGCTGATGAATTAAATTCATCCCAGGCGAAAGGATCAGAAGCTAATTAAAAACGGCCCTTAATCTTCCACCTGGCGCAGCAGAATCACGGTGACCTCGCTCTGCTGGGCGATCTCCAGGGGCACATTGCCCTTGATCACCTGGCTGAGCAGGTTCTCCCGCGAGGCCCCCAGCAAAATGGCGTCGGTGCGGCAGAGGCGGGCCATATCGACGATCGCCTGGGACACTGAGGGATGGGTCAGCACCTGGGTGTAGACCGGGCGGTGCAGGGTTTCCTTCAGCCCGTCGGCCATTTCCGAGAGGTGCTGGAGGGTGAGGCACTCGCCCTTTTCGGGGTGGCAGATGGTGCAGAGCTGAATTTCCGGGGCGTGGCCCAGGGTGAGCAGCCCCGGCAGCAGGGCCTGGGCGCTCTGGGCGTTGGGGCCGCCGGCGGTGGGGATCAGCCAGCGATCGAAGGTGAGGTTGCGGCCCGGGCGCACCACCACCACCTGGCAGGGGGCCTGGCGAATGAGGGTATCGACCACGCCGCTGATGACGCGGCCGGGGGTGAGGGTGGGGTGGTGCCAGCCCATCAGCACCAGGTCGATGTGGCGGGTTTTGATCACCTCCAGCAGGGTGCGGCCAATTTCGTGGGCCGCCCGCACCTGAAAATGCACCGACAGACCGCTATTTTCGGCGTAGGAGAGGGCCAGCTGGCGCAGCGGCTCCACCCCCTGCAGATCGACCCTGGCCTCGGCGGGGGCAACGCTGCGGGGCACCGGCACCACGTGGACGCACTCCAGCTCGTAGTGCAGGCCGTGGGCGATCGCCGCCGCAATTTTGATCAAATCCGGCGCGGTGCGGGGGTCGGCCAGGGGCACCAGCAACCGGCCCTGGCCAGTGGCGGGGGCGCGCTGCTGAAAGACCACGTAGGAGGGCTCCGCCTGGGGGCCCAGCTCAGACAGTTCGCCGCTGACCTGGTCAGACTCGGCCCGAATAATGTCGGCGCGGGTGATGATGCCCACCAGCTTGTTGCCCTCGGTGACGGGCAGGCGGCTGAGCTTGAGCCGGTTGAGCAGGTGCAGCACCCGGGGCAGGGTGGCGTTGGGGGCCACCGTCACCGGGTGGGGGGTCATGATGTCGGCCAGGGTGAGGTACTGGTCCAGCCCCTGGGTCGCGGTTTCGCTGAGGTCGCTTTGGGTGACAATGCCCACCAGCCGCCCGTCTTCCAGCACCGGAAAGCCCCGGTGGTGCGATCGCGAAAACGCCTGCACCACCTCCGGCAAACTCATCTGGCTGGAGAGGGTTTCCACCCGCCGCTGCATCAGGTCGGCGGCCCTGAGGTGGGCCCAGGGGTTGTTGGCCTGGGCCACCGGCTCCAGGTGAATGCCCTGTAGGGCCAGCAGCCGGTTATAGATGGAGCCATCGTTGGCGCGATCGGCAATCAGGTAGGCAATGCCCGAACCGATCATCAGGGGCAGCACCAGGTTGAAGTTGGCCGTCATCTCAAACACGATCACGATCGCCGTGATCGGCACCCCCGTCACCGCGCTAAAAAACGCCCCCATGCCGGTCAGGGCATAGGTGGTGGTGGTGGCCAGGTCGTCCGGCAGGGGCCAGGCCCCAAAGCCGGTGTAAACCCCCTGGGCCAAAAAGCTGACCAGGCAGCCCAGGGCCGCCCCCAGCACCAGCGACGGCGCAAAGATGCCCCCCGCCGCCCCGGAGCCGTAGGCCAGCAGCGTCAGCAAAAACTTGACCACAAAGGCGATCGCGATCAGCTGCCAGCTGGCCGACCCAGTGACCAAAAACTCCTGCAGGCCGGTGTTGTCGACCGCCGCCACCGGCACAAACACCCCGACCACCCCGGTGATCAGCCCCGCCAGGCCGATGCGCCCCGGCAGCCCCAGCCCCTTAAACTGCCGAAAAAAGGCCAGACTGCCAAAAATGCCGCCGCGAAACAGGGACCCCAGCAGTCCCGCCGCCAGCCCCAAAATCATCAAAAAGGGCAGGTCGTGCACCGACAGGCTGATGGGCTTGGCCTCCATCGCCAGGTTCAGCCCCTGGCCGCCCAGCAACCGCGACACCACCGCCCCAATAAACGAGGCCAGAATGGCGCTGCCCAGAGTGAGGTCGGAAAAGTCCTGCAGCAGCTCCTCGACCACGAACAGCACCCCGGCGATAGGGGCATTGAACCCCGCCGCCAGCCCCGCCGCCGCCCCCGCCGAGATCAGCTGCCGCCGGTAGTCGGGGGAGGTGGGCACCCAGCGGCTGAGCTGTGCGGCCAGGGCCGCGCCGATCTGCACCGTCGGCCCCTGCCGCCCCAGGGAAAGCCCCGACCCCAGCGCCAGCAGAGTACTGCCCAGTTTGACCAGCGCCACCCGCAGGTTGAGCGGCACCTTGGCAAAGCCCAGGGCGGCCTTCACCTGGGGAATGCCGCTGCCGGAGGCCTCCGGCGCCAGCCGCTCCACCAGAAATCCCGACAGCCAGCCGCCGATCAGACCAATGCCCGGCAGCATCAGCTCCAGCGGCAGCCCGCTGGAGGTGCGCCACAGGGCCAGCCACTCCACCCCCTGCTTCAGCAGCACCGCCGCCAGCCCCGACACCAGCCCGATCACGCACGCCTCGACGATGGCAACCCGCTTGCGGCTCAGCAACGGCTCCAGGCGCTTTTGCAACATCAGATCAGGAACGGTAGGGGGTTAGAACAGGGGCGCGATCGCATCCACCCAAAGTGTAGCCCTAACCGGCATTATTCACGGGACGACTGCTCAACAGTCTGCCAAGCCAAAAATGACGGGTTATAGCACCAAACCCAAACCCGTGAGTCCTAAGGGTGCAGCTCGCAGTCGGGAAAGCGTCCCAGGCCGTTGGCCTCCACGATGGCATTGCGACAGCGCAACGGCGACTTGCCGGTGATGGCAGATAGGCGCTGCAAGCTGATGGCAGGGGACGAAGAGTGGGGGGCCGTCATGTAGAGCTTGTAGGCGGCCTCCAGTACCTGATCGTCCAGTAGCAGGGGTTTAACGGTGGAACTGATGACGTCTAGCATGGCGGAAGGGAAACGCTATATCTAAGCATATTCACGGAAATAGCCCACCAAACCGTCTACCCCGAGGGAGGTTTTGACCAACCAAAAGCCGTACCCTTTGGGGCTCAGTGTTCAAGGTCAGCCTGCCCGACTATTTCGCGCACCCGGTAAATCGGTCGCTGCTGCGACTCGTGGTAGGTTCGCATCATCAGCTCCCCCAGCAGGCCAAAGCTAAACAGCTGAATGCCCGCCAAAAACAGCACCACCGCCAGCACCAGCAGGGGGCGATCGCCGATGTCCTGGTCGGCCAAAAACTTGACCAGGGTGAGATAAATCCCCAGGGCAATCCCCGCCACCATCGAGACTAGCCCCAGGCTGCCAAAAATATGCATGGGCCGGGTGAGAAACTTTTTCATGAAGTAGACGGTGAGCATGTCCATCGCCACCCGCAGGGTGCGGCCCAGGCCGTATTTGCTGGTGCCAAAGCGGCGGGCGTGGTGCATGACCGGCATTTCGGTGATGCGGGCCCCTTCGATAAAGGCCAGGGCGGGCAAAAATCGGTGCAGCTCGCCGTAGAGGTTGAGGTCGTGGATCACCTCGGCCCGGTAGGCCTTCAGGGAGCAGCCGTAGTCGTGTAGCTCAACACCCGTAACCCCGGCAATCAGCCAGTTGGCAATTTTAGAGGGAATCAGCCGGGTGAGGGTGTTGTCCTGGCGGTCTTTGCGCCAGCCGCTGACCAGGTCGTAACCCTCATCGAGGCGGGCGAGCAGGCGGGGAATGTCGGCGGGGTCATTTTGCAGGTCGCCGTCGAGAGTGACCACAATAGCGCCTCGGGCGTAGTCAAACCCGGCGGCCATGGCGGCGGTTTGGCCGTAGTTGCGGCGCAGCAGCACCGCCCGCAGGGAAGGATAGCGCTGGGTCAGCTCCCGCAGCCGATCGCCGGAGCCATCGGTGGAGCCATCGTCAACGGCAATGATTTCGTAGGCTCGCCCCAGCCCGTCGAGCACCAGGGCGATCGCCGCCATCAGAGTGGGCAGGCTCTCGTACTCGTTGTAGATCGGCACCACCACCGAGATGTCGACCGGGGCAGCGGTCTCCGCACCAGGAACAGCAGCCGTGGGGCGCGCAACAGAGGTCATAGCAGCGGCAGATAATGGATTCAGATTACCAAAACGCCCGCAATCGCCCCTTGAGTGTAGCCGAAAGTTGATCCCGGTAGGCGATCCCTAACCCGCCCCAATGACCCAGCCCCGGCACCCAACTCCCGACACCCGATACTCACCTACCCTCTACCCACCCGCCCCTAAACCACCGCCGCCGGGCAGTAGCTCGCCACCACCCGCCCCGCCCGGCGCAGCTGACGGTGGTAGGCGGCGCTGACCGGGTGGGCCAGATCCGTCAACGAGTCGATGCCGATGCCGTTGCGGCCCTGGTCAACCCCGGAGCTGTGGATGTACTGCCCGCCGCCCAGGTAGAGGGCCACGTGCTTGGTGCGCTCCGGAGTGCCAAAAAAGATTAAATCCCCCGGCTCCAGGTCGTCCCAGGCGATTGGCTGAGTGAAGGCCTCCTGCTGGTACGAGTCGCGGGGCAGCCGAATCCCGGTGGAGGCAAAGGCCGCCTGCATCAGGCCAGAGCAGTCGTAGTTGGGGCCCAGGGTGCCGCCCCACAGGTAGGTGTTGGGGGTGGCCATGGCCCGGTGGGCAAAGGCGATTACCTGCGGCAGCAGTGGCGCGATCGCCTGTCGGTCGAGGGCAACGGGGTGGTAGGGCTGCTCGGCAGGCCTCAGGGTGCTGCCCGCCGCCGCGCCAATCCAGCCGGGGTAGTCATCTTCGCAGAGCGTCACCGCCCAGGCCGCGCTCGAAGGCTGAACGGGGTCGAGCCGCAGGTGCCGCCCCGCCGCCGCCTGGGTCACCAACCCCTCTAGCTCCGGGGTCTTGTAGAGATTCAGCGCCTCGCCACAGACGTATTCTCGGCCAGGGGCCAATGCCATTTCATCACCTCACTCCCTCGGACCTTCCGGCTTGTCGCCGGTATTGCGCACGTTGATGACCTTTTTGAGCACGTTAAACCAGAAGGTAGAGCCCATGGAAATAGCGAATCCGCTCACCACCCAGCCCAGCAGGCGGCGGGGGATAAACGGAATGGGCCAGGCCTGCTCGGCGGCCAGCTGCTGCTGCACCACGACGTCGTTATAGCCCAGGGGAAAGGGAATCTCGTTGAGGGCCTGGTTGACCGCCGTCTGCACCTGCTCGATGTTCTGGCTCAGGTCGCCGGTGGCCTCTGCGGTCAGCTGGTCGGCGGTTTGGGTGATGGCGTTGCGCAAAAGGGGGTCCACGGCCAGGCGAGTGGCCATATGAAACGAGTCGGCGTTAATCGAAACGGCGGTGGCGATGCCAATGAGCAGGGCGACGGCCTTGGCGTTGCGCTTGTAGACGCCCGTGGCTCGCTCCATACCGCGATCGAACCACTTCTCCAGTTCGTAGCCAAACAGCTTGACGTCGTCGCGGGTAGAGTCGGCGGTCACCTCCACCTTGCGGGCGATCGCGGCCAGACTGCTGCGCAGGGCCGGGGTAACCGGGGCCTGCGCCAGGCGATCGATCAGGGCGCGGGCCTCGGGGTTGCCGGTTTGGGCCAGGCGGTTGAGTTCCCCGTAGGCGGGGCTGCCGCTGTCGAAGATGTCGAGCAGCTGGGCCACGTTGGGGCGCAGCTTGCTGAGCAGCGCCGCCTTTTCGGTGGGGCTGCTGGCCAGCCCGCGCCGAATGTAGTCCAGACGGCGCAGAAAGGTCTCGGTGAGCGGGTGGTTGTCGGGCAGGATGTCAGACGCCATCAGGCCAAACTCGTCCAGGCGGTTAATGACGCGATCGAGGCTTTCGGGCAGCGACACAATGCCCGCCTTGAAGTCCTCGACGATCTGGTGCAGCCCCTGCTCCAGCTGCTGCAGCTCGGCATTGAGCAAGAACTCGTTGCCCGTACTGGCCTTCAGGTCGCTGAGAATATTGCTGACCGGGGCCAACACGCGATCGCGCGCAAAGCCAGAGATGCGCTCGTGGGCCAGCACCTGCCACAGGTTGCCCAGCTGCATGCGCTCCAGCAGGCTGTTGGCAAAGGCCTCGGGGGGAATGTAGGAGGGACCGCTGGTTTTGCCCACCCCAAACACGTTGCGCTGCCCGGTCAGGGCGCGATAGATGCGGCCAATCAGATGAGAAACGCGGCGAAAGAATCGCGCGATCGTCCCCTTGGCCTCCTGGTCCAGGCCGCGAATCCACGGGCTCTCGTAGAGGGCATCGGCCAGCTCCTGGGCCGCCTTCTCTTTTTCACGCTCGTTGCCGGCCAGCAGCACTTCGATCGACTGTTTTAAGTGCTCGGCTCGCCACTGCAGGAGGGTACCGATAATTTCCTGCGCCTCACTGGCCAGCAAACTCAAAACAAAAAACACAAAGACCAGCCCCAGGGCAATGTCTAAAACTATAGGAAAGTTCATAGACTAACCGAACAATTCTTTATTTCTAAAACCCAGCCTGCTCACAGGTTAGGGACTCGACAGGCCCAGCACAATCCAGGTCAAAAGAGAGCCGCCCCGATCCGGCAAAACCGTTCAGGACAGCCTAAAGAAACTCTGGCTAGCGGTTGGAGGGCATCAAAAAGGGCACACCAACCCGCTTCAGACTTGGTCCGCCCATTGTACTTAAGCGACCCAAAAACGGATCACGCCGCCGGGATGCCCAGTTTTTTGAACCCGCAGGTCGCGCTATTCGTCGTCGTCCTCCAGCAGAGCGCCATTGTCTCCTAGCTGCTTCAGCCGAATGTGCTTGCGACCGAGGGTAATTTCAAACTCGTCGCCGGGTCTCAACCCCATCTGCTTGGTGTAGGTCGAGCCAATCAGCAGGTTGCCGTTGGACTGCACCGTAATTCGAAAGCTGGCGCTCCGTCCTCCGCGTCCGTTGCCGTTTTGGCTGCTATCGAGCTGGATTCCCTCAGCTTCAATCAGCGCATTAAGGAATTTCATCATGTTGACCCGGGGAGCACCCGACTTGGTCAGGGTGTAGTACCCACAGGCTTTTGCCTTATCTTCTTTGCTCAGATCGTCCAGCTCTTTGACCTTTTGCAATAACTCTTTGCCGACTAGTGGTTCTACCTGAGTTGCGTTAGCCATTAACTTTATTCTCGTTCACAACGGTTTGCTCCGACCATATTTGAGCAGGGGCAGTAACCCTGTATCCACCTGCTACACTTTAATGACAACACGCAAAATCATACTACAGAGAAATGGTTTTTGCATGCTCTTTTTTGACCTCTTAACGTTTGCTCCTCTAAGCTCAAAAAGAGCATCCTTTTGCCCTAGTTAAAACCCCAAAAAACATCGGCCATTCAGCTATTTTTAGCCCTAGATACAGGGGTTTGGGAGGTTGGCCAAGGAATTTGGCTGGGGCTAGCGGCGGCCTTAACCTACGATCAGCTCCAGACAGAGCGGCGGATTTAGCCAGCAGCGCGATCGCTTTTTCGCCCGGTTCTAGGGGCTCCTACTACCCGCCTCCGGTGCTTCAGAATCAGTGGTCATCGCCGGTCCACCCAATTTGCAGGGTTTGGCCGCAGGGGCAAAACTAGGGGCAAAACCAGGCCCAAAACGTCCGGTTGCCCGTCAACCGACTGAGCTTAAAACCTCAAACCGTAACCCCTGGTGAACAGAATTGCCCGGCGACAATTCCCCCAATTCAGCGCTAAGGTCAGCAAAGGCTAACGTTTACCCGGCGGCAAAATCCATCCATGAAACTGACAACTCGCGGTCACTACAGTGTTAAGGCACTGCTCGACCTGACGCTGCACCCCTCTCGACAGCCTGTGTCCGTCAACACCATTGCTGCTCGCCAGGGGTTGCCGCCGCCCTACTTAGAAAAATTGCTGATCGATCTGCGCCGGGCCGGCATTGTCGAGTCGGTGCGGGGTCCCCAGGGGGGTTACCGGCTGGCCAAACCCGCCGACCAAATTTTTCTGGGCCAAATTTTGGCGGCGGTCGGCGAACAGGTGGACCCGCTGCCCCGCCATACCCCCCAGGCGGAGCAGGCCGAAGACTGGGTCACCTTTGCCGTCTGGAATCGCCTCTCCCAAAAGCTGAAAGAAGCCCTCTATAGTATTTCCCTGGAAGATCTGTACTTTGATGCCCGCAGTTGGCAGGCGGCCCAGGGGGATGATGTCAGTTTTATGGTTTAGCACGCTGGAGGTTCAGCGCGCGCTGGTGCTGGGGTTGGCGGCGGGGCTAGACCGCCTGGTGGGTGACCCCTGGGGCTGGCCCCACCCGGTGCAGGCGATCGGCTGGCTGATTGGCCGCATCACGGCCGGGATCCTGCGGCTCAAGCTGTCGCCCCTGGCGGAGCGGGGCCTGGGGGTGCTGCTGGGGGCAGGGATTATCCTCAGCACTGGCCTGGCGGGGTGGGGCCTAGTAGCGCTGGCTCAGCGTCTACATCCCGCCATTGGTCTGGTGGTCGAGACCATTCTGCTGGCCAGCTGTTTTGCCGGACGCAGCCTGCGCCAGGCCGCCGAGGAGGTGCTGGTGCCCCTGGAGGCAGACGACATCCCCACGGCCCGCAACCATCTGGCCCGCTACGTCGGTCGCGACACCGACCAGCTCGATCGCGCCGAAATCCAGCGGGCGGTGCTGGAGACCGTCAGCGAAAACGCCACCGACGGGGTGCTGGCGCCGCTGTTCTACGGTCTGGTGGGGGCGTTGCTCCCCCTGGGCAGCGTGCCCCTGGCCCTGGCCTACAAAGCCGCCAGCACCCTCGACTCCATGGTGGGGTACCGCGAGGCTCCCTACACCTACCTGGGCTGGTTTAGCGCCCGGTTGGAAGATGGGCTTACCTGGCTGCCCTGCCGCCTGACGGTGATTACCATTGCGCTACTGTCGGGGCGGCCCCGCTGGGTGCTGCGCCTCTGCCGCCGCGATGCCCCCGCCGACCCCAGCCCCAACGCAGGCTGGAGCGAGTGCGCCTACGCCGCCGCCCTGGGGGTGCAGCTGGGCGGCCCGAATACCTACCGGGGCCTGGTCAAGGTCAAGCCCCTGCTGGGAGATGCCGTGCAGCCGATTACAGGCGATCGCATTGCCCAGGCCCTCGCCCTCACCCGCCGCGCCGCCCTCCTGTGGCTGGTCCTGGGCCTCGCCCTCCTGATAGCCCAGACCTGGCTGCGACTCTACTGGGCCAGCGCTCTTTGACTCATGCATTAAAGCGGTGTATTGCGGCCCAAAAGCAGCGTTTGTGAGCTATTGCCCAGGGTTACAGTCAGGCGAAAAGCTCGTTGCCGAAGCGGTGCATTGCGGCAAAAAGGCACAGTTTGTGAGCGGTGGCCCAGGGTTATAGGCCGCGAATGCACCCTACACCCCCTTACCCCTTCACCCGCACACCCATCCACCCACTCACTCACTCACCCGCCCCGTCCGCTCAAACCCCAGCTCAATCAGCGTATCCACCAGTTCCCCAAAGCTCACGCCGCTGGCTTCCCACATCATGGGGTACATGCTGGTGGCGGTAAAGCCCGGCAGGGTGTTGATCTCGTTGATCAAAATGTCGCCCGTCGCCTCCACGAAGAAAAAGTCCACCCGGGCAATCCCGGCGGCATCTACCGCCTGAAAGGCCGTCACCGCCATCTCCCGGATGCGGCGGGACACCGCCTCGGGCACCTGGGCCGGAATGGTGTGCTGGGACTGGCCGCTGGTGTACTTGGTGTCGTAGTCGTAGAAGTCGCTCTGGAAGGTGATTTCGCCCAGTACCGAGGCCCTGGGGTTGTCGTTGCCCAGCACGGCGCACTCTACCTCGCGGGCCACCACCCCGGTTTCAACAATGATGCGGCGATCGTAGCTGGCGGCATTGTCGAGGGCGGCCTCCAGGTCCTTGCGCGTGGTGGCCCTGGCAATGCCCACGGAGGAGCCCAGGTTGGCCGGTTTGACAAAGCAGGGATAGCCCAGCTCGGCTTCAATGCGATCGCACAGTTTGGGAAACACGCAGGGGTTCGACCACACCTCCGACCGGTCCACCGCCAGGTACTTCACCTGGGGCAGCCCGGCCTGGGCAAAGGCCGTTTTCATGGCGATTTTGTCCATGCCCACCGCCGACCCCAGCACCCCCGAGCCCACGAAGGGCTGCTGCATCAGGGTGAAGAGGCCCTGCACGGTGCCGTCCTCACCGTTGGGGCCGTGCAGCACCGGAAACCAAATGTCGATGGCATCGACCTGCTCAAACTGGGGCAGTCGCAGCCTGGGCGTAGCCGCTGGAACCGCAGAGTCCTGGGGGGGCAGGCCAGCCTCCAGCACCGCAGCGGCGGCGGGGCCAGCCTGCCAGCCCCCGTCTTTGCTAATGTAGACCGGCAGCACGGTGTACTTGTCGGCGTTGGGGCCGCTGGCCAGGGCGCGGGCGATCGCCTGCGCCGATCGAATTGAAACCTCGTGCTCCCCCGAACAGCCGCCAAACACCAGCCCTACCGTTACTGTTGCCATAAGCCTACCTTCGCGCTAATTGCGGCTAGGGTATCACAGGAGCCTTCTGGTGCTGCAAGCCGAAAAATGGCCAAAAAAAGCCCTGAGATCCCTCCAGGTATCCCAGGGCTTAACAATCAGGGTGCATCTACCTTTCCTTAATACGCTGACCAGCTCGACCGTCCGGACAGTTGCCCAATTTTTTTCCAGGTTCAGGCCTCAGCCGGTGGCGATCGCTCCGGTACGGCCAGAACGCTAAGCTCTAGCCCTCTGTCCAGCTAAGGGGAATAGGCCAGGCTTTCGCATTTGGGGATCGGTATTCAGACTCTAATCGCCATGGCAATTTAATCGGGCAGGACTGCGGTCAATCGTTCATCACAGTGCATAATGCCATTGATAACCGGTGTGGCAGAGTGAGCGGTGAAGTACTTTTTTCTTTCGGACGGTTGGGTGACGGGCCGGGTGTGGGAGTTTGGTGGCCTGTGGAATGAGCTGGGCTGGCAGCGCAAGCCCCACATGGTTCGGCTCAACCTGTCGATTCAGGAGCAGGGCGAAACGCTCTGGCTGTACCAGGTCGAAGAAAGCGTGCTGATGGTCGAGGTCAAGCCCGAGATCACCACCACCGAGCCGATTGGGCAGGTCGTGCTCAAGCGGTTGATCACCGCCGAGCAGGTGATAGAGCGCCTCTGTGCCGCCAGCGATGGGGTAGCCAAGCCAGACCTCCCCTAGCTGGCCCAGGTTCAGGGCCTTTCAACCTGAACCCTTTCAACCTGAATAGTGACTTGAATAAGGATTGCTAAACGCTGGCCCAAACTGGTACCACAATCCTTCTAGACTGATAGTGGCAAAGCGCACAACTTTTACGCATAAGGACACAGGGCGTTGGCGGGATTAGCAATTGGGCTGCTAGCGGCAGCTTACCTACTGGGATCAATTCCCACGGGCTATCTGGTGGCCCGCTGGGTGAAAGGCATTGACATTCGACAGTACGGCTCCGGGGGCACCGGGGCCACCAACGTGCTGAGAACGGTGGGCAAAGGGGCCGCGATCGCGGTCCTGATCATCGATCTGCTCAAGGGGCTGCTGGCCGTGCTGCTGGTCAACGCCCTCTGGCCCCAGCTGGTCGCTTTGGGGGCAGGGGGAACCTCAGCCGCCCAGGGGCAGGCCTGGATCGCCATGCTGGCTGGTCTGCTGGCCCTGGTGGGCCACAGCAAATCGGTGTGGATTAACTTTACCGGCGGTAAGTCGGCGGCCTCGGGGCTGGGCGTGTTGCTGGGCCTGGCCTGGCCGGTGGCCCTCGGAACCGCGATCGCCTTTGGCCTCACCCTGGCCCTCAGCCGGATTGTGTCGCTGGGGTCGATCGCGGCGGCGATGGCGGCGGCGGTGCTGATGGTGGTCACCGGCCAGCCCCTGCCCTACGTGATCTTGGGAGCCCTGGGGGCAACCTACGTGATTCTGCGCCACCGGGGCAATATCGAGCGCCTGCTGGCTGGCACCGAACCCCGCCTGGGGCAACACCCCTCTAACCCCGGCTCCTAGAGCACCTAGCCGAAAACCACTAAGCAAGCGAGCCAAGCTAAATAATCAGTCTGTAAACTTGACATCCTTTCATCGCCCCCAAAGCCCCCCAATTATGGGGGACTTTGAGAGTTCGACTCCCCCCAGAATTGGGGGGCTGAGGGGCGTATCATACCTGCATTCAGCAACGCCATAAACCATACTATTTCCACTGCGACAAAAAACCCCGGAGCCTCAGCTCTGGGGAATTGGCAGGAGTCGGGAGATGAAAAAGGTCCAGGGGAGGCACCAGGTGCGTCCAGGCCCCCCCAAAGCCCCATCTAGATAGCCAGATCGGGGGGCAGCATCACCTGGTCAATGCCGTGGATGATGCCGTTGCTGGCCTGAATGTCAGGCTGAACCACCATGGCGTCGTTGACCATGACTTCACCAGTGGCGTCATCCACTTGTAATGACAGGGTAGAGCCCGCTGCCGTGGGCACTTCCTCGGTGGTGATATCGGCCGCAGCCACCTCATCCTGGACCACGTGATAGGTCAGCACCTGGCGCAGCAGATCCTGGTTTTCGGGCAGCAGCAGCTCGTCTAGGGCACCATCGGGCAGGGCCTCAAAGGCTTCGTTGGTGGGCGCAAACAGGGTGATGGGACCACCGGTAGACAGGGCTTCGGTCAGGCCAGCCGCCTCAACCGCCTGGGCCAGAATGCTAAATTCGTCCGAGGTAGCCGCCACATCGGCCACGGTGTTCTCACCCATGGCGGTGGGAGCCTCGGTACCGGTTGTCCCAGTCGCGGCGGGGTCCTCAGTGGGCGCAGTTTCCACTGCGGTGGGGGTTGTGGTGTCGGGGCCGCAGGCCGCTAGCAGCGCCGCTGCGCCAACGCTTGCGAAGCCAACCAGCCAGCGCTTGGGCTGGGAAAAACGGTTCGTGGTCATAGCAAAAGTCCTTACACTCGAAACGTATTAAACCTTGCAGGCGAAGTCAGCGCCTTAAAAACGCTTAAGACAACGTAACAATGTGTTGCAGGGCTTTCCTCTTCCCTAGGGTAGAACTGCCGGTTCCCCAGGGTTTCGAGATATTGTTCTCAGGACCGAGGTGGGTCCGTCAAGGTTCCCCAAAGGATGGGTCGGTAGAAGCAGGGGCTTCAGGAGCCAGGTGCTGCTGGCGCTGAACCGTGAGCGCCAGCAAAATCTGCTGGTGGCGATCGCGGGTAATCGGGTAGCGGTAGCAGAACCACAGCCCCACCCCCAGCAGCAGGGCGGGCAGCGGGCCAATCAGCAGCCGAATGGCATTCAGCGCGGCCGCTGGCTGCACCTCGGCACTGGCCACATACCCCGTCCAGCTCAAAATTTGGCCGGAGATAAACAGCGCCAGGGCCAGCCCCAGCTTTTGCAAAAACACCAGGGCGCTGAAGTAAAGCCCTTCCCGCCGCAGGCCGGTGTTGAGTTCATCGAGGTCAATCACATCGGGCAGCATAGCAAAGGGCACCATGTACAGAGTCGCCACCCCCACCCCCGCCAAAATTCCCAGGGTATACATCCACCCCACCTGCCCCGGCTGCACCGTGGCCAAACCCCCCAGGGCGATCGCCGCCAGCGGGGCCCCCAGCAAAAACACCGTGCGCTTGCCGGTGCGCTTGGCCACCCAGTCCCAGCCCCAGAGCATGGCGATCGCAGTCCCCTGCACCGCCAGCGCCATCTGGGCAAAGTGGGTGGCGGGCAGCCCCATCCAGGCGGCGACAAAGTAGGGCAGCATGGCGGCGGTCACTTGCACGCTCATCCAGCCGCAGAGGTAGAGTCCCAAAATTTGCCGAAAGGCGCTGTTGCCAAACACGCTGCGCAGCTGGGGCAGCAGGGCGGGCGGCTGGTCGGTGGCGGCCAGCCGGGGACGACCCCGCTGCACCTGCCAGTAGCGGCGGTAGGTACCCGCCACACAGAGGCCCACCATCACCACCGCCAGGCTGGCCGACAGCACCCCCAGCACAAAGTACTGGCGGGCCGGGTCAGCCACCCGGCCAAACACCACCTGGGCCATCAGCAGAGCTACAATGCTGCCGCCGATGCTAAACGCCGACTTCATGCCGATCAGGTCGGTGCGCTCGTCGTAGTCGTCGGCCAGTTCGGCGGCCAGGGCCGTGTAGGGCAGCTGCACCGCCGTAAAGGCCGCAAAAGCGACGATCGACAGCGCAATATAGTAGCCAAACACTCCCCACTGGCCGGGAAAGGGCGGCACTGTCCACAGCAGCACCGACGAGATCACCAGCGGCAGTACGCCCCCCAGCATCCAGGGGTAGCGGCGGCCCAGGGGCGACCGGGTGCGATCGCTCAGCCAGCCAATCAGCGGATCGTTAATCGCATCCCACACCCGGCCAAATAGCAGCACCGCCCCCGCCAGGGCCGGGCTCAACCCCGCCACGGTGGTAAAAAAATACAGCACAAAAAACGCCGACAGACTGGCCGGGACCGCCGCCGCCAGTTCGCCCACACCGTAGAACACTTTGACCGAAACAGGCAGAGGCGGCAGCTTAGACAACGGCATCGGGCTCCAGGATGATAGGGCCCATCATCCCACAGGTTCACCCCCGATGGGCGGCCTGGGCGGGACAGCGCGGGCAGGCGCGGGCACCGCGATAAGATGGGTTCGGCCCCGCTCAGAGTACCCCACCCACCATGACCATCAAGCTGGCGATCGCCACCTCAGTACTGCTGCTGGCCGCTGGGCTATCCGCCTGCGACGGCCTGGGTTCGGGCCCGGCTGGCTCACCGTCCGCCAGCCCTTCAGCCCCGCTCGAGGCCGCTGGCACCGACGGCCCGCCGCCACCGCCAGCGGGAGCCTTCCTGGCCCAGATGTCTCCCACCCAGACTGGCCAGCTCAGCAGCCTGGGGGTGGAGGTGGTGGTGCCAGGAGAGGTGCCTCCCTCGTTTTCCATTGTCGAAATTCGGGTAGAGCAGGGCGACCCCGGCCCCGGCTACCTGGTGGTCTACCAGAACGAAGCCAGCCAGTGCTTTGCCGTCGAGTTTGCCGCCAGCGGCATTGGCGATATGCCCGCCACCGCCAGCCGGCGTCCCATTCAGCCACCGTTGTTTGGCGACCAGGGGTACGGCCTCAACTATGGCCCCTTCACCGACCCCAACCTCAGCGCCCAGTTTCCCGAATCCAACCTGTTCACCGACTGGTTGATCGGCGACTCCGGTGCCTACCGGCTGGTGGGAGCCACCTATATTGGCGATCTGTTTGAGAATTTGCAGAACTGCCAGGACGTTACCCCCGAGGAGGCCGTGGCCCTGGCCGAATCGCTGACGGTACTCACGGACGACCCCATGGGTGAACCGGCTGGGGCAATGCCCTAGGGCTGTCAGAGGGTTAGCTGACCGCCACTCCCTCCGCCTCCGAGCCCTCTGCCAGCGGCGGCCTCAGGGTGAGATAGAGACAGGCACCCACCAGCGGCAGGGCCAGCATTGCCGCCGCCATCCAGCCCTGAGTCATCCCCCGCCGAGCCATGTCATCGCGCAGCAGCACAGGGAACAACAGCCACAGGGCGCAAAAATCCAGCGACATGACGTGGATAAAGCGGCTGGTCTGCCACTGCTGCCAAAAATCGGTCCAGTCTCCGTTAAGTAATGCAAAGGCAGCCAGGGCGATCGCCCCAGCCCCCAGCACCGCCCCCAGCCAGCGCGACTCCAGCAGCCGCAGCAGCGAGCTTTTGGCGTCGATAGAACCTGAATTGGGCTGACGTAGCGCCAGGTAGGGCAGCAGCGCAAAGGCTCCCACCGCAAACGATGCGCCGACAAAGGGCCAGGCGCGCAGCTTTTGTCCAGCACCATCGACCAGGGCCAGGGCGGCGTAGACCATCGGCCAGATTCCCATGGCGTTAAATAGCGCTATAACGATCGGGTTGATGCCCTGCCAGTCACCCGTGGAGAGGCGAAGAATCAAATCGGCGGTGTCCGGGCGATTGGGCGGCGCCAGTATAAAGGCGTACAGAACAAACCCCAGCCAAAGGCCCCAAAAAATCGATCGATACATATCCAGTCAAGTGCTAAGTTTCTCACCAAATTATCAAACAAAAGCAACGAAGGCACCCAGGCTGAGAAAAAGCCAATAAGCTTTAATCCAAGCCCTTTAGCCCTCAAAAGCGGCAATTGTTAAAAAATAATTAAACACATTTTGAACTGTAACCTTATGTTTCCAACCCTTTCTTAAAGAAGCGTTAACCTCACTCATAAATCTAAGTTTTGGAGTCGCTTTTGATACCGTTTTACGTCTGATGCCCTGACTAGGGAACCTACCGTGTCTTTAATTGCCCCCCGTGAGTCAGCCAGTTCTCTGGCTCACCACCGCAGCACTATGCATATTCAGTACTTTCTGGAGCTATACGAGGCCGGTTACCGCGACTTCACGGGCATTAGCCTGACCGGTGCCGACTTCAGCCATCACATCCTGGTCGATGTAGACCTCAGTCGTGCCAGCCTCAGGGGGGCCGACTTCAGCCGGTCATTTTTGACCCAGGCGAATCTCGACCACGCCGACCTCAACTGGGCCAACCTGAGCTTCGCCAAAATGAGCGAAACTCGCCTGGTGCAGGCCGACCTGACCAAGGCCAACCTGCGCGGAGCTTTTTTGGTGCGGGCTGACCTGCGCCGGGCCAAGCTCAGCGGGGCTGACCTGTGCCATGCTAACCTGCGCCAGGCCGACCTGCGGGGGGCCAACCTCTGCGGCGCTAACCTGAGCGGGGCCAACCTGCGGGGGGCTAACCTGAGCGGGGCCAACCTGTCCTGGGCCCACCTGAGCGGAGCGCGCCTCAGTGGGGCTGACCTGGAGCGCACCTGCATGGATGCAACCAACCTGGAGGGAGCCTGGCTCAACGGGTTGGACCTGCGCGGCATGAATTTGGCCGGGGTCAACCTCAAGGAGGCCAAGCTGAACGGCGCTAACCTCGACCACGCCAACCTGAGTTCCGCCAACCTGACCCACACCACCATGCGCGGCATTAGCCTGGTGGGGGCCAACCTCAGCGGCTCTGACCTGACTGGGGCCGTGCTGTGGAACGGGATTTTGGACGGGGTGGACCTGTCGCGGGCCGACCTCACCCGCGCCCACCTGGGCGAAGCATCCCTCAAGGCGGCGGTGGTGGTCGGCACTGAGTTTACCGAGTCGGTGCTGCCCGCTGAGGCCCGCGCCTACCTCTACGACACCGTCCAGGGGGAAACCCGCTGGACCCACCGACCCGCCCGCGACACGCTAAATCAGTCGCAGTTTGTCGATCGCATTCCCCAGCAGTAATGGCAGCACCCGAGCCATCGCTCCCATCGCCGGGGATTGTCCTGATCACCGCGGGCTCCGAAGCTGAGGCCGATCGCCTAGCCCATCACCTGGTAGAGACCCGGCTGGCCGCCTGCGTCAGCGTGTTTCCGGTGCGATCGCTCTACCGCTGGCAGGGTGAGGTGCAGCGGGACACCGAGTGGCAGCTCATGGTCAAAACCGACCTCAGCCAGTTTGAAGCACTCAGCCAGGCGATCGCCGCGCACCACAGCTACGAGGTGCCCGAGATCGTTGCCCTGCCGATTGTGGCGGGCCTACCGGCCTACCTGAGCTGGCTCCAGGCCCAGGTTTAGGGCGCGTGAATTGAAAGAAAAAAATAATCAAAAAAAAGGCTGACCAATGGCCAGCCTGCTTCAGCTACTCAAGGAGATTTTTAACCACAGGTCAGTCGATCTATCGGCGGTAGGCCAGAGCCACCTCACTCTCAATCTCAGCAGGCTCCGACACCAAAACGGTTTCGGTCTCGATCGCCGGGCCGGCTTCAGCCTCTGCCTCCAGGGCGGCGTTGGCGGCAGCCAATCGCCGCTGGCGCACCAGCACGGTGCCACCGGTTAGCAGGGCCGCGATCGCCCCCAAACCACCCAGCGCCGCTCCCAGCGTCTGATTGTCTGGAGAAGAGGCCCACCAGCCCCCCGGCCCATCGCCGGAGGTGGTCACCGGAGGCGCGCTCAGCTTAGAGAACGGACAGGCCAGTGCCCCATTGCCAGGCACAGCAGACACAGCCAGCAGACCAGCTGTTGCCACCGAGGCCACCAGGGCAGAACGAGGAAGGAGATGCATAACCAAATGGGAGAACGCAACAACGTACGGCTATTGTTGCGGCACTCGTTTCTTCCCGCAGCTTCAGAGGCTACAAAATGTGACGAAAACTGACCGACCCAATCGAGTCTCTATCTCAAGACAGATCAGAGAGTGGAGCGCTCGCAGCACCTCAGCCCTTGGTCCCTGGGCTAGTTCCGCTTCCGGAGCCAGCAGCCTCTCAGTCTTTAGGATGAGGTATATATTTGCTGACTTCTAGATCCCCCCACTCCCGATCTGTCTGGGTTCCACGCTGTACCCCCCTTGATCAGGGGGACAGGGGGGGATCACCGTAGCGTGCTTTGCCCGAATGGACTTTGCTGTAAAGCCGCCTTACGTCAGAGAACTCTGGCTTTTGAGCAGTACACCTAAAGAAAACCTTTGGGTGCATGGCCATTTGGAAAAAGTTGTTTAGTCTGTTGACAGATTTGATGCCCGTGACAGAATTTGATGCCCGTGACAGATTTGGTGCCTGCGACATTTCATTAATGTTCTATTAAGCCACCCCACCCGAATACTTCCGCGAAACCCCGTTTCCGACCGTCGAACGAACCGTTACCGAGAGATTGATATGGCACAGAGTTTTGGTGTAATTGGCCTCGCCGTCATGGGCGAGAACCTGGCCCTCAACGTTGAGAGCAAGGGCTTTCCGGTGGCCGTGTACAACCGCACCGCTGCGGTGACCGAGCGCTTTATGGAAAAGCGCGCCCAGGGCAAAAACGTCAAGGCGACCTACAGCCTCGAAGAATTTGTCCAGTCCCTGGAGCGTCCCCGTCGCATTCTGGTGATGGTGAAGGCGGGGGCTCCGGTGGATGCGGTGATCGATCAGCTGCGCCCACTGCTGGACGACGGCGACATGATTATGGACGGCGGCAACTCCCTCTACGAAGACACGGAGCGCCGCACCAAGGATCTGGAATCCACCGGCCTGCGGTTTATTGGCATGGGCGTGAGCGGTGGCGAGGAGGGAGCCCTGCTTGGCCCCAGCCTGATGCCGGGCGGCACCCGCGCCGCCTACGACTCCATCGAGCCAATCGTAAAGAAAATTGCCGCCCAGGTGGATGACGGCCCCTGCGTCACCTACATTGGCCCTCGCGGGGCGGGCCACTACGTCAAAATGGTGCACAACGGCATTGAGTACGGCGATATGCAGCTGATTGCCGAGGCCTACGACCTGATGAAAAACGTTCTGGGTCTCGACCACAACCGGCTGTTTGAGGTATTCAGCGAGTGGAACCTCACCGATGAGCTCAACTCGTTCTTGATTGAAATCACCGCCGATATTTTCACCAATATCGACAGCGACACCAACAAGCCTCTGGTGGAGCTAATCATGGATGCGGCCGGCCAAAAAGGCACCGGGCGCTGGACAGTGATGAGCGCCCTGGAGCTGGGGGTGGGCATTCCCACCATCACGGCAGCGGTGAATGCGCGGATTATGTCGTCGATCAAAGAGGAGCGGGTGGCGGCCTCCAAGCAGCTCGATGGCCCCACGGCCAGCTTTGATGGCGATGTCAAAGCCATGGTGAACAAAATCCGCGATGCCCTCTACTGCTCCAAAATTTGCTCCTACGCCCAGGGGATGGCGCTGATTGGCGCGGCCTCCAAGCACTACGAGTACGACGTCAACCTGGGCGAAACGGCTCGGATCTGGAAGGGGGGCTGTATTATTCGGGCCGGGTTCCTGAATAAGATCAAGCACGCCTACGACGAAAACCCCAGCCTGCCGAACCTGCTGCTGGCCCCGGAGTTTAAGCAGACGATTCTCGATCGCCAGTCGGCCTGGCGCGAGGTGGTAGCAATGGCGGCGACCTTTGGTATTCCGGTGCCAGCCTTTAGCGCTTCGCTGGACTACTTTGACAGCTACCGCCGCGATCGCCTGCCCCAGAACCTGACCCAGGCCCAGCGCGACTACTTTGGTGCCCACACCTACGTGCGGGTGGACAAGGAGGGTACCTTCCACACCGAATGGACCAAGGCCCCGGCCCGGGTTTAGCGGTCGGCGGCTGGAGCTGACCTGCTGTTTCACCTCACCACAACCGCTGCCGCCGCTCCCATCCGGAGCGGCGGTTTTTTGCGTGAGCGGCGGTCGAGTCTGGATTGCTCGTGCGCTGTGCCGTGACTAATGCGAGATGCTGCCTAATGTGCTGTCAAACCTAATTTTGTAGGTTGGGTGGCGCGCTAGCAGAACCCAACCAGGCTGACTGCCGTTGGGTACGCTCCGCTTTACCTAACCTGCGGGAACCCTAATTTTTAGCTTTGACGCTGTACTATCTATCCCCTGCCGCAGGGTGCAGGGCATACGCACTGCGATAGGTACTGTACCGATCGCCTGGGGGCAAAAGGATGCTCCAGTGAGCCTGACCTGGCTGCAAGAGCGACGATCGGGCATCGACGATGCCTGAATCCACGCACATCGGCGGACCTTTTTCACCACATCGCCCCTAAAATATCAGCAATTTTACAGTGGAAATAATTAGCTTTACCCAAGCTTCATGTAACATTTGGAACATCCAACACGGCGGAAAGGGTCTATTAAAGTGACTCGTTTGCTATGGATTTACACCACAATGAAACAGCGACATGGAGCATTTAGTTTATTAGGAGCTGCGGCTATCAGCACCCTGGCATTACCTGTTTTTGCCAACACAGCCACTCAGCAAACTGGCACACAGTCGGCAACTATTGATGGCAGCAACAACCAGGTAATTCAGGTTATTAATCAAGTCAATATTAGCCATCCGGGCCTGGGCCGAGGGCTGGGTAACAACGATCGCCGTGGCACCGTACAGGGGACCGTGCAGGACAGTTACCAGACCGTCACCATCGACGGCAACGGCAACAGTGTCTACCAGGAAACCAACCAGATCAACCAGCAGCGGCAGGTGCCGGGGCGGGGCCAGGGCGTTCGCCCCAGCAATGATGACGACAAGCGGGGCAATGGCCGAGGCCAGGGGCGAGGTCAGGGCCGCGATCGCGACGACGACTAAACCGCGCCTACCCAACGGTTGGGGGATAGCTAGCTTTGGCTGGCAATTCCCCAACCGCTAAGTACGCTTACAGATCGCTGGCGCGATCGTCAATTTGATTGAATGAATTCAGCCAGGATTCCGATTCATTCGGGTGCATTTTGCCTGAACCTCAAGCAGGCTTAAGGTCAACCTAATAACTCATTATCCCGGAATTAATTATGTTTGATTCCCAGAGGTTTTTGCGCCTTTGGGAATTTTTTAGCGATCAAAAATCTCTGCAACTTTGTTTTTTATTTCCGGAACCTTTGGGTAATTTCACGGGTCATAGAGGGTGTGATTCGATGAAATTGAATGCGGCCTGATTAGCGCAAAAAATTGCTTATTTGGTCAATTCCTAATCGTTGAATTCACGCGTTTACTCATTTGCACACTTAGTATTGTTGAGGACGTTTCAATGCTGAAGCACATCTCTACTCTGGGTCTACTGGGTTTTGCCGCGCTGGGCTTTGTGGCCATGCCCGCCAGCGCTGATACCGCTGTGGTGCAGCAGGGCACCCAGGACATTTACATCCAAGGGGATGGCAACGCGACCGTTCAGCGCAGCCAGCAGGTCAACCGGATTGAAACCCGGGGCTCCAACAGCCGCCAAAGCACGGGCATTGTGCAAGACATTTACCAGACCGGCACCGTGGTGGGCGACGACAACGCCGCTTACCAGGAGAGCAACCAGGTCAACATCATTCGCGACAGCCGTCCCGAAAACCGCGGTCGGGGCCACGGCCGCGGCGGGGCCCGCATCGACATTCGCAAGTAACCCCCTCGGGGGCCGTCGCTGGGCCTAGCGCTGGGCTGGGCTGCGGCCCCACCAACCACCCTCTTGCCACTGCAAGGAGACAACCATGATGATTCCAACTTTAAAGGTCGCTCTGGCGGGGGCGATCGCCCTGGTCGGCCTGGCCCCTGCCGCTCTGGCCAGCTCGGTGTCGATCACCACCGACCGGGTGCAGCTTCAGGTGGGCAACGGCGGGCAGGTCTACATTCGGACCCTGGCCGAGCAGCCCCTGAACCTGGTCCGTCCGGCGATCGCGCCCCAGACCAGTGCCCCCCTGCCGCTGCCCAGAGCCAACTTCGTACCGGGCTGTACCGCGCGATCGCACAGTTCCTCCGCCACCCGGTCTACCCCCGGCGGCAATGTGGTCTACAGCGAAAACCGCAGCACCACTCAGGTGTGCCAGTAGCCCTGGGGCCATATTCGAACCCAATATAGGTGCCGTAACTATGATCAAACCTCAGTACCTGCTGGGGCTCCTGTGCACCGGAGCCCTAGTGTCGTTTGCCCCTGGAGCATCCGCCCAGTGCGTAGTTGCCGACGTGGCGATTCAGGCCGCCATTCACGGCGGCTCAAAACCCGCAGAACAGGTCAACGACGTCGCCATCGATGCCGCTGGTCCCTGCGTGGGCAATACCAGCGTCAGCACCAGCCGCCAAATTCAGGTGGGGGGCACCGGGGAGGTGCGCCAGACCCGCCAGAGTCGCCACCAGCTGCGTGGCTCCGAGCGGACGGGCACCATTGGGCCTACTACTGGGCCAACCGTAGTCGTCCCGGTCGAAGTCCAGGTCGATGTCTACAACCCGGCTGAGCGGCTGCGGCGATAGCCCCTGAAAAGGGAACCTATCGACCTCAAGTGGTGTCGTGTAAGCCTGACTTGGGCAGGGGGCGTTTGGTACGTCCCCTGCCCAGGCCAACGACAGCGGCGGCCATGCCTGAATTGAGCAACTGTGCTAACCTAGCTCAATTCTTCTAGCCAGCGCTAGAAGCCTGGTGTAGCCACCCCCTTTTCCTGGAGATGTCATCGTCATGCAGCATCCGTCGGCCCTTGGGGTTGCGCTCTTAATTTTGGTAGCGGTTACCGCCGTGGTGGGGCCTTCCTCCGCCAACGGCAATGCCGCGTTCGAGGGAACCTATCAGACCCTCGGCGCCATCTTATCTAGAGCCAGCGCCAGGGATGTTATGGACTCGTACCAGCGTCAAACCAACACCATCAGTCTCGATCGCGCCCACCTGGACGACCCCCATCTGCTGTCGGTCAGTGTGCCCGGCGGGGCCAGTCTGCAGGGCTACATCGAAATCGACGGCCACACCCGCGTTCCGTTGAACAACAACTCAGAATTTATTGACATCAGCCCCCACCTGAACGAGGCGATCACCCGCATCACCATCGTGGGCAGCTACTCCCCCGCCTCCGCCTCGGTCTCGATCGCCTTCAACGGCCCCAACACGGTGGTGCAGCAGCAGACCGGCGGCACCGGGCGGATCAACTACCAGCTCAATTTACTGGTGCAGTAGGGGAGAGGGGAAGGGGCTGAGTGCAATTGGGCATGCCTGGTCTAGGTGTCGGGTGTTGGGTGTCGGGTGTCGGGTGTGGGAACTAATTCATGCCGTAAAGGGTTAGTCGAGCCCGGCGGTGGGGTGCCGGGGCGTGGCCAGGTAGGCCCGGTAGCCCCGGTGCCGGGTCCAGCTGATCGCGCCATCGCGCTCGGTGCAGAAGACCTGAATGCCCCGCTGCAACAGCCGAGTTTCGGTGTCGGGGTCGATCGCTCGGGCAGAGGCGATCGCCACCGCCGGTGCCACCGCCGCAATCACCGCCTCGTCCAGGGCCGCCCCGTTCCACCACAGCACCTGGCTACGGATCTCCGGCTGGGCCTGCACCCAGGCCCGCTGCCGATCGCGATCGCCAATGTCCGGGAACAGCAGCCAGCTCTGGTGGCCCAGCAGCGTCAGCCGCAGCCCCCGCTCCCCCGCCTGGAGGTACTGCACCTGCTGGCGATCGACCGCCTGGGTTTGGCCAGCACTGAGCAGTTGGAACTGTCCTCCAGTGGGGGCAGCGGCAAGGGCCGAACTGGCCCCGTAGAACTTGCGAATGGGGGCCTTAGCGGCAATGGTGCGCCAGTTTTCTCCGTCGCTGTCGTCGCCGTGGATAGCGCTGGACAGCCGATTGATGCCCGCCTGCCGCAGAAAGGGCACCACAGTGTAGAACGCCGTTTTGTCGGTGCCGCTGTTGACAACCATTGCGCTGCCCCTGGTCTGCACCACCATCACCGCATCCTGCCCCGCCGCCAGCACCGTAACCTGCGAGAGCGTTGCCCCCCGGTACAGCAGCGGCCCCAAAGCCACCAGGCCAATCAGCAGCGCCACCAGGCCGCGCCGCCGCGCCGCTGGCCAAATTCCCAGCCCCCAGCCCCACAAACCGTAGAGCCCGTAGAGCCCAAACATCTGGCCCAGGGAAATGTGGCCGGTGGCCAGGGCGCTGCCGGGCAGGCCCACCTCCCAGCGCACCAGGGCAATCAGCAGGTGGGTGGGCAGCCCCAGGGGCCAGGCGATCAGGCTGCCCAGCTCCGGCCACACCACCGCCCCCAGGCCGCTGACCATGCCCCCCAGGCTGATCACCATCACCAGCGGTGTGGCCACCATATTCAGCAGAATGCTGTAGGTGGTGAGGGTGTTGAAGTAGTAGAGCGACAGCGGAATCGTCCACAGATAGGCGGCCAGGGGTACCGCCGCGATCGCCGCCAGGGTGGTCGGCAGCCACTCCAGCCGCTGGGCGATGGGCTTGGCCGCCACCATCAGCCCCAGGGTGGCCATCACGCTGAGGCGAAAACCAATGTCGTCGATCCAGCCGGGGTTGACCAGCAGCAGCAGGGTGACCGCCACCAGCAGGCAGCCCAGGGGTTTGACGCTGCGCTCCAGGGCCAGGCCCACCAGCGCCCCAAACCCCATCACCGCCGCCCGCAGCACGCTGGGCTGCCCGCCGGTAATCAGCACGTAAACCGCCAGGGTCACCGTACCTGCGATTAGCTTGGCCCGCCCCGGGTTGGCCAGTCGATCGGCCACGGCCCGCTGCCCCGCGATCGCCAGCACCACCCCCAGCACCAGCGACACATGGAAGCCGCTGGCCGCCAGCGTGTGGGCCATGCCCGCCTGAATAAACGCATCCTGAAGGTCATAGGGCACCGTCACCGCCCGGCGGCCCAGGGCCATAGCGCTGACCAGCGGCCCGGCAGGGGTGCCCAGCCCCTGCTCATGGGCGCGGGCAATCCGCTGCCGCACCCGCCACAGGGCAAAGGGCGGCGGCGTCTGGCCCGGTTCGGGCTTTACGGCTGCGCCGACGAACCCGGCAAAGCAGCGCTGGCTGGCCAGGTACTGGCGAAAGTCAAAGGCGTTGGGGTTTTTGGCCAGGGCCGGGGCGTAGAGTTTGCCCCGCACCTGCACCCGCTGCCCCGGGTACAGGGCCTCAATCTGGTCGGCGGGCACTGTGACGTAGAGCCTGCCCTGGCGCAGGCTGGGGGCGCTGAGGGGATTGTTTTGGGCGTCTAGACGCCGCACCTGGTCAACCCTCAGCCACAGCTGGCCCCGACCGCTGCGGGCGAGGCGAGGCAGCTCCTGCACCTGGCCCCAAACGATTTGCTGCGCTCCGGCGGCATCGGCCTGGTTCAGCAGGTGGCTGATGTCGAGGGGGCCGGGGGCCGGGTAGCGGAGGCCGTAGTTGAGGGCGGCCAACAGCGCGATCGCCCCCGCGAGCAACCACTGAGCCGCCGTTGGGCCCCGATACCAGCGCGGCGACACCCCCAGGGCCGCCGCCCCGGCCACCCCGATCGCACTGATTCCTGCGATCGCCATCCCTGCCCCAGGGCTCATCCCCAGGTGACGCACCCACAGGCTCACCCACAGCAGCCCCACCCCGTAGGCGATCGCGCCCAGCACCCCTGCCAGATTGTTCATGATTTTTTCGCTTCTACATGCACCCGATAGCCTTAGAAAGCCCGATTGCGGCCCTGCCCCAACTTTCTAGTTGCCAACTTTGCAGAAATCAGTAGTATTAGTCAGTGCTACATCCAGGGAGATGATAACTATGTCGCCACTGCCCTCCGGTCTATCCACCAGGCCTGAGAGTTTTGCCCCCTCAGGTGAGTCAAACTTGCGCCTGCGGCGGGCGATCGAGAGCCTCGCCCTCAACCTGGATGACGAACTACATCGGTATCGCCAGCATCGCTCCGGGCAGGGGGCCAGCGTGCCTACTCCGGCCCGACTGCAGCTACGCCCCAACCGCAAACCGATCGATCTAATCACCGTTAAGTCTGCCGCCGCCGCACCGGCCACCCCACCGCCGCCGCCGCCCAACGCCCGGCTGCAAGCGCTGCTGGGGCAGCCAGCGGCAGCCAACGGCCAGACCCCGCCGCCCAAAACCACCGTCAACCAGGTGCGGCTCAGCCATGGCGGCACCCTGACCACCTATCGCCCGGCTCCCGAGGAGTATCTGGAGAGCACCGCGGCGCTGCTGGGCAGTCGGCCCCGCCGCACCCAGCCCGACCAGGAGGAGGAAGACTATCCTCCCACGCTGCTGCAACAGCTGATGTCGCCCCTGGGCATGGGGGCCCTGCTGCTGCTGCTGGTGGGAAGTGCTGGTTTTGGCTATCTGGTCACCTCCCCCGAGGCCGTCAGCCACCTGAGCAACAGCCCCATCGCCCGCCGCCTCAGGGGTATCTCCACCCCCGACCTGGCCGATGCCCCCGACGCCGAGGGCCTGTCCAGCCGGGGCGAGACCGGCTTTAGACCCCTTGGGCCAGACCTGTCCGGCAAAGAATTCTCCTCGCTGGGCCTCAGCGACATCAGCACCCTGCCCTCGACTAACACCCCGACCGCGCGGCCCCAGTCGATGCCGCCGATGGAAGCCACCGCTGCCCCAGACCTTGCGTCAGAGGAGGCCCTAGAGGGCGATCGCAGCCCTGTCACCCCTCGCCCTGGGGTTTTGACCCCCGCCGGAGGCAGGACCAACTCTGCGGTTTTGCGGGCTGAAATTGTCAATCCGCCCCGCCCCGCCGCCACCTCGCAGCCCGCCACCTCGCAGCCCGCTACTGTGCAGCCTGCCACGGCGCGGCCTGCCACTGTGCAGGCCGCGCCGACCGCTCCGGCAGCCCCCGCCACTCCCCCGGCAGCCCCGCAGGTGGCCCCCCCGGCGGCCAATGTTCAGCCGCCCCAACCCCTGGCCCGCGATCGCGCCCCAGCCTCACTCAGTCCAGCGGCACCCCCCGCCGTTGCGCCCCCGGCTCCCATTACCCAGGCGCCACCCCCGGCCAGTCCCAGCTACTACGTGGTCACCGACTACAGCGGAGCCGCCTCGCTGGAGTCGGCGCGGGGAGTCGTCGGAGACGCCTACGTGCGAAATTTCTCCAGCGGCACCCGCATTCAACTCGGGGCCTTCTCCCAGGAGTCCTCGGCCCGCAACCTAGTGCAGCAGCTAGAAAGCCAGGGAATTCCGGCCCAGGTGATCTCACCCTAGCCAGGGGAAGTGGTGGGGCAAAGACGTGAGGGAGTAGGAGTTAAGAAAGTTTCCCCCCTACCTCTCACCCTCTCACCCTTCCCCCCACCACCCCCTACCCGCCTGTTATGCTGTAGCAGATTACTCTCGTTGGAGAACGATCGATGGGGCTGTTTGAGCGGGTAAGGCGGGTATTGCGGGCTAACCTCAGCAGCGCCGTCAGTCAGGCCGAAGATCCCGAAAAGGTGCTGGAGCAAGCGATGGCCGATATGCAGGCCAACCTGATTCAGCTGCGTCAGGCCGTGGCCCAGGCGATCGCCACCCAGAAGCGTACCGAACGCCAGAGCGCCCAGGCCAAATCCACAGCCCAGGAATGGTACAACCGGGCCGAGCTGGCGATTCAGAAGGGCGAAGAAGACCTGGCCCGCCAGGCCCTCACCCGTCGTCAAACCTACCTGCAATCGGCCCAGGCGATGGACGCCCAGCTCGACCAGCAGCGCGACGTGGTCACTAGCCTGAAGGAGAATATGCGACGGCTGGAAGCCAAAATTGCCGACGCCCGCACCAAAAAAGACCTGTACATTGCCCGCGCCCGCTCCGCCGAGGCCTCCCAGCGCATTCAGGAAATGCTGGGCCAGACAGGCACGGGCGGCTCGATCGCAGCCTTTGAGCGCATGGAGCAGCGGGTGGTGGAAATGGAGTCCAAGGCCGAAGCGCTGGAGGAACTCAGCGGCGACCCCCTAGAGCGTCAGTTTGCCGCCTTAGAAGGCGGTTCATCCACCGTAGACAGTGAGCTGGAGGCGATGAAGAACCGGCTGGCGGGTCAGGGGCCTGCCCCCGACAGTCTGCCGCCCTCGACCTGATACCGCTATGCAGAATTCAACCTGCAAAGCTTAAAGTAACTCGCACCCCAATACCCAGGACAGCCCAGATCTGAACCAGGCTCTAGAGATTTGGCTTTTGCCATGGTTCTGTGGGGAGATGTTTTTTAAAGCACTTTTTGCCCTTTGCCCTATCCTTACAGTGAAAGGCATTGAGCAATTGGTGTGCCATGGCATCCACAACCGAATCTCCCATTGGTAGCCCCAGCCGGGGTGCAGAAGACTATCCCCTGAGTCCAGTGCCCGTGGCGGCGCGGCGATCGCTGGTCTCCCTCGCCCCCATTTTGGCTGGCTTTACCCTCTACTCCGGTACCCTGTTTGCCGGCGGGTTGGTGGGTCCCTCGTTTCAGTTTTGGCCCAACCTGGTGGCGCTGATCGTGGTTGGCAACCTGATTTTGGGTCTCTACGCCGCCCTGCTGGGCTACATCGCGGGCGAAACCGGATTAACCACGGTGCTGATGGCGCGATTTAGCTTTGGCAATGTGGGCTCGCGCTGGGTGGACTTTATTCTGGGCTTTACGCAGATTGGCTGGTATGCCTGGGGTTCAGCCCTGATGGCCCAGCTGCTCAACACCCTGGCCGGGGTGCCGGAGTCGCTGAACTGGCTGATCATTCTGTTCTTTACCTACGCCTTTTGCTCGACCGCTTATTTTGGCTACAAAGCCATGGACTGGCTGAGTCGGCTGGCGGTGCCCGCCATGGTGCTGCTGATGGTGCTCAGTCTATCGGTGGCCAGTCGGGATGTGGGGGGCTTTGCCGGTCTCCAGGCCGCCGCGATCGCCGATCCGCTGCCCCTGGGGGCGGCAATTACCATCATTGTCGGCACCTTTGTCTCGGGCGGCACCCAGGCCACCAACTGGAGCCGGTTCGCCCGCAGTGGCCAGGCGGGCTTTATCGCCACGCTGATTGCTTTCTTTTTGGGCAACGGGTTTTTGATCTTTTCAGGGGCGTTTTGCGCCAAGGTCTATGGCGAGCCCGACATTGTGCAGGTGATGGCCCAGCAGGGGCTGCTGGTGGGCGGTCTGGTGCTGTTCCTGCTCAACATGTGGACCACCCAGGACAACACGATTTATGCCTTCTCCATCGCCGGGGCCAATATGTTTCGCAGCAGTCGCCGTACCCTGTTTGTGCTGGGCGGAGCGACGATCGCACTGTTTATGGCCTGGGGCGGCATCTACGAAGGGCTGGTGCAGTACCTGATTTTGCTGGGCACCTTTATTCCACCCATTGGCGGCATTATCATGGCCGACTACTGGATTTATCGGCGGGGGCAGTTTCCGGCCCTGGCTGAGCCGCAGCCTGCGTTTAACTGGGCCGGGGTGGTGGCCTACGTGGTGGCCTCGGCAATTGCCTACATCACTGGCCAGGCCGGTTGGGGCATCGTGCCCATCAACGGAATTGTGGCGGCGCTGGTGCTCTACGTGGTGCTGAGCCGGGTGCTGCCCACATCGCGATCGGCGGTCTAGGCAATGGCGGCGGGGTCTACAGCTAGCAGGGCTGTTCCCCTGGGTAGAGATACAAGCAGCCAATGACTGTGCTAAGAGCTTAGTTATGTTGTTGCGGTAACCCTTAATGCCCACCCCATGCGAAGCCCCTGTATCTGATGGAGAGCCTCCCCCTGTGGCCTGGCTGTGGTGGTTAGCGGCTGGCCTTGGGCTGCTGGTGCTAGTGCTGGTCAGCTATGGATACCTCAGCGGCAGCTTCGGCAAGCCATCGACCTGCACCCTTGAAAACGTACCCACCTTAGACGACCCCTGCTTTGCCCTCTGTTTGGAAGGGTTGGCCAACTCCGCCGACACCACCGGACGACTGATCGGCTTTTGGCCCAGCGTTGAGGATGTCTACGCCGCCCGCAACGCCGCCATGGCCAGGGCCGACCACCTGATTCAGTACGAAACCTACTTTATGACGCCGGGCCGTCGAGCCAACGAATTTGCGGAGGTGATTACCGATCGCGCCCTGGCCGGAGTGACAGTGCAGCTCTTGCTCGACCACCAGGGCACCAAGGCCATGCCGCAGAAATACTGGCAGCGGCTGAGAAATATCGGCGTTGACATTCAGTTTTTTCGGCCCCTCGACTGGCGCGCCCCGCTGGAGTACAACTCGCGATCGCACCGCAAGCTGCTGATTATCGACGGGCAGCGAGTCTATATGGGTGGCGCTGGGGTGTCCGACTTCTGGGACGGGGTTGCCTTTGAGCACGACAGGGCTCCCTGGCTCGACTTTGAGGTGGCCTACGAAGGGGAAGTGGTGAGCCTGCTCCAGGGCAAATTTTTGCAAAACTGGTCCTGCGCGGGCGGGTGTATCGACCTCAGAGAGGGTTTGCATTCCGTGCAGCAGCACGGGTCTGTGCCGCTTTACATCACTGACAACACCTCCACCCTCAACGAATCGTCCATGCGCCTGCTGATGCAGCTCCACATTCTGGCGGCCCGAAAGCGCCTGTGGATTGGCAGCCCCTACCTGGTACCCGACGACGACACCGCCCGCTGCCTGATCCGCGCCAGCCAGCGAGGGGTGGATGTGCGGATTCTCACCATGGGAGCCGCCACCGACAAAAAAATGGTGCACCTGGCCAGCCGCGAGTTGTACGGCCCCCTGCTTAAGGCCGGGATTAAAATCTACGAGCACCAGCCCAGCATGATGCACGCCAAGTTTGTGCTGGTGGACCACGACTGGGCCAGCACCGGCAGCGCCAACCTGGACCCCCGCAGCTACTTCCACAACGACGAACTGAATATTTCGGGCTGCTACCCCGAACTGGCCCAAAAAGTCGAGCAGTTCTTCCTCCAGGCCCTGGAGCACAGCTGGTGCCTTACCTACGCCGAGTGGCAGAACCGTCCTGGCCTCCAGAAAGTCAAGGGAAAGACGGCGCTGCTGTTTAGACATCTGCTGTAGGTAGCGTCGGGTGCCTAGTCAACCCGATAGTGACGGGATCGGTCGCCTGTTGATCCCGCGCCCTACAGATCGATCGCAAACACCCAGTCTTTGTAGGTTTCGCTGCGGCCCTCGGTGATGGCGGTGAGCTGGTCGCGCAGGCGATCGGTAAGGGGACGATGGGTGGGTAGGGTGTAGGACTCCACCTTGCGAACCGGGGTGATCTTGGCCGCCGTGCCGCTGAGAAATACCTCGTCGGCAATCAGCAGCTCCGACTTATCCACCGGGCGCTCGATCGTCTCAATGCCCAGGTCGCGGGCCAGGGTGATAATGCTGTCGCGGGTAATGCCTTCGAGGATGTCCTGCTCGTAGCCAGGGGTAATCAGCCTGCCGTTGCGAACGATAAACACATTCATGCCCGAGGCCTCGCTGACCTTGCCCTGGGAGTTCATCAGAATTGATTCGTCAAAGCCCGACTCCACGGCTTCGGTTTTGGCCAGCGAGGAGGTGATGTAGGCCCCGCTGATTTTGCCGCGCAGGGGCAGGCTGCGGTCCTCCTGGCGGTACCAGGAGCTAAACCGACAGGTGACCCCCTCGGGCGACAGGTAGTCACCCAGCTCTAGGCCGTAGACAAAAAAGCTCTTTTCGACGCTGTGCAGCCGCGGGGAAATGCCCAGGTCGGAGGTGTAGACAAAGGGGCGAATGTAGAAGGAGGTGTCGGGCCGATTTTTGCGCACAAAGTCGGTGATCACCGCCTGGATTTTGTCGGCGGGCAGGTCGTAGTTGAGCAGCCGGGCGCTGGTGCTGAGCCGCTGGCAGTGGCGATCGAGGCGAAACAGCAGCACGCGCTTGCCCCCCGCCGGATCGGGAATGCCCCGCAACCCACCAAAGGCCCCGGTGCCGTAGTGCAGCGCGTGGGTGGCAACGGAGAGCTTGGCGTCTTCAAAGTTGCAGAACTGGCCTTCAAAGTAGGCGACGGGTAAAAAGTTGTGCATGGCTACGGCTGGGCAAAATTCGGCATCTCTCAAGGATAGACCCAATCCATAGCCTTATTAGGTTAACGATCTTCAAGTTAGCTGTCGATGACGTCCGCGGATGCCCCAGGTGGGCAACTGCCAGCGAACCAGGGGGCAGAGGGCGATCGCACGGCCCTGGGCACCGACAGGCGCTATCCCTTCAGCCGTCTTCCGGTCGAGACCACCATCCCCTGGCCGGGGCGTCGGGGGGAGTGGGGGCACGATTGTCCCTGGGGGTGGCGCAGCTCAGGTGAATTGAGCAGGACCGCCCACAAGAGCAATAGAGCTCTTGAACGACCAGGGGAGGATGCCAACGGTTCTGGAAAAATTAATGGCTAGCTTAGAGGAAACCAATGGCAGAACCTGACGGTCTTCGGCGCACAATTGATCAAGATGCAGAGCAGAGCAGAGCAGAGCAGAGGAAGGGCTTGAGTATGTTTGCACAACTGCCGGAGCGGCGAATGCACTGGGTTCGCTGGGTATTGACGGTTGGTTGGCTGCTGATGATTGCCTCTCTGTTCTACGACCCCTGGACCCAGGCCCTCACTGTATCCGACCATCCCTGGAGCCCCCTGCGGCTCCAGCAGAGCTGTGTGCAGGTGCAGGGAGAATGCCTCATCGAGCAACCCTACCCGTTAGGCACAACCCTGTTCTGGGGAGCAATTGTGCCCGCCGCCATCTTTATCTTGCTGGTGTTTGGCCATGAGCTATGGCGGCGGATTTGTCCGCTTTCGTTTTTATCTCAAATTCCTCGCGCGTTGGGATGGCAGCGGCAATTTAAACGAGAGCATAAAAAAACGGGCAAGGTGCGCTACGAATTGGCAAAAGTTGATTCGAATTCATGGCTGGGCCGGAACTACCCCTACCTGCAATTTGGCTGGCTTTTTGTCGGACTGTGTGGCCGAATTTTGTTTTTCAACGCCGATCGCCTGGTGTTAGCCGGGTGGCTATTGTTTACAATTGCAGCGGCGATCGCCGTTGGTTACTTCTACGGCGGCAAGTCCTGGTGTCAGTACTTTTGCCCCATGGCTCCGGTTCAAAGCATTTACAGTGAACCGGGGGGCTTGCTCAGCAGCAAAGCCCACATGAGTGAGCAGCCAATCACACAATCCATGTGCCGCACGGTGCAGCCGGAGGGTAAAGAGCAGAGTGCCTGCGTCGCCTGCCAAAATCCCTGCATTGACATTGACGCCGAGCGCACCTATTGGAACAGCCTGAACAGACCAGAAACCTCGTTTTTGTACTATGGCTACGTGGGGTTGGTGATTGGCTATTTTGTCTATTACTACCTCTATGCAGGCAACTGGGACTATTACTTCTCCGGGGCCTGGGTGCGGCAAACCGATCAGCTCGCTTCGCTGTTTAATCCTGGGCTCTACCTGTTTGGGAGGGCCATTAATATTCCCAAATTGTTTGCGGTGCCGCTGGTGCTGGGAACCTGCACGGCGATCGGGTATTGGGCAGGACGATGGATCGAAAAGCGCGCTAAAGCCCACAGCCGTCGCCATCAGACCAACCTGTCGATCGAAACCATTCGCCATCGCATCTTTACCCTAGGTACCTTTGGTATTTTCAATTTTTTCTTTATTTTTGCAGGGCGTCCCCTGGTACAGCTTTTCCCCTGGACGGTGCAATACCTCTACGACCTGGGATTGGTAACGCTGAGCACCCTCTGGCTCTACAAAACCTGGCGGCGCAGCCCCGATCTCTATTCCCGTGAAAATTTAGCGAATCGCTTTCGCAAACAGTTGGAGAAACTGCAGCTTAATGTTGCCGAGGTGCTGGAAGGACGGGCGCTGAGCGATCTCAATACCCATGAAGTGTATGTGTTAGCTAAAGTGCTGCCCAGTTTTACCCGCGAGAAGCGCCACCAGGCCTACAAGGGAGTGGTGCGAGAAGCCCTGGAAGAAGGCTACGTAAACTACGCCAGCAGTTTGGACATATTGCAGCAAATGCGTCAGGAGCTAGGCATTACCGATGACGAACACCGCATCGTGCTGGAGGAATTGGGCATTGAAGATCCAGAGTTGCTAAACCCCGATCGCCAGCGCAGTTTAGAAAATCAGATTCGCCTGAGCGGCTACCGCAAATCCCTGGAGCGGCTAATGCTGCTGCAAAGCAAGCAGATCGATTCGCAAAGTAATGCCTACGGGAATCGC
The DNA here is from genome assembly GCF_000763385.1 of Leptolyngbya sp. KIOST-1. NCBI lineage: Bacteria > Bacillati > Cyanobacteriota > Cyanophyceae > Leptolyngbyales > Leptolyngbyaceae > Leptolyngbya > Leptolyngbya sp. KIOST-1. The sequence continues at coordinate 1,978,521 of NZ_JQFA01000004.1, forward strand.
CCTGGACTTGAGCAGCTATCATTCCAAGATTCAGCCGCTGTTCGCTCGCTGCGCCGCCAATATTCCATCACTCCCCAGGAGGAAGAGTGGATTTTGAGTGGATTTTCGGTCAATGCCAGTCGGGTCAAAAAGGCAGAGTTTCTGCTTACCCAACTCCCTGGCTTGATCGAGTGTTACCGCGCGCTCAATCAACCGATGCTGCATGGACACAAAGCCGTATTAACCCTGCTCCGGGAAAACATTAGCCACAAAAAAGAACTGATCGTGCGATCGCTGCTGGAAACCCTGGAACTTCTCCAGCCCGACCCGGCAGCGTTGACCCTGGCCCAGACTTTACAGCAGGCCTCCCCGACTGTTTTAGGAGAGCTGATGGAACAGGAGAACTGGGGCGATCGCCTGCCGCCAGAGATTCTGCACTGTCTGACCCAACCGGGAGAAACCCCTGTTTCCTGTTCATTGGAATTCTCCACTGAAGCTATTCTGGGACATCTAGAAGCCCTGCTCCAGGATCAAAATCCGATGATTCAGGCGGCAGCGCTCTACATTATGGTTCAATTGGACGCAGATTGCAGTCGGGCGATCGCTCAAAATCGTCGCCATGAGTTCCATTCCCATCTGGTTCAAGACACAATCGAGCGGATCTTGGCGTTGCCCTCGCCACCAACAAAAACCACATCTCTGACTGAATTTCCCACCTTAGAGAAGTTGGTCTATTTATTTAATAGCGACTTCTTCCACCGGATGCAGAGTGATACGCTCGTTGCCCTGGCAGATCGAGTAGAGGTGAGAACCTACGGCCAGGGAGACCTGATTACAGAAGCCGGGGATACCTGTCGAGAGTTGCTGCTGTTGATTGAAGGCGATGCAAACATTCACTACCAAACTGAGTTTGGGATTCAAATTGAGCAGCTTCATCCCGGTCAAACCCTGGATGAGCTGGAGGTTTTAGCCCACAGCAACTCAGAAAATACGATCGTTGCGGATAGCGAACGGACTCGAATCCTGGCTATTTCTGTCGATACCTTTGATGATCTGCTCGACCACGACTCTGATTTTGCACGACGGGTGCTGGAATTGGAAAGTCGGCAGCTTCAGCGCTTCGTGCGATCGGCCCAGCCACTTTGAAGATCACAGCCCTATCCCTTGAGCCGGAACAAGGCACGTTTGATTCCCAGGGGTGGCGCGATCGCTGCCCTGCCCGCAAACTCGAGCAGCCGATCGGCCCTAAACCGCTTTGGGCAACCAGACCGCCTCGTCGCGCTGGGGGGTGGCGAGCTGGCTGGGCATGCTCTGGCGGAAGGACTGGTAGTAGTCCTGGTGAGCCTCGGTGTAGAGGGTGCGCAGCATCACGATCGGGTCGGGGTGGTGGTCTACCCGCAGGTCCAGGTGGGGGTAGGGGGTATTGTGCATGACGTAGAGGGCGGCAGACTGGCGACCGCGCTTGTCACCCCCGGCGGCGTCCCCCGCCTCCAGGGCCAGCAGCAGGCGATCGCTCAGCCCCGCCCCTGCACTGCCGTGAAACGCTGCGGCCATCGCCTCCAGCACGCCAGGCCCCACCAGCATATTCCCCGCCACCGACAGGTTGTCAAAGGTGCGGTGCCCCGCCCAGCCCACGCAGTCGCGCCCCGTCCAGGCAGCGGTGTGGCCGTGGTGGTCCACCAGGTGCACCTGGCGCTGGTCGCGATCGCAGTCGTTTTCCAGTAGCCACTCCAGCACCACCTCGGCGGAGGCATCGCTGAAGGGGCTTTCGGTGGCCTGCCGACGTTCCAGCAGCTCCAGCCCCCAGATGCCCAGCAGTGGGTTGGTCTGGGCCTGGGTGGCGATTGCCCCTACCCCCGCCCGAGCGTGGGGCACCAGCGCCCCCACCGCCAGGTGCTTGGTGGCCACAGCTACCCCGGTCATGCCTGCCTGGGAGTCCCACGCAACAATAGAAAACGTCATAGTAAGGCTGAATTTATATAAGGTGTATGCAGTGCACAGATTAAGGCAATTGTTAAAGAATTCTAAACTGGCGACTGTGGCGAATCATACGATTTTGGATTTTGGATTGGGGATTTTGGATTGGGCCAATACCTTTTGCCTGAGGCCGGGGGCTTAGGAACATCCAGCATTCCCAACTCCAAAATCTAAGATCTAAAGTTCCCCAAACCTTTGAATTTTGCTAAAAAAGCCTATTTCCTGGCCCTGGCTGCCCTTAGGATGACCCATTAACCCCGGAGGAAAACAACTATGTGCGGTATTGGCGGCGTCATGTACGCAGACCTGGCCCAGCCTGTCGATCCACAGATTTTGATGGGGATGGCTGCCATTCAGTACCACCGGGGGCCCGACGGCTTTGGCTACAAGGTGGTGGAGGGGCGCGGCGTGGGCTTTACCCACGCGCGACTGTCGATTATTGATCTAAACCCGGAGCGGGGTCGGCAGCCCTTTCGATCCGAGGACGGCCAGTATTTGGTCGCCCACAACGGCGAATTCTACGACTACAAGCGGCTGCGGGCCGACCTCACCTCCCGGGGCTACAGCTTTCGCACCAAGAGCGACACCGAGCTGATGCTGCACCTCAGCGATCGCTTTGGCCTCGACGGGGCGCTGCCCCACCTGCGGGGCGAATTTGCCTTTGCGGTCTACGAACACCAGCAGGACCGACTCACCCTGGTGCGCGATCGCTTTGGGGTTAAGCCGCTGTTCTACAGCCTCACCCCCGAGGGACTGGTGTTTGGCTCCGAGATCAAGGTGGTGATGGCCCACCCCTCGGTGCAGCGTCGCTTTTCTGCCGATGGGCTGTACCACCAGCTAATGCAGACCATGGTGCCGGGCACCACCGGTTTTGAGGGCATTTACCCGGTGGAGCCGGGGCAAAAGGTGGTGGTGCAGCGCCAGGGCGGGCGGCTCACCCTGCACAAAGAACAGTACTGGGATTTGAACTTTCCGCTGCTGGGCACCCGGCCCCAGCGCAGCGATGAAGACTATATGGAGGAACTGCGCCAGCGGTTTGTGGAGGCGATTCAGCTGCGGCTGGAGGCGGATGTGCCGGTGGCCTGCTACCTCTCCGGCGGCATCGACTCCTGCACCATTTTGGGGGTGGCCGCCGCCTGCCAGCAGTCCCCGGTCAAAGCGTTCACCATCGGCTTCGACGACAGCGACTACGACGAAACCGCGATCGCCCGGGAAATGGCCGCCGCCGTGGGGGCCGACCAGGACATTCTCACCGTCGATGGCACCCAGCTCTACGACCACTTTGCCCGCACCCTTTGGCACACCGAGCGCAGTATCTACAACACCTTTACGGTGGCCAAGCTGCTGATGAGCGAGCATGTGCACCGGGCGGGCTACAAGGTGGTGGTTACCGGCGAAGGGTCCGACGAGCTGTTTGCGGGCTACCCCCAGCTCAGGCTGGATATGATTCGCCACGGCATGGCCCACGCCAGCCCCCAGGAGCGGGCGGATCTCGAAGCCTGGCTGGCGGAGAGCAACAAACTGTTTAAGGGCAACCTGCTGGCGGAAAACCCGCTGGCGGATGCGGCCCTGGATGGGGTGGTGGGCTTTACCCCCAGCTGTTTGCAGTCGTGGCTGAGTTTGGCGGACCGGGTGCCGGGGCTGCTGCACCCCGACCACCACGAGGCGCTGCGGGACTACCGGCCAGGGGCGGCGATCGCCGCTGCCCTGGAGGGGGATCAACTGCGCGATCGCCACCCCCTCGACCGGGCCCAGTACGTCTGGATCAAAACCCAGTTTGAATCCCAGGTGCTGGGTTGGGCAGGCGATCGCGTCGATATGGCCAACTCCCTGGAAGCCCGGCCCGCCTTCCTAGACCATCCCCTGGTGGAATTCGCCGTCACCCTGCCCCCCAGCCTCCGCTTTCGCGGCCACCAGGACAAATACATCCTGCGGGAAACCATGCGCGAGCTGCTGCCCGAAACCCTGTACAAACGGCAGAAGTTCGCCTTCATGGCCCCTCCATCCCACACCGACCCGGCGAAACAGCGGGCCATGCAGGACCTGGCTGCCACCTACCTCAGCCGCGACGCTATCGACTCTGCCGCCCTGCTCGACCACAGCGCCGTTCAAACCCTGCTGCACCGCCACCAGGACGACGCCACCCCCATCGCCGAGCGGGTGCAGCTCGATGCGATGATCAACCACCTGCTCAGCGTCCAGATTCTACACCAGCACTTCGTCGCCCAGGACATCCCCCAGGTGGCCCAGGCAACAGCTGAGCAGCTGGGCTGGACCGAACGGCTCCAGACCGCCAGGGCATCGAAATAGTCCTCTTTAATCCCGTTTTCAATCCCTCAGTACAAAGAAATATTTCGGTAGCAAGGGTCACCTCCATCGGCCTGGGCACCTTTGGAGGGAACCCATCAATGTCGCGCGATCGCGCCCTTTGTCGCTATGAACAACGCTTTACTCGCCTCCGTTCGCGAAGCCGACGGCCGCTACCTATCTGACCTGGAGCTGCGTCCCTTCGACCAGATGCTGGAGGCTTTTCAAACCCGCCTGAACCTCTACAGCCATGTGCGAGATCACGGCAAAGAGCTGGTGCTCAACGCCCTGCGGCGAATGATGCAAACCCCCCACCGCCAGGTGGTGCAGGAGCACGCCCAGCAGTGCCAGCGCGACATGCTGTACACCCTGGAGTACGTCTCCAAGGGCATTTTGCTCCACGACGAAGACGGCTTCATGGAGGAGTATCTGGTCTGGATGCAGAACATCATTCGCTCTTTCAATCGGCAGGGGGCCTGTGTCACCGGCTATCGAATGTTAAAAGAAGAAGTTCGCACCACCATGCCCGGCGACCAGAGCAATCTGATGATGCTCTACCTCGATAAGCTGATCGAGGCCCTGGATACCGGTATCTAGGCGCGATCGCAGCGAAGTCAATGGGGCGATGGGTCAGCCGTGAAGGGTAAGGGTTGCCCTGCCCCGTCGCCCCGGTAACGATTCCTTTGCAAACCGGGCTGATTGCCCCAGTTCCCCGGTTTGAATTTAAACTGACAGTAGGTCTAGTCTCTTTTTGATTTTTGCCAGAGCGCCTTACCTATGGGAAAGTCTCGCCTCAGCCCTCGTCAGCGGTCCTACGAAGCCGACCTGATTAACCGCCTGTCGGATAACCACCAGCTCAACCAGGCCCAGCAGCGCATCAGTGGGCTCAGCGATAAAGACCGTAACCTGGTGTCCGAGCGCCTCAGCAGCCGCACCCGGGGCCGCCTGCGGCAGAGCTACTAGCATCACCACGCGGAATTCAAAGGGCAACGTTCGAAGTGAAGCGCCGCTACTGCGTCAGGGGTCCAGCTTTTCAACGACTGATGCCACGCCCCAGGGGCTGACACAGAAAATCCCACCCCGGCGGAAAACCGCCGGGGTGGGATTCGATTTGACCAGAGTGAGCTAAGCCAGAGCCCCTAGAGCCAGCCGGCGCGATCGGTGATGCGCAGGGCTTCGGGGTTGTTGCGGCCAAACACGGAGGCATTCAGGGAGTCTTCCTTGAATTCGCCAAAGCCCGCCACCACGGAGTCAACCGCCACGCCTTCAACCACAGGGTACTCGTTGTTGCTTTCAGCGAAGATTTGCTGGGCCTCGGGAGTGGCCAGAAACTCCAGAAACTGCACCGCTGCTGCTGCGTTTGGCGCAGTTCTGACGACCCCAGCGCCGCTGATGTTGACGTGGGTGCCGCGATCGTCCTGGTTAGGGAAGAAGAGCCCCATGGTTTCGGCCACGGCCTGGTCTTCGGGGCTGCTGGACTTGATCAGACGGGCAAAGTAGTAGGTGTTAGCGATCGCAACATCGCCCAACCCTGCCGCTGCGGCGCGAATCTGGTCGGTGTCGCCCCCTTCGGGGTTGCGGGCCAAGTTGGCCACCAGGCCCCGAGCCCAGGTTTCGGTCTCTTCGGCCCCGTGGGCGGCAATCAGCGAACCCACCAGCGACTGGCTGTAGACATTGGTAGAGCTACGGGTGAGAATCCGCCCACGCCACTTAGGATCCACCAGATCCTCGTAGGTCGAGAGTTCAGAGGGGTCTACGGTTTCTTTGTTGTAGAACAGCACCCGGGCCCGCTTGGTCAGACCGTACCACAGCCCATCGGGGTGGCGCAGGTTGTCGGGAATGGCCTCACTCAGGGCGGCGGAAGTCACCGGCTGGAACAGCCCCTCTTGCTCAGCTAGCCACAGGCGTCCGGCATCGACGGTCATCAGCAGGTCAGCGGGGCTGTTTTGCCCTTCGCTCTTGATCCGTTCGATCAGCTGGCTAGCGTCGGCCTCGACCACGTTGACCCGAATCCCCGTAGCCTCGCGGAAGGCTTCATACAGCTGGTCGTCGGTGTCGTAGTGGCGGGAGGAATACAGATTGACCGTTCGCCCCCGGCCAAAACCAAACTGAGCGTTGGCAGGGCGCTGGCGAAGCTGACCCAGGGCCACAGCGGTGGCGGCAGCACCCGCTCCCAAAAATGTACGTCGTCCTAGTTTCATAGGGTGTTACCTCAGAAAAAAACCTCAATCAAGTGGCTTCACATCCAAGCGGAAAAGCTCAGGTCATTGAGAACTTCAGATCGCATTGTACAGCTTGTTGAGAGCTTTTCCCGATAAAGCCAGCACTAAAGTCCGCCCTATGGTGATTAGTTTCAATACCCTGCTGGCAATGGTGGCCTAGCTGGCAGTCTTTTGCTTTGCCGTTGCCCCTGCCACCTAAGCCTTGAGACTATGGGGAAATAGGCCTAGAATGTCCTAAGCAGAATCAGTCCTTCTAGCTTAACCGCATCTGCGATCGCAGTCTTTCGACAATGACTCCCAGACTCGTCTCCTCTACCTTCGCCCGACCTCGACCCGCTGCCCGCCAGCCGGGGCGTGTCCCAGGGAAATCGTGGCTGGGGCCGCTGTGTGTGGTTGCATCTCTGGCGGTCCACGGGGTGGTGTTGGCGCTGGTCATGCCTGGCCCCGGCGATCCTGCCCCCGCCGATGTGGCCGTAGAAGAGCCCGCCGAATGGGACGAGGTTGCGGTCATGGTGCTGCCTCCCCCAGCGCCGGAAGAAGCCTCGCCAGAGGCGGCGCCCGCCGCACCGCCAGCAAATGCCCCGGCGGTACCGTCGGCCCCCCAGGCAATTACGGCACCGCCTACCCCCGCGCCACCCCAGGCCGAGGCTGCCCCACAGTTAGCTCCGCAGGCGGCCCCGCCATCGCCGGCTCCCCCCGAGCCAGCTGCCTTCACCCCGCCGCCCTCGCCCCCTGCCCCTGAACCCGACCCCGCTGGCCCCTTCGCCAACTTTCCCCACCTCTATGGAGCCCAGGCCACCTGCGAAGGGATGACCGACTGCTGGCGCAGCCCCGTCAGCAGCAGCTGGCGCGGAGCCGCCAGCGACCTTAGAGAACAGCTGGAGGCCCAGGGCTACACCCTCCGCAACGTGACCGGCGAAGTGCTCTCCATCGACTCCGGCGTCAGAATCTACGCCGTCAGCAAACCCGGCGAAGCCAGCTACTACCTGAATTTGATTTCGGTGCGCGACGGCGTGCTCTACACTCTGACCTCCGAACCGATGACCACTGACCAGGTCCTGGCCCTCCAGCGCTCCTGACCCCCCACTTCCAGCCAACTGGTGTATCGTAGTCGGGGAAACCCGGCCGATCGATCCGGCCGTATCCGCGTGGAGGACTTGCAGCCAGTGGCTTCCCTACCGCTCTTGACCCTACCCCTGGGGCTGCTTTCGATCCTGTTGGGGCCAGCAGAACCCAGGCCTCTGCACCCCTCGGGCTTCAACCCCACTGCCCTGCAAATTGAGTGGCAGTCGCCGTGGATTGCGGGCCTCACCCGCGACCCAGTGGTGGAAGCGATCGTAGCCGACTATGTGGCGGGGTTGCGGCGGCGGGGTTGGTCCGTGCCCGACCAGGGCGTTTGGATTCAGGTGGGCCAGACCGTAGTGGCCGAGCACCAGGGCAGTGTGCTGATGCCCGCCGCCTCCTTGACCAAGCTGGCGACGACCCTGGCCGCTGTGCAGACCTGGCCCCTTGACCACAGCTTCGACACCCTGGTCGGCCTGCGGGGCACCCTGCACAGCGATGGAGTGCTCAGCGGCGACCTGATCATTCAGGGGAGCGGCGACCCGCTGTTTGTGTGGGAAGAGGGCATTGTGCTGGTCAACCGATTGCAGGAGCTGGGCATCCGGCGGGTGACCGGAGAGGTGCTGGTGGCGGGGCCGTTCACGATGAATTTTAACGAGCGGCAGGCCCGATCTTTGGCCGATTTAAAGCAGGTGATGTCGGCTTCCACCTGGCCTCGGGAAGCCCGAACGGCCTACGACAACCTGACTCCCGGCACTCCCCAGCCCAGTCTGCAAATTGACGGCGGCGTGCGCTGGGTACCCGCGACGGATCTGGAGAATGTACCTATAGACTGGGTGGTGCGGCACCGGTCGCTGCCCCTGGTGGCCATCCTCAAAGCGATGAATATCTACAGCAACAACATCATGTCGGAGATGGTGGCCGACCTGGTGGGCGGGCCAAGGCAGGTGGTGACGAAGGCCACCGCGGCGGCGGATCTCCCGGCGGGGGAACTCAGCCTGGCCAATGGCTCGGGTCTGGGCGTCGAGAACCAGATGTCGGCCCGAGTGGCGGTGGCTATGACGGTGGCGCTACAACAACAGCTGGCGGCCCAGGGTTTCTCGGTGGCAGATGTGATGCCGGTGGCTGGGGAAGATGTGGGCACGCTGATCGATCGCCGCCTGCCCCTCACCGCAGCGGTCAAGACCGGCAGCCTGGCCGAGGTCAGCTCCCTGGCCGGGATGGTGCCCACCGCCAGCCGGGGGCCGGTGTGGTTTGCCATTATCAACAAAGGCTGGGATATTCCCGACCTGCGGATACAGCAGGACCTACTGCTGCAGGCCATTCAGGCCCACTGGGGCGTCGCCGATGCTCCCCCGGAGATGCGGACCAAGGTGCGCATGCAGACCGGGCCATTTCGCTACGGCGACCCCAGCCGCAATCAGGTGGCCCAGGAGGTAGCGTCAGAGTAGGGCGGTTCAATGTAGTGCTGATGGAGGGCCTTGGCGATCGCCCCCGCCGCCCCCGGCAATCCCATGCGGCGGCGACCGTTTTCGGCGATGCGCTGCAGCCGGGGACCATCGGCCAGGCAGTCTTTAAGGGCTGCTCCAGCCTCCTTTGGATCCTGGAGCAGCAGAATGGATGGGCCCAGCAGCCGCGACTGGGCTTCGGCAAAGGCGTAGGTGAACTGCGGCCCCGGTCCAGGGAAGGTGACCACGGGTTTGCCCAGGCCCACGGCCTGCTCGGTGGCGGTACCAGCGGTAGCCAGGGCGGCATCGGCCAGGTGCAGGCACTCCGCAAAGGCGTCGGTGGTCAGCACCAGCACCCCATTGCCCCGCTGCAGGGTGGGGTAGTTACCGGGAATCGGCTGCCAGCCCGCCTCGAGCAGCAGGTCTTTGAAGGCCGCCAGGTTGAGGGCAGGCGAAAGGGCCGCCAGCAGGCGAATTTGGCGATCGCCAAAGGTCTCCATCACCGATGCGATCGCCTCCACCATGCGCTGCCAATTGTCAAAGGCCTCGGGCGCACGGGAGCCGGGCAGCAGGGCGAGGGTGAGCACCGAGTCGGCCGGGGCAAAGCTGGCGGTCACCTGGGCCAGTTTGTCGGCGCGGGTATTTAGCTCATCCATCATTGGGTTGCCGGGATAGTAGGCAGGCACCCCCAGTTTTCGCAGCGTGTCGGTCGTGATCTGGTCGCGCAGGAATACCCCACGGCAGTTGGGCCGGGCCATCAGCCACCGTTCCCAGGGCACATACACCGAGCCCGACCAGCCCTCCAAAACGGGACGGCCCGGCAGGCGATGGCGCTCATCTCGAATGTAGTATTCTGACTTGGCCGTGCCGATAAAGCTGTACTCGGCCCCGCTCTGCCAGGCGATCGCCAGGGGCACAATATCCCCCACCGCCAAAATTTTGCCACCACCCTTGGCCCACTGTCGCGCCGTCCGCAGCTGGGCCAGGGTGAGCCCCACCAGCCCCCCCTGCAGGTCGCGCCACAGCTGGTAGCGATCCATATAAATGAATCCGCCCGAGGGCATCGCCTGGGTCGGGCCCTGAATGGGGATACCGGCTTTTTCGTAGGCGCGGCCTTCGCCCACAATGGGCAGTGCGGCCAGGCTGGGCGAACCGGGTAGCTGCCGCAGCTGTTTGAGCACGCGAACTGCAATGCCGTCTTCGCCGTGGCCGTTACTAATGCAGAGTAGCTTCATCGGGGAGGATTCCATACCATCCCCAACCCTAGCAGAAAATGCATGGGGCGCAGGGGGTGGAGGGTGGATGGGTGGATGGGTGGGGCATTAGGGGTGGGGACTTGGGTTTGAGCTTTGGCTTGGGGGAGGGGGTGACCTGATTGGGCTTGGCCTCTGATTTAGCTTTTGGTTTGGGCTTTGGTTGGGTTTCTGGATCGGGTAGGCTCAGGGTTTGGGCGATGCGGTGCTGAATGGCGTCTTGCTCGTAGACTGGCTGCACGGGAAAGCGAATCAGGGGCAGTCCGGCGCTCTGGACAGCCTGGTTGAGAAAGTCGTCGCGCTTGATGCGATCGGATCGCTGATGGCTGCTGTCGTCTAGCTCTACGGCGGCTACCACCCTGAGGCTGTTGCGATCGCACAGGACAAAGTCGAAGTGCTTGGCCGAAATCTTGTTAAATGCCCGCGCCCAGTCGCTCCGATTTTTGGTTTGGGGCTTGAGCACGTCGGCCACCCGCACTTTGCCCAGCACCTGGTAGCGATCGGTCGTTGCGGCCTGGAGCGCTCGGTAGAAGTTGAGTTCGGCGCGGGTAAACAAAGCCCTCTGGCGGCTGTAGACGTAGGTTGGCCCAGCCCCCGCCTCCTGGTCCACTACTGGCCGAGTCGGGGTAGATCGCTTTGGCCCAGCGCCCTGGCCGCCGGCAAACACTGCTATCCCCGCCACAACGACCACGCCTAGAATCAACAAAACAATAAGTGATGACACCTGGAGCACACCTCTGATAACTGGCAAAATTAGCATGCCCAGGGTCAGGGTTTTAACCTCCGGTTCGGCCCAAAGCGCAACCTTAATTTGGCCATACCGATGAAAACTAACCGCTCTGTCCTGTGTTCTAGGGCTTTTTCAATTCTTCTAGCTTAAATCCTTAAAAATGGATAAATAGTCTTGGCTTTGGAATCCACCTGCCGAATTCGGTGAAAGATGGACAGAAAAAAGCCTGACATTGCTGTAGGGTAGGACCCAGTGTAAACCCGTGAAAAGGCTGAGAAAATCGATGGGTCAACCTGTGGCATCCCCTGGTTTGAGTGGCGGCAGCGTAGCGGTTAGGGGGGCACTGCTGGACTATGTGGGCGACCCCTTCTACGGGCCCGAGGCCGAGGCAGTGCGCTACGTGGCCGATGGACTGCTGCTGGTGCGCGAGGGAACCATTGAGGCGGCGGGTGCCTACGCTGACCTGGCCGATCGCATAGGCGATCGCCCCCTGATTGACCACCGCGGCACCCTGATCACCCCCGGCTTTATCGACACCCACATTCACTATCCCCAGACGGGCATGATCGCCGCCTACGGGGAGCAGCTGCTGGAGTGGCTGAACCGCTATACCTTTCCCACCGAGCGCAAATTTGCCGACCCCGACTATGCCCGCTCCGTAGCCGACCTGTTCCTCGATGAACTGCTTCAGAACGGCACCACCACCGCCCTGGTGTTTGCGGCGGTGTTTCCCACTTCGGTGGATGCCTTCTTTGAGGCCGCCGAAGCTCGGCACCTGCGCATGATCAGCGGCAAGGTGATGATGGACCGCAACGCCCCCGACTACCTCTGCGATATGGCCAAGTCCTCCTACGAGGAGTCGAAGGCGTTGATTGAGAAGTGGCACGGGCGAGGGCGCCTGCTCTACGCCGTCACCCCCCGGTTCGCGGCCACCTCCACCGAAACTCAGCTAAAGCTGGCGGCCAAACTGCTGGATGAGTTTCCCGATGTCTACCTGCACACCCACCTGTCTGAGAATGTCAACGAGGTGGCCTGGATTAAGGAGCTGTTCCCCCAGTACCAAGGCTACCTGGATGTGTACGACCAGACGGGGCTGGTGCGGGCGCGATCGCTGTTTGCCCACGGCGTGCAGCTCACCGACGCCGAATTTCAGCGGCTCTCAGAGGCCAAGGCGGCGATCTCCTTTTGCCCCACCTCCAACCTGTTCCTCGGCAGCGGCCTGTTTCGCCTTGAGCAGGCCAAAAATCCCGAGTACCCGGTGAAGGTGGGCCTGGGCACCGACGTGGGGGCAGGCACCAGTTTTTCAATCCTACAAACCACCAATGAGGCTTATAAAGTGGCCCAGCTACGGGGCCAGAAGCTCTCGGCCTTTAAGGCGCTATTTCTCGCCACCCTGGGCGGAGCCAGGGCGCTGTGCCTGGAGGATAAACTGGGCAGCTTTGACCCAGGTAAAGAGGCCGACTTTGTGGTGCTCAACCCCCAGGCGACGCCGCTGCTGGCCCTGCGAAATGATGCAGGGATTCCCCAAACCCTGGAGGTCCTGGAGGATCTGCTGTTTTCGCTGGTGATCATGGGGGGCGATCGCGCCGTCGCCGCCACCTACATCCTGGGAGAGCAAGCCTACTCCTCTAAGGTCTAGCTCTCTCCTAGTGGGGTGGTGGGCAGTGCCTACCCCACAGCTAAAGCTCCGAGTCGCCCTGCACCCCCTGAATGATTCGCGACAGCTCGCTCTTTTCATCTACAGAGATGCGGGTGGGTGAGCCGCTGATAATCCGCTCCAGGTTGCGGAAGGAGTCTTTGATGTCCGGGCCCTGGCTGTTGATGGTGTACTCGCGGATGCCCTTGTCGTGCCAGGATCCGCGCATCTTAAACACGTTGATCGCCCGCGACAGTTCGCCCCGCACCTCCACGTACTGCAGCATCAAAATCGTGTCGGTAATGGTGGAAATGTGCGACTCGGTAATCGAGTGCAGCCCCATAAACTGCTCGGTGGTGTTGGTGAAAAAGCCGGTGATCTCTTCCTGTTTAGCAAAGCCCGTCACGCCGATCACAAACTGGCGGAAGGAGTTGTTGCTGACGCCGCGATCCAGTGCCGACAGCGAGTCGATCGCCACCCGGGAGGGCTTAAACTGGGAGATCTCGGTTTTGATGATTTGCAGGTGGTCCTCCAGGCCCGCCGACTCGGGATAGGCGCAGATGATTTTCAGCAGCCCCTGCTCCTCCATGGCCTCGAAGTCGACCCCCCAGGAGTAGGCATTGCGGGAGAGCTGAGCGCGGGACTCTTCGTAGGCAAACAGGATCGCCCGCTCCCCGTGTTTGCAGCCGTCCACCAAAAATTTGCTGACCAGCAGGGTTTTGCCCGTGCCCGTGGCTCCGGTGGCGAGAATAATTGAGTCTTTGAAGAAGCCGCCGCCGCACATTTCGTCCAGGGTAGGCACCCCCGACGACACCCGCGCATTGGACGATCGCTGGGTGAGCTGCATGGCTCCCAGCGGAAAGATATTGACGCCGTTGTTGGTGATGGTGAACGGGTACTCCCCCTTCATGTGGGTGGTGCCCCGCAGCTTCAGAATCTCGATGGTGCGGCGGCGGCGTTCCCCCTCCAGGGCGTTGCGCACGATCACCACGTTGTCGGAGACAAACTCTTCCACGCCAAAGCGAGCCACTGGGCCGTACTCGTCCAGGCGTTCGGTGGTCATCACGGTGGTTACACCCATCAGCTTGAGGCGGGCCACCAGGCGAAAGATCTCGCGGCGCACCACCGAGGCAGCGTCGTACTGCTGAAACACCGCCGTCACCGAGTCGATGGAAACCCGCCGCGCCTTGTACTTGCGAATGGCGTACTGAATGCGCTCAATCAGCGCCGACAGGTCAAAGTTGCCCACCACATCCTGACCTTCCGGGTCGGGGGACGCATCGAGGATAAACAGCTTGCCGTCGTCTACCAACTGCTGCAAGTCCCAGCCAAAGCTGTAGGCGTTTTGAATGATGTCTTCGGGCGACTCCTCAAAGGTGACAAACACCCCCGGCTCGTCAAATTCGGTGATGCCGTTGTAGATAAACTGTACTGCAAACAGCGTTTTGCCGGTCCCTGAGGTGCCGCTGACCAGGGTCGATCGCCCCGCCGGCAGGCCGCCGTGGCTAATGTCGTCAAAGCCTTCTATGGTGGTGCGAATCTTTTGCACCCCAACGGAGCGAGCAGAAGACTGGGATTCGGTCTGGTCAAAGTCTGTCATGGGAGATGGTTACAGGTATCGGGCAGAGCGACAGCCCTTAATAACGTACAGAAATAACTTACAGGACATTCTGAGTATCAAGCATACCCCGAAGCGGCTACCCAAAAGGATTTTGGCCCGATGAGACGGTCCATGCAGCCAATCACAACCGAGCCCAGACCGAGCCGGTGCGCCAACCCCTGGGCGGGCTAGCCGTAAATGTCGTCTTCGCGCAGCTCGTCATAGAGCAGGTCAAGCCCAATCAGCACCCGCTCGCGGTCCGACAGGTCGCCAATGATTTTACGCACTGGCGGCGGCAGAATTTTGGCCAGGGTGGGGGTGGCCAGGATCTTGTCTTCTTCGGCCAGCTGCGGGTTTTTGAGCACGTCAATGACCTTGAGGGCGTAGACCCCCTGGAACTCTTCTTCCAGGATGTTGTTGAGGGTTTTGAGGGCGCGAATGGAGTTGGGAGTGTTGCCCGCGACGTAGAGCTTGAGAATATAGGTCTTTTTAACGGAGCTCATGGAACGCTCTGGGTTGACAGGGACAGGGAAAATTGTATCGGGAAGCTTTTCGGGCGGGTAGTCTGCCCTCAGGGTTCGCGGGGGATCGAGCGGCGATACATTTCGCAGAGGTGGGCAATCACGTCAATCAAGGTGAGGCGATAGTCGAGTAGGATCTCTTCGCTACGCCCTTCCAGCTTAAGCTGCTTGGAGAAGTTATCCATTAACTCCATGTGAATTTCAACAATTTGGGCGACCGAGATATCGGCCATAAAGGCCTGATTGACAAAGTCATCGATCAGCTGGTTGAGGTTTAGTTTTGTGGTGCTGGCGAAATAGGCCAGAATAATCTTGCGGTAGTCGACCTTGAGCTGGTCTAGCAGGGTCTGGCGATCGTCGGGATTCATGTGTCGCCAAAAGTGACTCGGGTTGCGCTTGTAGTAAACCCCCAGATAGCCCAGCCGGGCCTTGAGTTTTTCGGTGAGCTGGTGCTGCTTGGCGCTGAGGCTGGTTTCGGGGGCGCTAGACTGATCCGCAGGGGCGGGCGGTGAATCGCCGGGGCCAGGCAGCCGTAAAAATTCTTGAATGGCGGCCTGAATAGCGCGATCGACCTGGGCCAGGGCCTTTAGGGAGTGATGCACCACAGTACCCGGGTAGTGGGGCTGAGGTGTCGGCCGGGCGATCGCCTCTGGATCGTCAACCAGGACCACGACCGGCAGCACCAGCTTGAGCTGCTGGAGGGTGGGCTCAAGCGTATCTCGCCAAACCCCATCGTCGACAACCAGACAGTCGGGCGGGCCTGATCGGCTCTGCAACCAGTCTAGGGCATCGCCAACAAGCACGGCAGGATGGACTACGTAGCGACTCGGATCCAGATTTAAATCGGAGGTCTGCTGAGCGTGGTCACCACGGGTCAGGCGATAGATCTGAAGGGGAGAAACCAAGGGGCGATAGATAATGAACAGGACAACAAGCAGAGCCGCCGGGGAGCCGATAGCGGTGCCTTGGGCGGTCAGCAGCAGGATTCATCTGAGTCCGCAGCCGTTGGGGCGACCCCGCAGCCCGGCTATGAGAACGTGAGCAAAAACCGGGATAGTGGAGATATTGTCAATTGTAAAGGGTGGTTGCCAGAATGCAGCCTGCCCCAAAATCTGGAAACAAACTCCTCAGGGGATAAGCCCATGGCGCTGCCGCCCCTCGATCACTTCTTGAGCCCTGTGCCAGCCTACGGTCTGGTCACTTCCCTCAGCGAGGTTGCCCAGGCGCTGGGGCCGTCTGAAGACTCCGGACCGGGTTCCCTGGCCGCCGCCCACAGCCACATTGTGGTTGTGGACGACGCCCACCGCCCCATTGGTGCCCTGGCGCTGGGGCGACTGTGGGCAGCCCACCAGCGGGCGGGCCAGGCGGCGGACAACTGGGCCGACCCCCGACTGGAGGACTGCCAGACCTGGATGGAGCCGCTGATGGAGGTTTCAGTGAGCCAGCGGTTAGACGCGTCAGCCCTGGCTCACTTAGGGGACCTGGCCCAGGTCACCCCGCCCTGTCTGCTGGTGGCGGTGGACGCCGCAGGCCGGTATCTGGGCCTGCTCGATCCGGTGAAACTTTTGGGCTGGCGGGCGATCGCGGCGGAGTCAAGTGCTCTGGGGCCGGGGGAACCTGTGCCCCTTGGCCGGGGGGCGCTGGGGCGGCGGGCCTGGGTGCTGGAACTGGGCCATGCCCTCAAAACGCCAATGACCACCCTGCTGGGGCTATCCACCCTGCTGCTGGACAGTCGGGTGGGATCCCTGAGTGAGCGCCAGTTTCGCTACATCAACCTGATGCAGCAGGCGATTCGCAAGCTCACCAACCTGATCAACCTGCTGCTCGACTGGATGCGCCTGGAGTCGGGCCAGATCAGCCCCAGTCGGGAGCGGGTCTACCTTCAGCCCCTGACCGAGGAGCTGGTGCCCAGCTTTTTAATGGCCCAGCCTGCCCTCAAAGCCACCGCCGACTGGGCAGAAACCTTTATGGCTAGCCTGGAGACCGCTGAGGGGTGGGTCCAGGCCGATCCCCTGCGTCTGCGCCAGAGCCTGCACTACGTTCTCAGCTACCTGATTGCCAACGGGGCTTCCCCAGCGGGACTGGTGGTGGAGCCCTGGGGGCCCTGGCTGGGCCTGACGCTCTGGAGTACGGCGGCGATCGCCCAGCTCGACCCACCGCTGGGGGCAGCAGAGGCTGAGGCCGCCGCTGGGGATGGCTCCCCCCTCGACCCTGAGTTCAGTCCTGGGTCGATCGCAAGTCTGGAGCTGGCCCTGGCCCGCCGCTTCAGCCAGCTCCAGGGGGGCGAGCTGACCGGGCACAGCACCCCCGCCGGCAGCCGGATTACCCTGCTGCTGCCCAGGGCGACAGCCACCCCTGGGCAGACCGTGGTGGTGCTGCTGGCCAGCGCCAGCCCAGCCACCATCGAGCAAATTGACGCTAGCCTGCGGAGCAGTCCCTATCGCCTGGCGGTAGCACCCAGCTGCAAATCCCTGGCGGATCTACAGACCCGCCTGGCTCCCCCCTGCACCCTGATTGAGTGGGGGTCGCTGATCGACGCTCCGACCGCCGCCGCCGATCGCCTTGCCCTGGTGCAGCGACTGGCCATTCCGGCTGTGGTGACGCTCAGGGCAGGGGCCGTCGCGCCTTTCCCCAGCGCAGACGATGGCACCGCCCCCGCCAGGCCAGAGCCCCAGACGCTTGCGATCGAAACCCTGGCCCAGGAGCTGCGGCCTACCCTCGATCGACTCTGCCTGACGCCCTCACTCTCCCCCGCTTCCCTCCGGGGCCAGACCCTGCTGCTGCTGCGATCGCCCAGCGCCCCCAGCGCCCTGCCCCAGGGGCTACAGAGCTGGCTCCAGCGCTACCACTGTCGTTTGTTACAGGTCGATGACCTGGTGCAGGCGAATCTGTTGAGCCGGGTGTGGCATCTCCAGGCCGTGATTTTAGACAGCGCGGTCCCCCTGGCAATCGCCGACATCAAGGCCCTGGCCAGCCAGCCCAACCTGGCCCGTCTGCCCATCATTGCCCCGGTTCCCCCGCTTGACTGGACCGCCGTCCAGGACCTGAAGTTAGCCCTCGTGGCCTGCCCAGAACTGATCACCCACCCCCCCGACTTGGCCGGGGCCAGGCTGGTGCAGGCGATTGTCCAGGCCCGTCCTCAGCCCCCGGACCCAGGCGGATAGGCAGGGCCATTTCGCCTGGGCGATCGCAGGCCAGTGCAGAATATCGACTGCGGCATCCCCACGCCTGGCCTTTGGGTGGGTTTCAAGGGAACCGCGACGGTAAAACTACGTATCATTCTTGGCCATAATTTCGGGCATAGTAAGACCAATACCGTGGGGCAGCCACCCTGCTATGCCGATGACCTATGCACGATCCTGAATCCTATCGTCCATGCCCCATAGTTGCTGATCGTCCGGCTCACCCTGTTTCTGCCCCATCCTCACTGTTGTACTGGCTTACCCTGACGCTGCTCAGTCACAACAGCTGGCCAGATCAGTCTGGAACCCCTGCGTCGTCCAGTCACCCCGCCACCGCCCAGCGCCTAATTGATGTGATGCCGGGGATTGTGTTTCAGGCCGATAGCGACGTTGGCTGGTCGATGCGTTACCTCAGTGCTGGCTGCTGCTCGCTGACCGGCTATGCACCAGCGGAGTTGCTCGACCCCAGGACGACAGTATCGTACAACACCATTACCTATGCCGAAGATCTGCCCCTGGTGATCGACAGCATTGGCCAGGCCATCCAGCGGGGGCAGTCCTATGAGGTGGAGTACCGCATCTGCACCCGCAGCGGCGAAGTGAAATGGGTGTGGGAAAAGGGCTCCCCAACGGTAGATGCCCAGGGCGCGATCGTCGGCATTGAAGGCTTTATTACCGACATTACACCGCTGAAGCAGACGGAGGCCACCCTGCGCCAGGTGGAGCAGGCCCTGGAGGCTCGGGAAGACTTGCTGGAACTGGTGCTCGACAGCGTTCCTCAGCCCCTGTTTTGGAAGGATAGCCAGGGTCGCTACTTGGGCTGCAACCAGGCCTTTGCCAGGGCCATGGGGCTTGCGTCCCCCGCCGATATTGTGGGCGGCACCGACGCCAGTTTTCCCTGCCTTAGCGCCGAAGATGCGGCCTACCGGGCCGCCCGCGATCGCCTGGTGATGGCCCAAGGCGTCGCTGATCTCCACGCCATTGAGCCCCAGACCTACCCCAACGGCCAGCAGGGCTGGGTGGACTGTAGCCGCATGCCCATGCGCGGCCCCACGGGTAGCGTGGTTGGGGTGCTGTGCACCTTTGAGGATGTCACCCAGCAGATTACCGACCAGCAAACCCTCAGACGCCGAGAGCAGGTTTTGGCGACTCTAGCCGAGATTCAGCGCCAGCTGTTGGCCTGGCAGTGGGGCTGGCAGGAGCAGGCCATCACCCAAATTTTTGCCGCCCTAGGGAAGATCTCTGGGGCCAGTCGGGTCTACTATTACGAGCTGCAGACGGGCCGTGAATCCCAGGGCGATCGCCGTCTCCCCGATACCCAGGCCTGCCTGCTACAGCGGGTAGAATGGTCGGCCCCTGGGGTGCCGCCGACAGCCAGCGATCCCAACTTTCAGACCCTACCTGTCGATCCGCTCTTTACTGACTGGTACGGCACCCTGGCCCAGGGACAGATTATTAACCTGGTCGAAGCCGACTTTTCTGAGCTTCAGCGTCAGGTGCTGGGCAGTGCGCCCAGCCAGGTTAAGTCGCTGCTGCTGCTGCCCCTGTTCCTGCAAAACCGGCTACAGGGGGTGATGGGCTTTAGTAACTGCGCCGAGCCCCGCCGCTGGGGTGAAGGCGAAATTGACCTGCTGCGGGTGGTCACGGCCGATCTAGCCCTGGCCCTGGAGCGGCGGCAGACCGAGCTTTCGCTAAAGCGGGCTGAGGCCAAGTATCGCAGCATCTTTGAAAACGCCGTCGAAGGGATGTTTCAGAGCACCCCCCAGGGCCAGTACCTGACCGCCAACCCAATGCTGGCCCGACTCTATGGCTACGATTCGGCCCAGGACCTGATCCAAAATCTGACCGATATTAATCGGCAACTCTACGTGCAGCCCGGTCGGCGGCAGGAATTTATCGACCTGATCTGGGCCAGCGGCTCGGTGCTGGGGTTTGAGTCTGAGGTGTACCGCAAAGATGGGGCCGTGATCTGGATTTCGGAGTCGGCGCGGGCCATCTACGACGATCGCCAGGTGCTGATTGGCTACGAGGGCACCGTCGAAGACATTACCGATCGCAAGCGGGGGGAAGCCGCGATTCTGCGCCGCGATCGCCTGCTTCAGGGGGTTGCCCAGGCCAGCCAGTGCCTGCTCACCACCGCCAACGTCAACGAGGCGATTCCCCAGGTGCTGGCCCGCCTGGGGGAAGCTGCCACCGCCGATCGCGCCTACGTCTACACCCACCATCCCCAGTCAGTAACGGGGGAACCGGCCATGACCCTGCGCTACGAGTGGACCAACGCCAACATTCCTCCCAGCATGGATCAGCCCCACTGGCACGATCAGAGCTATCGGGATTTGGGGGTAGAGCGGTGGTACCAGGCCTTTCAGGCCAATCAGTCGATCTGCGCCCTAACTCGGCACCTGCCTCGGGCCGAGCAGACCTTGCTGCTGAAGGACAATATTCTGTCGATTTTGATGGTGCCAATTTTCATTGACGCTGAGCTGTGGGGCTACATTGGCTTTGATGCCTGCCAGCAGGAGTGGGAGTGGAGCGCCAGCGACGAGTCTATTCTGGTGGCGGTGGCGGCCAGCCTGGGGGGTGCCCTCAAGCGCCAGCAGACCGAGGCCCAGATGTGCTACCAGGTGTACCACGACACCCTGACCGGGCTGCCCAACCGGGCGTTTTTTGACCTGCATCTGCCCCAGGCGATCGCCCGCACCAGCCAGGGCGAACAGATGCTGGCGGTAATTTTTCTAGACCTCGATCACTTCAAAACCATTAACGACACCCTCAGCCACGCCGTGGGGGATCTGCTGCTACAGCAGGTTACCCAGCGCATGAGTGCCGCCCTGAGGGCCGAAGACATCGTAGCCCGCTGGGGCGGCGACGAGTTTACGCTGATTTTGCCCAACCTCGTTAGCCCCAGCGACGCCGCCAAAATTGCCCATCGCATTGCCGACCAGCTGAGGCCCCCCTTTCTGCTGCACAACCATGAGCTACACGTAACCGCCAGTCTGGGCATTGCCCTGTTTCCCCAGGACGGCGAAGATATGACCACCCTGCTGCAAAATGCCGACGCGGCCATGTACCGGGCCAAGCAGCAGGGGCGCAATAACTACCAGTTCTACACCCAGAGCCTGAGCACCGAGGCCGCCCAGCGGCTCAAGCTAGAGACGTTTTTGCACCACGCCCTGGGGCGTAACGAATTTGTGCTCTACTACCAGCCCCAGGTGAATGTGGTTACCGGCAAGGTGGTGCAGATGGAGGCCCTGCTGCGCTGGCAGCATCCGACCCTGGGGTTGGTCACCCCCTCCGAATTTATTCCTCTAGCCGAAGAAAATGGCCTGATTGTGCCCATTGGTGACTGGGTGATGCACACCGCCTGCACCCAGGTGATGGCCTGGCATCGGCTGGGACTGCCCCTGGTCAACCTGGCGGTCAACCTGTCGGCGCGGCAGCTCCAGCACCCCAACCTGGTCACCCGCGTGGCTGCCGTATTAAAAGAAACGGGGCTGCCCCCCCATTGCCTGGAGTTAGAAATCACTGAAACGGCGGCCATGGCCGACATGACCGCCTCCATTGAGCGGCTGCAGGATCTGCGTCAGCTGGGGGTCAAAATTTCCATGGACGACTTTGGCACCGGCTACTCCTGCCTCAGCCATCTAAAGCAGTTCCCCCTCGACGGCATCAAGATCGATCGCGCCTTTGTCAAAGACCTGCCCTACAGCCCGGTAGATCAGGCCATGGTCAGGGCCATTATCGCCATGGCCAGGGGGCTGTCGCTCAGCCTGGTGGCCGAGGGAGTGGAAACCGCCGACCAGAGCCTGTGCCTCCACGAGCTGGGCTGTATCGAGATGCAGGGGTACATGTTTGGCCCCCCCCAACCACCCGAGGCAGCGGCTTCCTATCTGCGCCCTCTGCACGGGCAGAGGTGGCAACTGAGCTGATGCCAAGCCCTAGGGGCTGCAACCGTTGTTTTCGGGCCTTCAAAGGCTAATTGATCACAGCCCCTAAGCCAGCGCCGCCTTCAGCTGGCGGCAAAAGTCGCCGATGGTGGACAGGGCCACCTCAGGGGAATCGGCGGCCAGGCGCTTGACAAAGGCGCTGCCCACAATCACGCCGTCGGCCCCCCAGGCTTTGAGCTGCTGGGCCTGATCGGGATCTGAAACGCCAAAGCCCACGCCTACAGGTTTGTCGGTGGTTTGCTTGAGCCCATCGATCAGGTCTTTGACCCGGCTTTGCAGCTCACTGCGAATACCGGTGACGCCGGTGACGCTGACCAGGTAGACAAACCCCTGGGCCTGGGCTGCGATCGCCTGAATCCGCTCCGCCGGCGAGGTCGGGGCCACCAGCAGGGTGACGTCGATGCCCGCCGCTGCCGCCGCCGCCAGCAGGCCCTCCACCTCTTCCAGGGGCAGGTCGGGCACCACCAGCCCCGCCAGCCCCGCCGCCGCGATATCGGCCATAAACGCCTCAATGCCCCGGTTGAGGATGGGGTTGTAGTAGGTAAATAAAATCAGCGGAGCCTGGAGCTGCATGCCCTTCACCATAGAGAGCACCGCATCGAGGTTGACGCCTTTGGCCAGGGCGCGGGTGGCGGCAGCCTGGATCACCGGCCCGTCGGCCAGGGGGTCTGAATAGGGCACCCCTAGCTCGATGAAGTCGGCCCCGTTGTCGTCGAGCACCCGCAGGGCCGCAGCGGTAGTCTCCAGGTCGGGATCGCCAGCAGTAATGAAGGGGATCAGGGCGCATTTGCCCTGGGCACGCAGGTCACGGAAGCGATCGGAAACAAGGGCCATAGCGGGATACCAAAGACTTAGTCCAGAGAAGTTGGCCAAAGGGCTGGGGCAAACATTTCGCCCAATACAGCACTCTAGGACAAGAGGGGCACTGAGTCTATGGTCTGAAGCTTAAGGTCTGGGAGCCAGCGATCGCGCCTAACAGAAAGAGGGGTTACCTGAACCATCTAGCCCTGATCGTCGTCGAGCTTCTCCTGGAGGGCGGCCAGCTGCTCGGGGCTGAGCTCGTCGAGTCGACGCTGGAGCACCGCCGACTCGTAGTCCTCCATCTGCTGGTTGAGGGTCATGTTGTGGGTGACGACCCGGAACAGGTAGCTCAGCAGCCAGGCCACCACGCCCCCAACCATGATCGCCTGACTCCAGATGCCGGCGTTGATGCCGTCGAGCCCAGCCAGGCGCAGGCCAAGGAACATTCCACCCCCGGCCAGAAAGATGCCGAGGCCAATGGCCAATACATCGATGCGTCGCATAGCCCGTTAAGCCTTGAGGTTGCGGGGCTGAGGACGGAAGTTGAGGAAGGGGCTAAACAGCAGCATGCCGGGGAAAAAGACAAACACCAGCCCGTACAGCAGAGTGCGCTCGACCGAACCCGCCACATACCAGCGCTGGCGGACATAGAAGATCAGGGCCAGGGGGACCACCAGCAGGTACAGGCCGCCAATACCGGCGTACAGGGCCGCCGTCAACAAAAAATCGCTCGATAGCGCGGTCGGTAGGGTCATGGCAAGTGCGTGATAAATCCGCTAACCCAGCGGGGTGAAACGTATTCAGGCTTTGGTCCCGTGGGCCGAAAAACTCCCAAGACCAGACTGTGCCTGAGGACATTGTAAAGGGTTCTCGCTCAGCGGAGCGCCCCAGGGCGCAAATGTTCCCCTAGCCCGTCGGGGTGGCGATGTCCAGCCCTAGAGCGGGCCATTGTCCAGGGTCAGGAGGGCGCGATCGCCTGCGGCCAGCGCCCCTGGCTGCAGCACCCGGGCGTACAGTCTACTGCTGCCGGGATAGTGGCGCTGGCTGATGCGGCTGTAGCGGCGATCGCGGAACCAGCGCATGACGGTGCGGCAGGGCGGTGCGTAGTCAGTGATCTCAATCCACACCTGCTCGCCCAGCTGGAGTTGGTGCCCCGGCCCCAGAACTGTCCAGTCCAGCCCGGCCAGGGTGAGGTTTTCCCCAGCGCTGCCGGGGGCAATGGGGTGACCTTCGACCCGCAGGGATTCAATCACCTCCAGCGACCAGAGGCAAAGGGCGCGATCGGGGCCGCCGTGAAATTTGAGATTCCGCTGCCGGTCACCGCTGAGGCCAGCGAGGGTGACCTGGGCCTGGGGCACCGATCGCTTCGGCACCCCACCAGCGGAAACATTAATCTGCGCAACGCGACCGACAAGGGCCATAGCCGAATGCTTCCGGTTGAGGGAGTAGGGGAGAACACCCTGGGCTGGGGTGAAGCCATTCTAGTCCAGGGCAATCTTCAAAGAGCGTCCTTATCGATTCCATATAACCTCTGTGGTACTTTCTAGCTCAATTTCTAGCGCCAGCCCAGGCCAAGGGGAGTGGGCGGCTCTCGCCAAGGGATGTAAGGTGGCGCTGCGCCGTACCCTCGATCAGGCAAATCAGCACAAATTTAAAAAACTTAACAGAGCTTTTGTGTATATTTACGGATGCCCTTGGTATGATTTGCCGAGTTTGGCAACATCTACATTTTTTTAGCGGTTGTCAATGGGTTCTGACCCCACAGGAGTGAGCAGACGCATGGGTTGACCTCGGTTGGCCCGGCTACGTGGTGTGAAGAGTGGTCTCAGAGGGGTAGTGTGGGACGTATTGAGCGACGACTTTACCGAGGGCTGCTGTTTTTGCTGGCCCTGGTTTTAAGCTATTGCCTGAGCCATGCGGGGCCACCCTCGACGGTGGCGCAGGCTCAAAATCGAGTCTTTATCAACCAGGCCTCGGCCCAGTTTGACGGTCCGCAGGGACCCGCCACCATAGCGTCTAACGAGACTCGGGTGGGGGAAAACATCGTGCCGCTCAGTCTGGTCAAGACCGCTGACCGGGCGGCGGCGGAACCGGGGGATGTGGTTGTCTACCGCCTGCTGGTGACCAACCCCTCCAGTCGGGTGGCCGCCCCGCTGACGGTGACTGACCAGCTACCCCGAGGCATGATCTACGTGGCCAACTCGCTGCAGACCACCCCTCTGCAGCCCGCCCAGCAGGTGACCACCGACAGCAGCCTGTCGCTGACCTTCCCCGCGCTAGAGCCGGGGGCTTCGGTTTCGATCGCCTACGGAGTGCTGGTTACTCCCGATGCGGTGCGCGGCGATGGGCGCAACGTGGCCCAGGCCTCGGCTCCGGGTTTTGCGCCGGTATCGGCACCATTCCAGCTCACCATTCGCCCCGGTATTGTGTCCGACTGCGGCACGATTGTAGGCCGGGTGTTTGTGGATAAAAACTTTGACGGGCAGCAGCAGCCCGGGGAGCCTGGGGTCCCCAATGCCGTTATCTTCATGGACGATGGCAACCGGATCTTGACCGACCCCGACGGGCTATTCTCGCTGGCCAATGTGCTGCCGGGCTACCGGGTCGGCACCCTGGACCTCTACAGCCTGCCCGGCTATACCCTGGCTCCCAACCTTTACCGAATTGAGGAAAACAGCGCCTCGCGCTTCGTGCGTCTGACGCCCGGTGGCCTGGGTCGGATGAACTTTGCCGTCACACCAACCTTTGGGGAGGAGCAGTCATGATGTCTCTGTCTTCTCGTTTGCTGGGGTTGGGTTTGCTGACCACCCTGGCCGGGTCGTTTGGCCTGCTGCTGCCGGCTGAGGCGGCTCCCGGTGATGGGGGCACAGCCGCTGACCTGGAGCTTTCGGGCTCTTCGTCAGCCCCAACTGAATCGCCAGCCCCGACTGGATCGGTGTACGGTGCTTCGGGGGGCGATTCCCTCCCCGGCGAGCCCCTGCGGCTGACCCTGCCCTCCCAGGCTGGCCCACTGCTGCCCAATTCGGCCCCTGCCCCGGGTGCCGTTGCCTCAGGCTGGACAGACCCTAGGGCGGCGATCGCGGCGGCCACGGTACTGCCCCAGGGACAGCTGCCTGCGGTGGAGTCCGGGGCAGATCCCGGCGTAGTGCCCCTGGCCAATCGCCGGGAAAATGCCGAGCTGTTTGAGTTTCGCTTTGGGGGCGACCAGTTGCCGCTGAACCCTCCCCCCACCCAGCTCCTGCGGCCTGTTACTCCAGAGGTCGAGGTGGCCTACACCCTGACTGTGACCCCCGCTCGCGAGTTTCAGGTGCCGGCCAACGGGCGATCGACCCTGACCCTGGTGGGAGCCGTCACCACGGCGGCGGGAGACCCCCTGGCAGGCGATGTGGTGGTGACCCTGACCACCAGTGCCGGGGAGTTTGTCGGAGCCGACTACGATCGCGATCGCAGCGGGTTTCAGGTCCTGGCCCGGCGCGGCCAGTTCGAGGCCCAGCTGCGATCGACCCTGGATGCCCAATCGGTAACGGTGCGCGCCCAGGTCAGCTCCCAGGCACTGCGACAGCTGGACCCCAACCTGGGGGAGGGCTATCCGGCGCTGGAGGCCAGCACCCAGGTCAGCTTCTTCACCGACCTGCGGCCCACGATTATTTCTGGGGTGGTGGATTTCCGGGTGGGCCGAGGCGGCACCAACCTGCTGGGCAGCTTCCGGGACTTTCTCAGCCCCGACTCCCTCAACCAGGATGTGGAGGTGAGCTTTACCACCGGGCTGTTTGCCACTGGAGCGGTGGGCGACTGGCTTTTCACCGGGGCCTATAACAACACCCGCGGGCTCAACGATCGCTGCGATGGCCGCAGCCTCTACCGTGACGTGCAGGCCTGCGACCAGACCTATCCGGTCTATGGCGACAGCTCCACCACCGACTTTCTCACCCCTTCCATCGACAGCCTGTACCTGCGGTTTCAGCGCGACTCCCTGGTGCCCAACGCCGAGCCCGACTACTTCATGTGGGGCGACTACGGCACCCAGGAGTTTGCTGGCCAGTCGCAACAGTTCACGGCCACCGTGCGCGAGCTGCACGGCTTTAAGGGCAACTACACCTTTGGCAACGGCCTCCAGCTCACCGCTCTGTACGCCGACAACGTGCGGCCCTTCCAGCGCGACACCATCGCCCCCGATGGCACCAGCGGCTACTACTTTTTGTCGCGGCGACTGGTGCTGCGGGGCAGTGAGAACGTGTTTATCGAGGCCGAGGAGTTTAACCGGCCCGGCACTGTACTGGAGCGCACTCCGCTGTACCGCGGCGTCGACTACACCATCGATTACGATCGCGGCACCCTGCTGTTCAACCAGCCAATCCGCTCCGTCGATCTCAACCCCCTGGGGGTGACCCTGGTGCGCCGCATCGTGGTGACCTACCAGGTGGAAGATGCCTCGGTACGGGGCAGCCTCTACGCCGGGCGGTTGCAGTACCGGCCCAACGGGGGCGACGGCGTGGTGGGGGCCACCCTGCTGACGGAAAACCAGGGGGCCCAGGACTTCACCCTCTACGGCTTTGACCTGCTCTGGCCCCTGGGGGACCTGGCCCAGGTGAGCGGCGAATTTGCCCGATCGTCGTTTAATGCCGGGGGCACTAACAACCAGGGCAACGCCTACCGCATCGAACTCAGCGGTACCCCCTTTGAGGGAGTGACGGGGCAGGCCTATTACCGCTCCACCGACAGCGGCTTTAACAACACCGCCACCAGCACGTTTCGCCCCGGACAGACCCGCTGGGGTGGCCAGGTGCTGGCCCAGGTCGGAGCGCAGACCCAGATTCGCGCCCTGGTGGATCAGGAGCGCAACCTGGGCACCGCCACCGCTATTCAGACCTCCGCCGCCGGGCTGCTGCGACCGGGGCAAACCGCCATCCAGGGCGGCCAGATCGACAACACCCTGACCGAGTGGCGGGCCGGGATTGTGCAGCAGTTTGGCAGCGCCACCCTGGGCATTGACTTTGTCAACCGCAGCCGGGACGATCGCATTGCCAATACCTCAACCAATGCCAACCAGCTGGTATCGCGGCTGAACCTGCCGCTGACCGAGACCCTCAGCGCCCTGGCCCAGAGCGAGCTGAACCTGGGCACCACCGACCCCCTCTACCCCACCCGCAACACGGTGGGCCTGGAGTGGGCGGTGCAGCCCGGAGTGAGCCTGCGACTGGCCCAGCAGTTTCTGTCGGGGGGCACCGGGCCGGGGTCAATCACCAGCCTTGACACCCTGGTGGACTACGAACTGGACGACAACACCACCCTGACCAACCGCTACTCGCTGCTGGGGGGCTACAACGGGATTACGGGCCAGGGGGCGATCGGCCTCAACCACCGGCTGGTGCTGGCCCCTGGGCTGCGGGCCACCTTTGGCTTCGAGCGCATCTTTGGCGATGGCTTTAACCTCACCGGGGCAGGTCAGCAGTTTGCCCAGCCCTTTGCCGTGGGCCAGGGGGGATCCTCCTCCCTGGGGCTCTTGGCCTCTACGGTGTATTCGGTGGGGCTGGAGTACACCGACAACCCCGACTGGCAGGCCAGCGGCCGCATTGAGTACCGCGACTCGCCGGGGTCGAGTAACCTGGTGCTGGGGGCGGCGGCGGCCGGGCGAATTACCGATTCCCTCACCGGTCTGGCTCGGTTTGACCTGGCCAACTTTGCCAACCAGACCATCACCGACGCCCTGGGCAACTCCAGCAGCCTGCGCCTGGGGCTGGCCTACCGCAACCCGTTCAGCGACCAGTTCAACGGCCTGTTTAGCTACGAGTACCGCCGCAACCCCGGCAGTACGCCAGACAGCATTTTGCAGGGCACCAGTTCCGAGGCCCAGGACCACACCCTGTCCCTGGAGGGCATCTATGCCCCCAGCTACCGCTGGGAGTTCTACGGCAAGTACGGGCTGCGCTACAGCACCGCCAATCTGGCCGAGAACTTTGGCTTTTCCAACAGTATTCACCTGGCCCAGCTGCGGGCTACCTATCGGTTTGCCTTCCGCTGGGATGTGGGGGCTGAGGTGCGCTGGCTGGGACAACCGGCGGTGGGCTACAACGAGACCGGCTTTGCCGTGGAGGCGGGCTACTACCTCACCCCCGATGTGCGCCTGGGGCTGGGCTACAGCTTTGGCGGTGCCAACGACGGTTCCTTTGTGGGCGGCGGCGGCTATCGCTCCGCCAGCGGCCCCTACTTTGGCATTACCGCCAAGGTGAACCAGCTGTTCAACGGCTTTGGAGTGCAGCCGGTGTCGCCACCCCAGCAGCGGGAGTCCTACGTGGACGAGGCAGCCCTGATCGAGATTCCCGAGGCCCAGGTGCCCGAGGCCCAAGTGCCCGAGGCCCAGGTACCCGAAGCCAGAGTGACAGGAGGTGAGGAATGAAGCAGCGCTGGTGGATAGGATGGGGCGCGATCGCTCTGAGCGTGCCGGGGCTAGCCCTGGCGGTGGCCCCTGTGGCGGGACAGTCGGCGCTAGCAGGCTACAGCCTGCGGGTAACCAGCGCGGACGATGGCCCGGTGCAGCCCGACGAGGGGCTGACCCTGCGGGAGGCGATCGAGCTGGCCAACGGCAGCCTGACTCCTGAGGAGCTGAGTCAGGCTGAGCGGGCCTTCGTGCAGCCGCTGCCATCGGGGCAAGGATCGCGAATTAGCTTCGATCTGCCAGCGGGGCAGACCACCATCGCCCTGGTGGACCTGCTGCCGGAAATTGTGGCCCCGGAACTGGTGATCGATGGGACCACCCAGGCGGGCTTCGACGCCGAGGCCGGTCTGGATCCTAAATTTCCACCCGCCCCGGTGGTCAGCCTGACGGTGGCCGAGGGCAGCGAGGTGGCGCGGGGCCTGACCATCGCCGCCGATGGGGTGACGGTGCGAGGGCTGAGTTTCTACGGGTTTCGCACCAGCGATCGCGCCACCCAGACCACGCCGCCCGCCAATATTTTCATCAGCGCCTTGGCCCCCCCGGTGGACGCCAGCCCCCTCAGCCCGGTGCTGGACCTGTTTCGCCTGAACGAATCCGAGGCCGCGCCCCGAGGGGTGGTGATCGAGCAGAACTGGCTGGGTCTTCCCCCCGACGGTGAGTTTCCGGCGGTGCCGTCGGCCTTTGGGGTGTCGGTTTTCAACGCCGTGGAAACCACCATTCGCAACAACCGGATTCAAAACCACGACGGTAGCGCCATTATTACTGGCTTTCGGGCCGAGGGCCTGCTGGTAAGCGAAAACGCCATCATTGGCAACGGCCTGGCCGGTATGCCCGACGCCATTCGCCTGGAGGGGGCGATCGCCGCCAGCGCCATTACCGACAACCTGATCTGCGCCAACGACGGCAGCGGCATCTATCTGTTTAAGCCGGAGGGATCGACCCAGATCTCGGGCAACGCCATCCAGTACAACGGGCGGCGGTTTGAGCGAACCGCTGTCTATCTGATGGGCAGTGACCACCAGCTCAGCGACAACTTCATCGGCTACCAGCCGGGGCCGGGGGTGACGGTGACCGCCTACCCCCTCAGCCACCGCAACCAGATTCGCGGCAACCGCTACGCCGGGCTAGACGGGCTCTCCATTGACCTCAATACCCAGGGCAATACTGGCGTGCAGGATTTTCAACAGGGGGATGGTCCCAACCCACCCCGCAACTCGCACCACCGCCGCCGCGAAACCGGCAACGCCGCCATCAACGCCCCCCAGTTTGACAGCTACAGCTTTGTCAGTGGGGCAGCCCAGGTCACGCTCACCGGCACTGCGGACCCCGGCACCGAGGTTGACCTCTACCGGGTGGCGGACGCCGGGCTGCCCTTTGCCCCCCTGGGCGAGCCCTTAGGCACCGTCACCGCCAGCCCCGAAGGCACCTTTAGCGCCAGCCTGGCGCTGCCGCCGGGGACGCGGGTGAGCGCGATCGCCAGTGACCCGCAGTGGGGCACCTCAGAGCCCGCCGCCGTGGCTGCCGTCCTGGCCGCTGACGGCACCCTGCCCGATCTGCCCAACGGCCCCGCCGAGCTGCCCAACTGCGCCCCGCCGGTACCGCCGCCCGCTCCGGTGGAGCCGCCCCCACCGCTGGAACCGCTGCGGCTGGAGATCCCGCGCAACATTCACTTTGCCCTCGATCGCTCCAACATCAGCGCCGAGAGCGCCCGGGTGCTCGACCAGATCGCCGCCGCCCTGCTGGAATACCCCTTCCTGACGGTGGAACTGCACGGCCACACCGACCCCCGCGCCAGCGCCGCCTACAACCTGGCCCTGAGCG
Organism: Leptolyngbya sp. KIOST-1; assembly: GCF_000763385.1. NCBI lineage: Bacteria > Bacillati > Cyanobacteriota > Cyanophyceae > Leptolyngbyales > Leptolyngbyaceae > Leptolyngbya > Leptolyngbya sp. KIOST-1. Next base: position 2,009,443 of record NZ_JQFA01000004.1, read on the forward strand.
AGCGCCGTGCCCTGGCCGCCCGCGACTACCTGATTCGCCGGGGGGTCCCCCCCGAGCGTATGCGGATTGTGCCCTTTGGCCTCACCCAGCGCCGCAGCCAGGGCAACACCCGGCTGGACTTCGCCCGCGATCGCCGGGTGGAGTTCATCTTCACCGACCTGCGCGGGCTGGAAATTATCTTCGTCAACCAGGAGGCCGACCTCCAGCTGGAGTAAAGCTGCCGGCCACGCCACTGCCTGATTGGTCCATGTCTTGTCACCCCTTACTATGCCCGTTATGCAACAGTCTGCCAAACCTGACCTACGGGAGAGCAAAGCGATGGTTCTCCCATTCCCCACCGCCCGGCTGGCAGGTCTAGTAGCTGGAGTCGTCCTGGCTTTGGTCGGGGTGCTGGGTGGGGCAACCCCTGCCTATGCCCAGCTGGCAGCCCCGGTCAGTGTAGACTCTCTAATCACCAACAACGAGCCTGCCATTCGAGCAGACTTCCCGGGCACCCCTTTCACAACCCCCTGTAACCCAGCGGCTTTTCCCGGCTGTGATGCCCTTGGAGCAACCTCAAACCTCTCCTTTGGGGCTGGCACCAACGTTGTTTTGGAAGCTGTGATTGCAGCGGGAAACCGGTTTGAGCCCGCCGCCGATCTGCTACCCCCCGTTGGTCTGGCCCAGCAAATTGTCTTTCGCCGCAATCTGGGAGCTGGCTTACCGAACCGTGAGCTCCTGTTTTTTGAGCAGCTGAACATAAACCTGCCCACCATTGAATTAAATCCTGGACAGGTAAGCGGCATTGAAGAGGCCATGCTGAGCAGAATTATCAATCGGGGTATCGATAACGTTTTTAATAACCAACTGGAGGTAGTTCCTCCCGCAACTACTGGTGCGGAGACTAGCAACAATATTGAGCGTATTGACTATTTGATTACCGCCCCAGGCATTACTGTGCCCGTCGAGCAACAGGGTGATGTCGGCTTTCTAATCCTGGAGCGAGGTGGTAATGACGCCTTCAAAATTGCGGCTATTACCGCCGTGGATGGTGCTGGCAACCCAACTGCCTATGGCCCTCTGATCAACGTTGGTGCCGGTACCTGGGGCAACAGCACGGATGTCAACATCTCGACAGCTGTGTTACGGCGTGACGATTTGGCCTCGGTGGTTCCGCCGCTGTTTCGGCCCTCGCACCTGGTAGGACCTCAAAACGTTCAGGGTATTTTCTTCCCGATCAACTCACTGGTTCAGGCACCGGAAAATACCCAGCCCATCTTTGGCTACTCACTGTTTGCGGCTGATGTCACCGGGGTAGGTCCTCAGTTGGTAGATTTCACCAACACTGCGTTCTTTCCAACAACGACTGACGGTACTAATTTTGGTGGTCTCGACTTAATTGCAGGTGGTTTTGGCTTGATTCGGCGGGCCGCTCCCCCGCCTGTTGGCGTCGGTGCTCTGGCGCTGGTTAAGCGGGTCACCAACTTGTTTGGGGCCGCGCCCCTACCCAACTTTGGCCAGGTGGTGGGCGATGGTGCAGCGCTGACGCTGCTGCAAAACAATGGTCTGGGCCAGGGGCTGGATGTGATTACCGAACCCCAGGTGGAGCCGGGCAACGGTATTGAGTACACCGTTTACTTTGCCAACTCAGGGGTCGGGCCCAGCAACAATGTAGTGCTGTGCGACCAGATTCCCGCCGGGCTGACCTTTGACCCCAATGCCTACGGACCGGGGGTGGGGATTCAGGCGATCGCCCCGTCGTCCCCAGCAGGCCCAGTGGTGACCTACACCAACGCCAGCGATGGGGACCCCGGCCAGTTCATTGCCCCTGGGGCGGCGTTACCTCCGTTCTGTGGCGTCAACCAGGGCAACGGGGCGGTCGTGGTCAATGTGGGCACCGTTGACAGTGACCAGGTGGGGCTGATTCGGTTCAGAGCCACCGTGAATTAGGGCTGTTTTTAGGGCTCTTTAAGTCTAGGCTCTGTAAGGCATGGGTACGGCTGGTCACAGTGGCCAGCCGTTTTAGTATCAGCGTCAGATCGTAGGCTAGCAGAGGCTGGGTGGCCGGGGTGAGGGGCGGAATGTGTACAAAGAGGGCGTGGATAGGCCAGCGGTGCTGCGCGATCGACCCCAGCAGTCGGTGGTACAGGTGGTTGCACACATAGGTGCCCGCATCCTCGCTAATGCTCGTCAGATGGGTGCCCAGCAGCAGCGAGTCCAGGGGCAGGGCCGTGGCCAGCCAGTCCTCCCCGTTCTTGCCGTAGCGCTCCAGGTGCAGGTGGCGGCGTTTCTCCGCCATCCCGCAGCACACCACCACCGCCGGCCGCAGTTCCACCAGCTTGGCCACCACCCGAATGGGGGCCAGCTCAAAACTGACCGGAATATGGCGCACAACAGTGGTGCCCAGGGGAATGTGGTGATGCTGCTGCAGGTGAGCCACCAGATCGTCAGCGGCATTAGAACACTGGTGGGCTCGCCAGGGGGCGAAGGTGGTGAGGAGCATGGGGTGAGGGGTGGGGAGTGAGGGGTAAGGGGTGAGGAGTGAAAAGTGAAAAGTGAGGGGATGATCGAGTAGCGAGTTGGTTTTGAGTTTTGAATGCATTTCGTACACCGAAAACTCAAAACTCAGCCCTTAAAATTTACATCGACCCCCACCCATCCACCCCTTACCCATTAACCAATCCACTCGCTACCCATCCCCAGGTAGGATAGAGTCTGGAAATGTCCCAGTAGCCCAAAAACGTGAGCAGATCAGGAGATCCCATGGCCAATATTGCCGTAATCGACTATGACATGGGCAACCTGCACTCGGCCTGTAAGGGACTGGCGCTGGCGGGGGCAATGCCCACCATTACCGATGTGGTGGCCGACCTGGAGGCCGCCGATGCCCTGGTACTGCCTGGCGATGGGGCCTTTGACCCGGCCATGCGGCACCTGCGCGAGAAGGGATTGATTGAGCCGATTAAGCGAGAAATTGCGGCGGGCAAGCCTTTCCTGGGCATTTGCCTGGGGCTTCAGCTCCTGTTCGACGGTAGTGACGAAGGGGTCGAGCCGGGACTGGGAATTATCCCCGGTCGAATTCGTAAGTTCAAGCAGGAGTCGGGGATCACCATTCCCCACATGGGCTGGAACCAGCTAACCCTGACCCAGCCGGACTGTCCGCTGTGGCAAGGGGTGGCCAATGGCGACTGGGTGTATTTTGTGCACTCCTACTACGCCGAGCCCAGCCACCCGGCGGTGAATGCGGCCACCACTACCCACGGGAGCCAGACTGTAACGGCGGCGATCGCCCGCGACAACATCATGGCCATGCAGTACCACCCCGAAAAGTCGGCCCCGGCCGGTCTCACCATGCTGGCTAACTTTGTGGCCTTGGTGAATGCCCAAACCCCAGTGGCGATGGCCTAGCCATGCTGCGCATCTACGGCAACCGCGCCCTCAAGACCCTGCCCGGCACCGACACTCGGCCCACCGCCGCTCGGGTGCGAGAGGCCCTGTTCAACATCTGGCAGGGGCGCATTGCGGGCTGCCGCTGGCTCGACCTGTGCACGGGCAGCGGTGCCATGGGGGCCGAGGCGCTGTGTCGTGGCGCAGCTGAGGTTGTGGGCATTGAAAAATCACCGGAGGCCTACGCCATCACCCGCGAAAACTGGCAGAAAGTGGCCCAGAGCGACCAAACCTTTAGTCTGTTCAAGGGTGATGTGGTGAAGCAGCTCTCGCGGCTGCACGGCCAACCCTTCGACTGCATTTACTTTGATCCGCCCTACGCCAGCGAGCTGTACCTGCCGGTGCTGGAGCGGATTGTCAGCCTCAAGCTACTGCAGCCCACGGGCGAAATGGCGGTGGAACACAATCCCAATGTCTGGGAACCCGTCGTCCTTTCTGGCCTGAGCTTGGTGCGGCAAAAGCACTACGGTACGACCCACCTGGCGTTTTACGCCCCTTGTTCTCGGTGTCACAGCGAATTTGAATGGGGGCCTGACCGTCCACCGGGATAACCGAGATAGGACCATCGGTAGAGCTGGGGCCCGAGTCCGCAGAGTTGGATGACCCATTCGGACTGGGGCCAGTGGCCTTAGTCTGGGTGATCGAAATGCCGACCCGGCCCCGACTCCGCTGCCCACGGTAGCTAAATGAGTAGGAGCCGATCGCGTAGTTAGGCCGGTCGGTGAGCGTCCCCCGGTGGGGCGAGACCGTCAGCTCGACTAGACCGCCAATGGATTGCTGGAAGGCTGGACAGGTCTGGAGGGTGGTTTTGGCAGCGATATAGGTGGCACCAAAGGTGGCCACCGCCGCCTGGTCCCTGGCGGCATCGGTCTGGAGCAAGCGCCACCCGGTTGACCAGGGGACCAGCAGATAGAGCAGCAGCAGCCCTGAGCCTGCCGCCAGGGCAACCCTGGCCTGGCCATAGATCCCATCGCTGGTTGTGCCGACGAGCAGGTAGCGAATCAGCAGAATGTTGAGACCCGCAAAGATCGCGATCGCCCCATTCAACAGGCGATCGCCGCCACTTGAGGGCCCTGACCATAGAGCGCCCTGCATCATGCCCAGCAGCAGCAGCACCAGCAGGTAAAAGGTCAGGGCCATGCCGCCCGCTACAATCAGCGGCAGCAGAGGCACGCGCTTTAGGGCCAGATTCAGCAGGGCCAGGGCCAGGGTAGATGCCCAAAAAAACACCACCATACTCCGGCTAATGTCATCGGGAACGGGGGTATTGGGGCCAACCCAACCTAAATTTACCGTTACGAAGGCCAACGAAAACGCGCCATACCCCGTCGTGGCTGCAATCAAAAATAGGGCGGCACTGCCCAACCAGGGGGCGAGGATCCGTTGCAGTCGATTGAGCATTGGCTCTAGCCTCCTGGCTGGCACCGAGTAGTCGATCTTTTAAGGTGCGGGGCACCTGCCATCGCCCCCGGATATTGGCTATGGTAGGTCCACCTCCATTGTGCGGAACCGATCGTGCAACGACTTCACCGGCAACATAATCGGGCCAGGGCTTTGGCCCCCGCTTCCTGCAGGGTCGCTGGCAGGCTGATGGGTTGGATTGCCGTGGCCACCGCCTTGGTCGGTCTGCTGGAGCTGGGGGAGGTAAATCTGGGCACAGCCAGCGGTGTGGCTCCGCTGGTTGGCGTGCCCACAACGCTGGCTTTCTTGACGGTGTTGGCCCAACCAGGGGCAGCCGTGGCGATCGCCCTCTGCCTGGCCGCCCTTTACAGCTGGCTGGCCCGAGGCGTTTGGCAAAACTCGACCGTGGCCCTGGGGCTGAGTCTGGTGCTGCTGCTGGGCGATCTGGGCGGAGGTGCCCTGGCCGCGCTTGAGGTCAGTGGCGAAATGCCGCCGGCCCTGGTGGTCTTGCTGGCAGCCCTCTTTCTGGCACCTCGGCTGGGCCTGATGTACCTGCTGGGGCAGTGCCTTCGCCAGCAGAAAGGCGATCCGATCGCTGTGAAAATCGGCGCTCTGACCCAGGGCTTGGTTCGGTTTTTAGTCGATCCCATCGGCTGGATCATTCACCGCAGGAATTGATCGGCCGCCGCTACCCAGGCCCAGTCGCTCTAGGTCAAAACATCCCTAGGCCCTGGCGGTCATGCTCTGCAACCGACCCAGGGTGCGCTGCACCGACGACAGCCCCTGCTGATCGCCCTGGGCCTCCAGGTAGGCGCTGGCCCGCTCCAGGTCAGCGATCGCCCGAGCCTGGTCGCCCTGACTCTGGTAGGCGGCGCTGCGGTAGCAGTAGGGCAGGGCAATTGGGTCGCCGCAGGCGATCGCATCGCTGTAGTCGCGCACAGCCCCCTTCAGGTCGCCCAGCTTTTGCAGGGCGCTGCCCCGGTACACGTAGGCCATCGGCAGGTGGGGCTTGAGGGCGATCGCCTGGGTGAAGTCGGCGATCGCGGCGGCGTAGCGGCGCTGCTCCAGGCGCAGCCAGCCCCGGTTGCAGTGGGGGGCAAACAGCTTGCCGTTCTGCAGAATTGCCTCGCTGAGGTCGGCTTCGGCGGCCTCGGGCTGGTTGAGTTCGAGCTGGGCCACCCCCCGGTTGTTGAGGGCGATCGCGTGGTTAGGCTGGAGGGCAATTACCTGGCTGTAGTCGCTGATCGCGCCGGGCTGGTCGCGCAGGTCGTGGCGGGTGGTACCCCGATTGAAAAAAGCCATCCCATCGCCGGGGGGGATGACTGGATCGTGGAAGCGCTGCATCAGCGCCTGCACCACGGCGGGTTCGGCGGTGCGCAGCTTGGCCTCCAGGTCGGGGATAACGGCGCTCTGGGTTGGCAGCGCCTTGAGGCTAACAATGGCGTAGGTGTGCTCTGCGGTATTTTCACCCGAGGCGCCGCTGCCGCTGTCGCAGACCAGGTAGCTCTCGGCGGTGCCCATAATTCTAAACTTGAAGCGATCGGGGTAGTTTTCGCGCAGGGGCAGCAGCTGGTTGAGGGCCGTCTTCAGCAGTTGCAGCTGGCTCGACTCGGTACCCCAGCGCTGGCTAATCCGCCAGGCCAGGCGACCGTCGTGCTGGTCGCCCCGGTGGCACCAGCCAATTTCAAGCTGCCCGCCCCGCTCCAGCAGCTGGTTAAACCGCTGGAGTAGAGAGTCATCGATGGTGACGTAGCTGGCCCAGGGCCACACCAGCAGCACTCGCCGGGTGGCGGTCGTCAGCGCCGCCTCCAGGGCCTGGTGGCTAGGCAGAGCCTGGGGCTCGCTCCCTGTTGCCACCGGCAGATCGATAATCCAGTCGGGCTGGGTGGCCTGGTTCGGTGCTTTGACCGGTTCCTGGCGTTCGGTTTCCCGGTGCGGGGTTTCCTGGCGCGATCGCTTCAGGTCGGTTTCCGCCTGCTGCACCCGGCGAGCCAGATGAATCAGGGCTTTGCGGTTAGCGGTGTCTCCGGGGGCCGTGACCAGCTGGCTAGTCAACTGCTGCTGCCGTTCCGAGAGCGATCGCGTCACCCCCTCCAGCTGCGCCACCTGGGCCTTGACCTGGCCCAGGTACTGGGACACCACCTGCTGCACATGCTCCTGGGTATGGCCGGCGGTCTCCTGACGGCTGACCTGCTGCTGCAGGCGCTGCACCTCAGCGGTCAGCCGCTCTAGCTCGGCAATGCTGGGGGTTGGGGTGGCGGGGGCACCGCTCACCGTGCCCACCGGAATTTTGGTCAGGGCTTGCTCCAGCCGGGTTTGCTGGCGGGTGAGGTCTTTGACATGGTCCACTAGCTGGCTAAATTCTGACTGGGGCACCAGAGTAGCCATCGCCTTGACCACTTCCCCCATTTCAGCCCGATACTGGCTGGAATTGCTGGTCTGGGGTAACTCCTGCCAGCGGCGATCAATTTGCCCCAGGGCGTCCTGCAGATTGGAGACCAGGGTACGCGTTTCAGAGCGCAGGTTTTCGAGGCTGACCCGCGTTTGCATGAGGTCAGTTTTGACCTGAGAGAGTTTGTTTTCGGCCGCCTCTACCCGTGGGGTAGTGGCCAGCCGCTGCACATAGGTGGTGAGGTGTTCAAAGTTGGCCTGAGTCGCGGCCGCCTGCTCCTGCAGCTGCCCAATCTGGCGGTCAATACTGCTCAGATCCGGGCTGGCCAGCACCTCCAGCTGCTGATCGACATGGGCTCGCAGATCTTTAATTTCCTTAGAAAAGCGGATAAACGAGTGGTTACTGCGATCCATTACCGCCCGCTGAAAGTTGGTTAGCGCCTCGGGCGAGGGCATGGCCGTCACCTGCTTGCTCAGGTTGGTGAGGCGGTGTCCGGTTTGGCGATGCTGGCGGGCCAGCTTTTCCTGCGCTTCTTCCAGCTGCTGCTCCACGCGGGTGCGGTTGAGCAGACCCACGGCGGCTAGCACCGTCAGCGGAGCCGACGCTAGCGCCATATTTTGAGCGGCAACGGATGCGACGGCACCGACGCCAGACCCCACCACGAGGGCCCGTTCAGCCCTTGTCAACCAGTGATTATCGGCCACGTTTGAATCCCCTGATGATTTAAAGACACGCTAGGCAAGCGCGGTGACAACTGAGGGGGCGTCAGGGGGCTTCACCGCTACTGACTCACTCTTCACAGGGCGATCGCGCCATCAGGATAGTTTTTAGGGAGAGGACTGGGGAGCGGCGGCGAAGGACTGACGGCGAGGGGACTCCCCTGGCGGCGCGGCAGCGGGGCAGGGAAATGCATTATAGAAGTTTATCAATCAGCAATGAAAAACAAATTGCATTTAATCAATTTACCCCTTCCGTTTTAGACCATGCATTGGCTAAACTCTATTTCATATAGGTCTAACTCTATCTAACCCACCTAACGATTGACTAATACCAATTGTTTCCCGTGGTTTTGTCAATGGGTTGGGTCTCTGCTTCTGCCCCCTGGCTCTATTGTCGTCCTTTTTGCCCAAGGATTTCTCGACTATGACCCCGATTCTGGCTCAGACCAGCTGGCTAATTCCCCTATACCCGCTGATGGGAGCGCTGCTGACGATTCCCTGGTCGCCCGCGATGATTCGCCGCACCGGGCCGCGTCCGGCGGGGTACATCAACATTGTGACTACGGCCCTGGCCCTGGTGCATAGCCTGCTGGCGTTTCTAGCTTTTTGGGGTAAATCGTCGCCGCAGTTCTTTTTTGCCCCCTGGCTCGATGTCGCCGGGCTCAATCTAATTATTCCTTTAGAGGCATCCGCCATTACCCTGGGGGCCTGCGTGCTGATTACGGGGCTCAACCTGCTGGCGCAGATCTACGCCGTGGGCTACTTAGAGATGGACTGGGGCTGGGGGCGGTTTTTTGCCATGATGGCTCTGTTTGAGGCTGGCATGAGCGCCCTGGTGCTGTGCAACTCACTGCTGTTCTCCTACATGCTGCTGGAGATTTTGACCCTGGGCACTTACCTGCTGGTGGGCTTCTGGTACAACCAGTCTCTGGTGGTCACCGGAGCGCGGGATGCCTTTTTGACCAAGCGGGTGGGTGACCTGGTGCTGCTGATGGGGGTGCTGGCCATCTATCCCCTGGCCCACACCTGGGATTTTCGGGAACTGGCGGCCTGGGCCCAGACCGCCAGCGTCGACCCCGGCCTGATCACCGTGATCGCCATTGGGCTGATCGCTGGTCCCATGAGCAAGTGCGCCCAGTTCCCTTTGCACCTGTGGCTAGATGAGGCCATGGAAGGCCCCCTGCCCAGCACCATTCTGCGGAATGCGGTGGTGGTCACCACCGGGGTATGGATCCTGGTGAAGCTGGAGCCTGTGATTGCGCTGTCGTCTACCGCCAGTGCGTTTGCGATCGCCGTGGGGACCGTTACCGCGATCGGCGCAACGCTGATCTCCGCCGCCCAGGTCGACATCAAGCGGGTGCTGTCATACCTCAGCAGCGCCTACATGGGCCTGATGTTCATTGCCGTGGGGGCTCACCAGCCCGGTGCGGCCCTGCTGCTGGCCCTGGTCTATGCCCTGGGTATGGCCGCCCTGGTAATGGGCGCAGGCTCGGTCATCGTCAACGTCACCACTCAGGATCTGACCCAAATGGGCGGGCTGTGGAGTCGTCGCCCGGTTACCGCCATGGCGATGGTGGCTGGGGCAGCTGGGCTGGTGGCGCTGCCCCCCCTGGGCGGTTTTTGGGCCATGCTGGCCCTGGTTTCGGGCCTGTGGAGCAGCGATCGCGGGCTGTTGGTCGCCCTGGTGCTGCTGGTCAACTGGCTGACGGCCTTCAGCCTGGCCCGCCTGATCGGCCTGATCTTTGCCGGCAACACCCAGCAGATGACAATCCGCGCCCCGGAACCGCTCTGGCTGATTGTGCTGCCCATGGCCGTGGTGGCAGGCTTTACCCTGCACCTGCCCCTGGTGATGGGCCAACTCCAGCTGCTGCCCGCCTGGGCCGACATCAGTCAAGACATGGCTTTGCTGCTGAGCTGGTCCAGCATTCTAGGCGCTGCGGTCGGCACCCTGCTCTACGTCAACCGCGTGGTGGAGCATCCGGCGGGCCTGATCAAAAAGCCCCTGCAAAACCTGCTGGCCTACGACTTCTATACCCCCAAGCTCTACCGCAATACCTTTGTGCTGGGCGTGGATCTGTTGTCGCGCCTGACTGACTGGCTCGATCGCTACGTGGTCGATGGCCTGGTGAATGCGGTGGGACTGGCCTCTCTCTTTGGCGGTGAAACCCTCAAGTACGGCAACACCGGACAGCTCCAGTTCTACGTGCTGACCATTTCCCTGGGCGTCGCTCTGCTGGGCATTGTGATGAACTGGAACGCCCTGACGGCATTGTTTTAGAGACAGGGGTAGGGAGGCCAAATACCCCCTACCCATCCACCCCCTACCCATCCACCCCCTACCCATCCACCCCCCACCCATCCACCCCCCACCCACCTCCATGCTCACCCCCCTCCTACTCCTCCCCCTCCTCGGCGCGATCGCCATCGGCTTCTGGCCCGGCCTCACCGGCAAGCAGGCCCGCCTCGGGGCGCTGGTGGTTTCCGGAACCGCCCTGCTGTGGACGATCTGGCTGTTTATCCAGTTCGATCTGTCCTTTGGCGGCTTTCAATTCCACGAGTTTTTGCCCTGGTTGCCCGCCCTCGGCCTTAACTACGAACTCAGCCTGGACGGGCTGTCGCTGCTGATGGTGGCCCTCAACAGCCTGATCACCTGGATCGCGATCTGGAGCAGCGCCGCCGATATCGAGCGGCCCCGGCTGTTCTACAGTCTGCTGCTGCTGGTCAGCGCCGGGGTGGCCGGCGCCTTTGTGGCCCAAAACCTGATGCTGTTTTTCCTGCTGTACGAAATTGAGCTGGTGCCCCTGTACCTGCTGATTGCGATCTGGGGTGGCGGCAGAAAAACCTATGCGGCCACCAAGTTTTTGCTCTACACCGCTCTCTCCGGGGCGCTGATGCTGGCGGGCTTTTTGGGTACGGTGTGGCTGAGCGGAGCCGAGGACTTTACCTACCATGCTGTGATGGGACACGACCTGCCCCTGGGCTGGCAGTTTGTGCTGCTGGGGCTGCTGCTGGTGGCCTTTGGCATCAAAATTCCCCTGGTGCCGTTTCACACCTGGCTGCCCGATACCTACGTGTCGGCCAGTACCCCGGTGGCGATGATGCTGGGGGGGGTGCTGGCCAAGCTGGGTACCTACGGCCTGTTTCGCTTTGGCCTGGGGCTGTTCCCCGATGCCTGGGCCCAGTTTTCTCCCTACCTGGCCGGGTGGGGGGCAGCGAGTGTACTCTACGGAGCCATTACGGCGATCGCCCAGAAGGACATCAAGCGCATGGTGGCCTACAGCTCCATTGGCCACATGGGCTACGTGCTGCTGGGCGGTGCGGCCATGACCGACCTGGCCCTGACCGGGGCCGTCAGTCAGATGGTCTCCCACGGTATTATCCTGGCCATTCTTTTCCACCTGGTCGGCGTAATTGAGCGCAAGGTGGGCACCCGCGAGCTGGACGTGCTTAACGGGCTGATGAACCCGGTGCGGGGCCTGCCCATGGTCAGCGCTCTGCTGGTGCTGGGGGGCATGGCCAGCGCCGGTATCCCCGGCCTGGTCGGGTTCGTCACTGAGTTTCTGGTGTTCCAGGGCACCTACGCGGTGTACCCGGTGCAGACCCTGCTGGGGGTGATCGGCACGGGCCTGACGGCGGTGTACTTCGTGATTTTGCTCAACCGCACCTGCTTTGGCAAGCTGGACAACGCGATCGCCTATTTCCCCAAGGTCACCTTTTCTGAAAAACTCCCTGCCTACGTGCTAGCCGGGCTGATTCTGTGCCTGGGCATTCAGCCCAACTGGCTGGTGAAGTGGGGCGAACCCACCGCCAGCGGCATGCTGGCCGCGATTCCCATCCCGCTGGATGAGGTGGTGGCCGATGAGGCGATCGATAGCTTGCCCCTGGATGTGATCCCCAAGGAAGCGAGCGCCCTCCCCGTCGCCACCCTCCTGCCATGACCCACAACCCCGTTGGGTACAACCCCGTAGGGTGCATTAGCGCAGCAATGCCCCATCCCACTCCGCCACCCACCCGCCGCCCAAATACTCGCGATGGTGCCTCACGGCCAATGCAGGATGGATCGGCACCGGCGACGGTGATCTACGGCCTAATGCACCCTACCGATCGGGTTACGGTGGGTCAAAGGAGCCGCCAGATTTCCTCGGGAACGAGGCGATGGGGGCCGTCGCGGAGGGCGGCAGGCGATCGCCATACCGCCTTAAACTGCCGATTCCCCTCCACGACATCCAGACTCTCGCGATCGTAAAGCGACTCATCCACAAACCGCCCGTCGTAGACAAACACGATCTCGTGCCCCGGCTTCCCCTCGTAGACAAAGATGTTCTCCACAATGCCCAGCAGCTCCACCCCGGCAATGTCAGCCCCCAGCTCCTCTCGAATTTCGCGGATCGCGGCCTCGGCGCTGGTCTCCCCCACGTCAATGCCCCCGCCCAGGGGTCGCGCAAACCCCCGATCCTTCACCGAGTCGTAACTCTCATGCACCAAGATGTCCTCCCCCCGCCGCAGCAGACAGATCGAAATTGGCCGAATTCGCTCTTTTTTGCCCATCCCAGTGCCTTAGCTGAAGCATTTAGCCTACACAATAGGGCGTGAAGAGGTGAAGAGGTAAAGACCTGAAGAAGTAAAGCACCTACTTCACCGATCTACTCATCCACCCATCTACTCATCCACCCACCTACCCCCAATCCCATGGCTACCCTCACCGAAACCAAACCCCTGATTCCCCCCTCCACCCACCCCCATGCCGACGTGATCCACCGGCTGGAGGCGGGCGGCTCGATGCTGCCAGATACCCCCGACAACCTGATGCAGATCATCGGCATCTACAAGGCCTACGCGGTGCCAATGGATTTCTACTGGCGCGACCTGCTTTACATTGCCGAGCGGGTGTTTCTCAACCCGGTGCCTGCCTTTAAGTACTTCCTGCCCCAGGAATATCTGGACCTGCCCAACCACTACGCAGGCGACACCGCCGACCTGCGCATCTGGCGCGGCGAGGCCACGGCCCACCCCGAACTGCTGGAGTTTATGGCCAAAGGCGAAACCGGGCGCAAGCTGCCCAAGCTGTTTCTGCACCTGTGGCACGATCGCGTCAACATGGAGTTTGCCGAGGCCTGCATGAAGGCCATGCTCTGGCACCAGGACATGGGCGGTCGGTTCAACGACTACCTGTACACCGAGGAATATAAGCAGGCATGCGATCGCGCCATTGCTGCCTACTTTAAGGGCAACCCGGTGATGCTGGGGCTGCACAAGCTGTTCCCCGAAATGTTCTACGAAAAGTGCCGCGAACTCTCCTACTACTCCAACCTGGGTCTGTTCTGGGAAGTGATGGCCCCGGTCTTCTTTGAGATGAGCGACATCTACGACGAGGGCGGCTTTGCGGGCGTACCCGACGCCATGGACTTTTTGGTCAACGGTATTTTTGCCGTTGCTGGTCGCCCCATCTACCACCACGTCTACGTGGGCGACGAATGCTTTGAGCTGATTCCCAAGTCCTGCGGCTTCACCTGGCTCTACGAGGCGGCCCTGCCCTACGTGGAAGCGGTGTTCTACCGCACCGCCCCCTTCCGGGGCACCAAGTCCTACAACGCCCAGGCGGGCCAGGTACCCGCCGATCAAAACGACTTCCACTACGGCATTCTCTACGCCGATGTGTTTCCCGTCGGCAGCGCAGGCATTCCCCCCACCCTGCTGATGCAGGACATGCTCCACTTTTTGCCTCCCTACCTGCTCGACTACTACCACCAGCACTGCCGGGGCGAAGACGACATGCTGATCCAGCTGGGAATTACCTTCCAGCGATCGATGTACAACGTCACCTCGGCAGTAATCCAGGCCCTGCGTACCGCCCTGCTTTACCCGCTGGATGACCAAAACCCCCGCCACCTGATGGCCAACCGCAAGTTCTTCGAAGCCCAGATGGATCGCTTTGTGCGCCCGGAAGCCCGTCTGCGCGACATCCAGCGGCAGGACTATCGGTAGATGGGTGGATGGGTGGATGGGTGGATGAGTACTTATCTGCATCCACCTGCCTACCCCCCTACTCGCCCACCCATCCACCGGCCTACCCACCCACCCGCCCACCCACCTACCCACCTACCCATCCACCCCTATGCCTACCATCGTCGATATCGCCGTCAACAACGAAGGCTTCTCCACCCTGGTCGCTGCCGTCCAGGCCGCCGGTCTGGTTGAGGCCTTGCAAAGCCCTGGACCGTTTACCGTGTTTGCGCCGAACGATGCCGCCTTTGCCAAGCTGCCCCCCGGCACGGTGCAAACCCTGGTGCAGAACCCGCCCCAGCTGGGCCGGATTCTCAAGTTCCACGTTGTTGCCGGTAAATACACCAGGGATGAGTTGATTCAGATGGGTACGGTGGAATCGCTGGAAGGAGCGCCAATCCCCATTGATGGCACTGATGGGTTTGAGGTGAAAAACGCCACGGTGGTTGCTGCCGATATCGAAGCCGACAACGGCATTATTCACGTGCTGGACAACGTGATTTTGATGGGGTGAATGGACGGCCCAAGGGTGCTGGCTAAGCTATGGCAACTTCGAAGAGATTGTACTCAATCTCAATTGGGGATTTGTCCTGGAGGCCGGGTATGGTTGGCGCAATAATTTCAAGGGTGGATGGCTCCTGAAAGTTGCGCTTTTTGGTCTCAGGGTGGGGGTAGTAGATCCAGCCGTCATAGGAAAACCCCTGAAAGAAAACCCAACATTGCGAGAATGAGAAGTCTTCGGGCGGATGGCGGTTGGTCCATTCAACTTGGCGAAAGGTGAATTCTGGGTTGATCAGCTGAAACCGTTTGGGGGCAATCGAAACGTTGAGCGTTCCCGGAAAGTAGCCCGATAGATCTAAGCCCAAAGCCTTGAAGAAGGGCGTTTGCATTGCGATCGCCCCGGCCGGATAGGGGCTATCGGGAGCAGCCCCAGAGGCTACCTGATGCCCGGGCACTATGATGCCTTTTACCGTTTGCCAAGCGCGATCGTTCATCTGCAAGTTCATTCAGCCTTAGCAGATTGTACCGTTGTGGGAGGGGTGCTGGGGCAGGAGGGGTCCCTTTGAGGCGATCACATGCCCTAGGGGCTGCCCTGGGGTTTTGAGGAACTGCAGCCTAGCTTAATGAGACTGGACATTTGGCACCCACTCAGACCCACCCCAATCATTGCCACAGCGCAAACCACATACAGCAGCGCCATACCCGAACCGGGGTCATTGCCTAACATGCCCAGTAGTCGGCTCAGACTGCCGTCAGGGACCAGTGCTGGCTCTAAGACGCGATCGGCCAGGGGGCCTGCAATTAGCGCCGCCCCGGCACTCACCACCTGCAACACCAGGGAGTTGGCGGCAAACACTCGGCCCTGTTGCGCGGGGGCGATCTGGGTCATCCAGATGGCGGTTTCGGAGCTGCCCAGTAGCGGAAAGTTGAGCGACGAGCAAAACTGGGCCGGTATCCAAATTTGGGGCGATCGCCCCAGGCCAAACACTGCTTTGCTCAGCCCCGCCCCGATGAATCCGGCCAGCATCCCCTGCACTCGGCGCTGGGGGCCACCCCAGAGGCTGAGCAAAATTGCCCCGGCCACCCCACCAAGGCCCGCTGCCGTGGCGGTACTGGCCAGCACCTGGGCGCTGCCGCCGGAGCGAGCCAAAATCATGGGGTCGTAGATGGCACCGCCCAGGTCGTGGAAAAACCAGAACAGGGTGCTAATCAGCAGCAAGGAGCGCAGGCTGGGCTGTCGCCACACTTCGCGAAAGCCAAAGGTGAGCTTGGCCAACAGCGTTTCACTATCGCGGGTGGTAGGGGGTGCGGGCTGGGGAATGGATCGGGACAGGAGGGTGGCGATCGCTACCCCAAAACTCGCCAGATCAATGCTGACAATGCCTAGTAGCCCGATCGTCGGGTAGAGCACCCCAGCCAGAGCAGGGCCAAAAATCGCTGCCCCGTAATGTACCGCCGAGTTCATGCTGTTGACCCGCGTGAGCTGAGCGGGCGGCACCAGACTAGAGATGGAGGTCTGATAGGCCAGACCTTGAATTTGCCCAAAGCCGCCGTTGAGCATGACCGCTACATAGAGATGCCAGATTTGCAGGTTGTCGATGAAGTAAAGCCAGCCAATACCGACGGTAGCGAGCACAGCAACGGTATCCCCTACAACCATGAGTTGCTTACGGTTGAGATGGTCAACAATCAGCCCCGCGAACAGCGTCACGGGAATGCGTGGGGCCTGGGAAAAGAATCCGATCAGGGCCAGGGCGGTGGCCGATCCGGTAATTT
The DNA here is from genome assembly GCF_000763385.1 of Leptolyngbya sp. KIOST-1. NCBI lineage: Bacteria > Bacillati > Cyanobacteriota > Cyanophyceae > Leptolyngbyales > Leptolyngbyaceae > Leptolyngbya > Leptolyngbya sp. KIOST-1. Next base: position 2,025,661 of record NZ_JQFA01000004.1, read on the forward strand.
CCCATGCCCAAATGGTAAGGGCAAATTCGGTCATGTAGCTGCCGATGGTTGAGACCAGCTGACCGAACCAAATAATTGTAAAAGTACGCACAGACCTAATGTATAGCCCTAATATACTTCGCCTGAATCGCTAGACTTTAAGGATGGAACACAGGCGATAAATTCAGTTTTTAAGACCTCTGGAAACTGTTTCCAGGGAATGGTGCCGCTCTTGCTGTTGAGATAGCGCTCGCTTAGTTGCAGCACGGCCTCGGCAATCTCGCTATGGTTATTGTCTTTGACTAAGACTTTTGCCAGGGCGTAGGTTGGCTTGTCCTCTGCCGCCAACGCAATGGAGCAGGGATGATTGCAAGTCCACAGGCAATCTACGCCGCGTACCTCTAAATCTGACTGGCGCAGCCAGGTTTGGTGCAAGGTTTGGATGCGATCGCACAAAGCAGCACCATCCGCGGGCTGCTCCAGAGGCCGTTGCTCCGATCCATGGCAGGAACGGCAGATGAAAAGGGTGGATTTTGGCATGGTGATTATGACGTAGGGAGTAGGGGCAACAACATCTCAGGCAGCTTTTTCAGTATCAGCTCATCGGTGATCGGGCCTCGGGTAATGCTGCCCCAGAACTGATAGTCACGCTGGCGGCGGATCTTCTACCAAATAGGTGAACAAGTCGTCGATTACACCATCGGCGGCCAGGGGATTGCCGCCTCTCCAGGTAGGATAGTTGACCGGGTAAACCCGATCGTTTTGAACGGCTCTTAGCCTCTGCCACAGCGGGTTTTGTTTGAGTTGGGTGATGGTTTGGGCCGCTTCGGCACCATCGGCGGCGACAAATAGAACATCGCCGTCAATATCCATCAGCCGTTCCTCAGACAATTTCACAAGGCCACCATCAACCGGCACGGCCTGAGACGATGGTCGACGCAGGCCTGCATCAGCCAGAATGCTGCCATTGAAAGAATTTTTTAAGTCCAAGTCAATCGTGCCACAGCAGGTGTGGACAAAGGAGACCTCTGGGTTTTGCTGGTTCTTTCTAGGGCCGTTTTTAACGACTCAATGCGCTGAGCATAACGACTCCAAACCTGCTGGGCTAAATCCGTTTTTCCTAACACATTAGCGACAAAGTCAAAGTGACTTCGCCAGGAAGGATACCCATCCCAATCATCGGCTACGGTGGGAGCAATCTGCGACAGTTGGCTATAAATAGCCTCGGTAGAGTACTTAATGCCGATGATCAGATCGGGTTTTAAGGCCACAATCTTTTCAAGACTGGGTTGTTCTTCTTTGCCCAAGGTTTGAATGGAGCCTAGATGCTCCGCCAGGTAAGGTGGCGGTTCGTCAAAATAGACGATGGTGGCGATGGGTTGCACCCCCAGGGCGATCGCATCCCCCAGGCTAGGCACGCTCAAGGTAATCACCCGCTGCGGCTGATTGGGCACACAGGTTTCCCCCAGAGCATGGCGAACCATCCGACAGGTGGATGTCTCGGTGGTTGATGGTGTCGCAGGCGGTGGATTGCCTGAGCCAGTACAGCTCTGGATCAGGGCTACCATCAAAACTCCGCCCCAAAACAACTGAATCCGTCGCCACCAAGATTTACAAAACATGAGCTTTACGTCATCCATTCAACAGGCTTAAAACGACCAAGAAACCGTGCCCCTGAGGGTGAAAGGTGCACCGTAGAAAACACGCAGAGGGCTTTCGGCGGCTTCAAAATAGGTAATATCAAACAGGTTTTCAAAGTTTAGCCCAGCCCGAAAATTATCTCGCCTGTAGAACACCGAGGCATCGGTGCGGGTATAGCCGGGTACCTGGAAGGAATTGTCTAGATCACCCTGGCGATCGCCCACGTAAAACAGCCCCAATCCAAAGCCCAAACCCTGGAGCGGCCCTTCCTGAACTTCATAGGTTGTCCACAGGCTCGCGGCATGTTCTGGCACATTGTTGAGACGATTGCCCACGGTCAAGGTGTTATCTGCCGTTATTTGGGCATCGGTGTAGGCATAGCCCGCTACAATGTTCCACCCCGGTAAAATTTCACCCGTAGCCGTAAGTTCAACCCCGCGACTTCTCTGTTCACCGGTCTGCACCGAGAAGTTGGGGTTGATCGGGTCTTCGGTTAACACATTCGTTCGCGTAATTTGGTAAAAAGCCAGGGTGGTCGAGAGTCGATTGTCGAGCCAGTCAGATTTGATGCCGACTTCGTACTGATTGCCTCGCTCGGGTTCAAAGAGAGTATTGTCAAAGGCTGTGCCCACACTCTGCAAGAACGAGCGGCTGTAGCTGGCGTAGAGCGCATGCTCGTCGCTAGGCTGATATACCAATCCCAGTCGAGGACTAAACGCCGTATCATCCTGAAAATCCTGTGAACCATCGGCGAAAAGCGACTGTTGGCTCACCAGGTCAAACCGCCCACCCAGCAACAGTTTCAGCTGGGGCAGCAGGTCGATTTGATCTTGAACATAAACCCCTACCGAATTAGTAATAAAAGGTTCTCTTGGGAAGCTAGCCAAGAGCTGCGGTTGAGCTACCCCGTAGACTGGATTGAAAATGTCAATGGGAGAAAGGCTAAATTCTTGACCACCGCTTGCGTAGATATCGCGATTGACATCAAAGCCGAGTAAGAGTTGGTGAGAAATACTGCCTGTTTGTACCCTACCCGTCAGGCTGGTATCAAAGGAGTAGTTATCTTGAGATTGGTCGCCAGCGGTGAAAAGCCCCCGCTCTAGAGTGCGCTGATCAGCAAGCAGATTTAGAGGGAAAAGTGAATTTTGAGGAGTCCGCTGAAAACTGGCCCGAAACGAATTTTGTAGCTGCCAGTCGGGGTTGATCTGGTGGTCGAGGGTGTACCCCAGCCGCAGCACATAGCGATCGTTTTTGTCTATGTCATCATCGGGTTCGCCGATAAAGCGACTGCGGGGCAGCTGCCCATTGATGTTGGGCAGAACGGTACCTACGGCAGGTAGCCCGCGATCGTTGGGTTGTTCAGAAATGGTGTACTCACCTTCAAAATTGATCTGAGTATTGGGGCCAACCTGCCAACTGACCACCGGGGCAATGACATAATTTCTGCGCTCAAAAAAGTCAATGAATGTGCCTGAACTAGACGCGCCTGCGGTGAGCCTATAGAGCAAGGTTTCTGACTGATTGAGCGGGCCGGCAAAGTCGATGGAGCCGCCGTAGGTGTCGAAGTTGCCAACAGTTCCCTCCACAATATAGTGGGGGGTCGCCAGTGGCTTTTTGGTGACAATGTTGACGGTGCCGCCGGGCGCACCCTGGCTAAATAAGGCCCCGGCAGGGCCGCGCAACACCTCAATGCGTTCAATGTTGGGAATCGCGATGCGGGAGGTAACGTTAGTGTCATCGCGCAGCCCGTTGCGCAAGATGTTCCTACCCGAAAAACCGCGAATGACGTAGCCCTCAAAGGCCGACTGGGAGGAATTGTCGGGGGTAACACCCACCACCGTGCGGAGGGCCTCATTGACGCTTTGCACCTGCCGATCTTGCAGCAGCTCCTGGGGCACGACCTGAACCGAAAAGGGGAGATCCCGCAGGGGGGTATCGGTTCTGCTGCCCACCGCCGCGTTGGGGACACGGTAGGCCTGTTCCCCCTGGCCCGTGACTCCAATTTGAATGGCTTCTTCAGCACTGCCCGCCTGCTCTACCCCTGGCAGCACGCTCAAGACCAGGTTGCCTGAGGCTGTGTTGGCCTGGGCGGTAGGTGGGCCATCGGTGCCGGTGATGGCCAGGCGTACGCCACCGTCGGGCAAGCCCGTGACTTGCACCAGGGCAATGCCCTCAGCGGGGGCAAACTGCTCGGCGGCACTCTGGTCAGCTAACTCCAGCACCGCATTGGGGATGTCGGTAATCAGCGCATTGCCCTCGGTGCGGGAGGTGCCGATCGCCAAGGGGCGATCGCTGACCAGTTCAATCCTCAACCCCTCAGGAGCATCTGTGATTTGCACGTCGGTAATCACCGCTGCGGCACTGGCCTCCCCCTGGGCGAGCCACTCCTCTACGGTGAGTGCCGCTGGGCTGGGCTCCCCCACAACCCCCTCCGATGCTGGGGATTCTGCTGCTCCCCCAGGCGCGGCTATACCGGCCAGCAAACCCACCACAAATAGCCCAAGACCTAAGTTTGAAGTCATCATTCCTACACCACAGCAAGCCATCAGGTTCGTCACCCCTGCGATTAAACGAGAAGTGTTCTCAATTAGACGGCTTTTAGCGTATTGGGTTTGGGGGCAGCTTTTCTCTGCGTCCCGGACTTTTTTCTCTTCGAGGGGGACTTTTTGGGTTTCGGGTTTTGGGTTCAAGGTTTACGGTTCTACCTTGCACCGTTGACCTTGCACCGTAAACCCTCTTCACCCGACACCCGATATCTAACCCCTAATCCCCCCTACGCCCCAAACCTCTGTCCCATCTGATACACCTTGGGCGTAACTCCAAACCGACGGCGAAAGGCCCCGCTAAAAGCCGTAGGGCTGGCGTAGCCCACCGCCGCCGCCACCGCCGCCACCGATCGCTGCTGGCCCAACAGCTGGCAAGCTTTTTCCATGCGCTGCTGGGTGAGATAGCCAAAGACGGTGGTGTCGAACACCTGGCGAAACCCCTCTTTGAGCTTGCGATCGTTGAGGCCCACCTGCCGCGCCAGATCAATTAGAGAAGGGGGCGCTTGCAGGTCACTTTGCAGAATTTGCCGCGCCTGGTGGATACGGTCTAGATCGTCTCGCTGGAGGATGGGCTTAGCGGCGGTGCCGTCGTCTATGGCGTCTAGAAAGAGGGCGATCAGCTCCAGGGATTTAGCCTCCAGGTAGAGGGTTTGGGTCAGCCCCTGGTAAGGGCACTGGAGAATCTGCCAGAGGGCCGTCTGCATCTCGGGGGCGATCGCAATCGACTCAATCAGGGGCAAATCGCACTCCCCCGCCAGGATTTTTTGCAGCGTTTTGGGCAGTTTGGGGCTGTGACTTTCAAGCAACGCCCTCATCAGGGGCGGATCGAGATGGATGTCCACCGCTAAATAGTCCTGTTTGGCAAATTCGCGCCAGCGGCTGTCTTGCCCCTCGGGGCCAAGTAGGTGGGCGCGGCGATCGCCGAACACAGCGCTTTCGTTGTACTGGAGCTGGGTTGTGAGGCTAAAGACAAACTCGAAACAGTCCCCCTGTTCTGCTGAACAGACCTGCACTAGATCGCTGTGTAGGTGGTAGCGGTGCAGGGTTAGATCTATGCCACTGGGCAGATCGATATCGCGCTTGTAGCCCGTCCCGAGCCAGTCGGGATAGATCAGCGTTTGATCGCATCGGTTGGCCACAAGCTCTGGCTGAGTACTCTGCCCATGCTCCCGCAGCAGCTGGCGCAGTTCACCATCCTGAAAGGTGATCGTCACGGGTCGGTGGCCCTCCTACGGGCTGTAGGTTAATAAGACTAATTCTCGATCGCCTGGCCGATAGGCAGGCACAGCGGCGTGCCAGAAACGGGGTCGGTGATGATGCGACTCCTGAGGGCAAATACCTGCTCAACCATTGCCTCGGTTACAACTGCGGCGGGTTTTCCCTGGGCGATCACCTGCCCGTCGCGCAGCGCAATTAAATGGTGGCTATAGCGACAGGCCATATTCAAGTCGTGGAGCACCATGATGATGGTGCGCTTGGCTTGGCGGTTGAGCTGGTAGAGCAAGTCCAGCACCTCGATCTGGTGGGCCAGATCCAGATAGGTGGTGGGCTCGTCGAGCAGCAGAGTTTCGGTATCTTGGGCCAGGGCCATGGCGATCCAGGCGCGCTGGCGCTGACCGCCGGAGAGGGTGTCGAGGGGGCGGTTGGCAAACTCGTGCAGGTGGGTGGTGGCAATCGCCTCCTCCACCTTCAGCTCATCATCCTTTGACCACTGTTGCAGCCAGCTCTGGTGGGGGTAGCGGCCCTGTGCCACCAGCTCGCGCACCGTTAATCCTTCGGGCGCGGCGGGGCTCTGGGGTAAAATGCCCAGGCGCTTGGCCAGGTCTTTGGTGGGCAGGTGGGCAATAGCATCGCCATCCAAATACACCGTGCCCCCCTGGGGCTTGAGCAACCGGGCCAGCCCCCGCAGCAGGGTCGATTTGCCGCAGCCGTTGGGGCCTACCAGGGTAGTGATCTGCCCCTGGGGAATGGCCAGGTCAAGCCCCTGGATGATCATGTTGCCGTCGTAGGCCAGGGTGAGCTTGCGGGTGGTGAGGGCGATTGGGGTGGCAACATCAAGCATAGCTGCTAGGACTGATTTCTAATAAGGCTAGGTGTTATTGTAGGCGATCACGCGGGGAATAACGGAACCAGAGCCGCTACAGTTCAAAAGTCTTTCACTTGTTAGATGTCAAAAGCCAGAACCTGGCCTGTATTAAAGAAGGTAACTCAGGCTACCGCCAAGCCTAACCCTCAGATTTACAGAACCACAGATTCAATCGAATGGTCTTGTTATGCCTTCAGAAAAGCCCTTCAAACGCCTGAGAAGCTATGTCTTTCCGCTGGCCACGTTGCTGGGGCTGATTTATTTGCTACTGGTTGTCTTTGGGGTCATTGATTCAGACAGTAAGCGGTTGGAGTATACCGAAGTCGCTATTTTTATAATTATTTTGCTAATCAACTCTGACTTAACAGAACGGCTGACAAAAATACGGATGGGGAGTGAAGGAATAGCCGTCAAGCTAGAGGAGTTAGAAAAGCATCAGGGAGAATTAGACCACATTCAGCAAATTCAAGACCAGGAAATCAAGGATTTGGGCGGACTACTGGTCAAAGACCTGTTGAATGAGCAGGAGCAAGAGCTGTTAAAATCTTTGGCTGCTAAGCAAAGCTATGGCTATACGGAGAAATTGTCCATTAGCGACGATTTGCGTCTATTGAGCGACCGTGATTTGATCGAAAGCCACTCGGGAGATGCCTTAAGCATTGAGGATCTGCCCGACTCTACAAACGATCTGAGCCAGTTTGTCCAGGTCACTGAGTTGGGTTACGCTTGCCTGAAACTCATACAAAAGACCTCCCCTGACGATCGGCTTGATCACCTCGACCTCGATAAAAAATAGATCATCTGTAAACGGCGATCCTGTCAATTTATGGGTTGGACCCACCCCTGCCCTTGTCACGAGGGGATGGTGGGCAAAGACCCTACTGGGAGGGGTGCCCGCAGGGCGAGGGGCAACCTCGCGATCGCCCAACCTAGCACCCCTTGACGCCTTGACAGAAATCCAGCACTATTGCAAGTTGATTTCAATAAAAGTCGTTCCTCCCCGCCATAAGTCTTGACCTGACCAATCGCGACCTTGAGCTGCTTTGGACTGAGGCTGAATACCACTGCCCACCGGCCACCTCCATCGATCGCCTGGAGACGATTCGCACCATGCCGCCGCAGTTGGGCCAGGGCTATCACCGCGACATCGGCTTGTGCCCCGGCCTAGAGCTGTCGATTTTCCATGAGACATACCACACAGACTTTACCTATTGCGGTAAAGAGAATCTCCACCCGGTGCAGTTTATGGTGCATCTGTCTGGGGTGGTCGACAGCGGCAGCTTTCTCTACCAAGATGCGACCCAGGGCTACATTGGCGGCAGCGGCATTCAACCGGCGGTGACTAACCTGCATCGGGCCAACCAGCCCGAGGTCGGCGTCGATATTCATTTAAAGCCCCATTTCTTCAAACAGCTTTTTGCCACTCCCGCTGGCGATCTGCCCCCCGCGCTGCAGCCCCTGGTCAAGGGCGACGATTGGCAGCAGGTGTTTTCGCCCAAAACGGCGGAAGCCATGCGATCGGTGGTGCGGCGGCACTGGTCTGTTAAGAGGAGATACACCGAAACCCTCTTATACAAAGGATTTCTTGAGTTGATAAGGGTCTAGAGCAGAGCCCCATCGCCATAGCTGGAGTGGTGCGTTTCCTTAACCCCCAGTGCGATCTGACCCAGTTGTGAATGATCCGCTGAGTATCCAGAGTTCGTTGCAATGCCGCCCGTGTTTTGGCGTCCAAGTTTTGACGCCAACGATAGGCGCTGCACCGCCGCCTCAGAGCGGCATTCTGAGCCTCATTATGATTGGCATGCACCTCTGACATGGGACTAATGGCCGTAAAGGGATGCTCCGTCTTGAGCCAGACGACGCGCCGTTGACCTTGAGACCCCTTGATTTTCATCGCCACTTCCAAGCCTTCTCACCAGACTTTTCGAGTGCAATAACCGCTTGGACAATCGCGGAGTGCTAGATAGACACTGGCTAGGTCCCATAATGCTTTGCCATAGCGCCGCTCACCGTCAGTGAACCACCGAACGTAAGGGCAGGCTTGAGCCCACCGCCAAGCTTGTTGGGTGCCTCGTTGAAACAGGATGGCATCCTTGTGCCCGGCCTGAGCTGCTACCCAATAGCGACTGCTACGTTCAATAAAATGAATCGTCCATCCTTCAGACTTCTCGGGGGGGAAGGTTCTCGCCGACACGAGTGTACACTTCGTCGCCTTCTAGCGTGACCTCACGACCCTCAGGCGCAGGGGGTGACCAAGCGTCCACCTGATTGGCGAGACGTTGTTCCCAGCGCAGAAGCGTAGAGTGGGACTTCCCAAAGGACCGTGCTGTCGCTCGCACTCCCATTCCTTCGCTACGAACATTGAGAGCAAAGGCCACGACTGAGCTGGGGGCTCATAATCGAGCCATGGGGGTGCCGGTCCGTTCATTGAATTGTTTGCCACAATCTCGACAGCGATACCGCTGCATAAGAGTACCGTCTAAACGGGGCTCTCGCCCGTTTTTGCTAACCTGTTGGCTCTGACAGTGAGGACAATCCATCGCGTGATCTCGTTGCACTGCCAGTATTCTAGCTCTCATCGATTAACAGACCAGTGCCTTCTCAAAGACCCACCGATTCTGATTCTCGATGAGGCGACCTCAGCGGTGGATAACGAGACGGAAGTCGCGATTCAGCGATCCTTAGCGAAGATTACCCAGGGGAGGACGACGATCGCGTTGGCGAAGCCTCTCTGCAAGAGAATCGCCCATCGCCTCTCCACCATTCGCCAGGCCGACGGCATCTATGTGATGGATCGGGGGGCGATCGTGGAGCACGGTACCCACGACGAGTTGCTGACCCTGGAAGGAATCTACACGTGCCTGGTCAGAGTAAACGCATACTCGCCGAATAGGGATGGATAAGTTTGACGTAGTTGACATTTCCCATTGGCGGTGTTCCCCGCTCCGTAAAACGCTGGACCCTTAAAGGCCAGCGCCTGGCTACTATGCCTCGGCTGACTGCCCCCTTCAGCGCTTGTTGCCAAACGCGCCCACCGGCCCATGACTAAGGAGGCGATCGCCCTTCCGAGCCATCGCCTCCTTTTCAACAATCTATGAGCTAGACCGTTAGCCCAGCAGCGCCTTGGCCCGGTTGACCACGTTCTCAACGGTGAAGCCAAACTTCTCCATCACCAGGCCACCGGGGGCAGAGGCCCCAAAGCGGTCAACGCCAACGACGTCGCCTTCGGCCCCGACGTAGCGGCACCAGCCCATGGTGATACCCGCTTCTACCGCCAGGCGCTTAGTCACCGCCTTGGGCAGCACCGACTCCTGGTAGGCGGCCTCCTGGGCATCAAATAGCTCCCAGGAGGGCATGGAGACCACCCGCACCTTGGTGCCCGCAGACCGCAGTTCCTTAGCCGCATCCACGCAGAGGCTGACCTCGCTGCCGGTGCCGATCAAAATCAGGTCGGGGGTGCCGTCGCAGTCGTCGACAATGTAGGCACCCTTGGCCACGCCTTCGATCGAAGAGCCGGGCAGGTTGGGCAGGTTTTGACGGCTGAAGGCCATCAGCGTCGGGGTCTTGCGGTGCTCGACGGCAATCTTGTAAGCGCCCGAAGTTTCGGTGCCATCGGCGGGGCGAATCACGATCAGGTTGGGGATGGCCCGCAGGGAGGCGATGGTCTCCACCGGCTGGTGGGTGGGGCCGTCTTCGCCCAGACCGATGGAGTCGTGGGTCATGACGTAGATGACGCCTGCCTGGGAGAGAGCCGAGAGGCGAATGGCCGCCCGCATGTAGTCGGCAAACACCAGGAAGGTGGCACAGTAGGGAATCAGGCCCGAGTTGTGCAGAGCGATGCCGTTGCAGATCGCCCCCATGCCGTGCTCGCGGACGCCGAAGCGCAGGTTGCGGTTTTCGTAGGCCCCCTTCTGGAAGCTGCCGGAGATCTTCAGCTCCGTCAGGTTGGAGTGGGTGAGGTCGGCGGAACCGCCAATCAGCTCAGGGATAGCCGGAGCCAGGGCGTTGAGGGTGATCTCAGAGTTTTTGCGGGTGGCCAGGGCCTTGTCTTCGGGGGTGTAGGTGGGCAGCGCGTCGGCCCAGCCTTCCGGTAGTTTGCCGGAGAGCATACGCTCAAACTCGGCGGCCTCAGTAGCGTACTGGCTGCGGTAGGTGGCCAGGGTTTCTTCCCACTCGGCCTCAAGGCTAGCGCCGCGCTCGACGGCTTTGCGCATGTGGCTGAGGGCGTCTTCGGGAACTTCAAAGTCGCCGTGGCTCCAGCCCAGGTTTTCGCGGGTGAGCTTGATTTCGTCGCCGCCCAGGGCCGCGCCGTGGACACCAGCGGTGTTTTGCTTGTTGGGGGAGCCGTAGCCGATGGTGGTGGTGACTTTGATCATCGAGGGGCGATCGGTGACGGCCTTGGCCGCCTCGATCGCCTTGGCGATCGCATCTAGATCGGTGTTGCCGTTCTCCACGTGCTGCACGTGCCAGCCGTAGGCCTCAAACCGCTTAGCCACATCTTCGGTGAAGGCGATGTCGGTGGAGCCGTCGATGGAGATGTGGTTGTCGTCGTAGAGGGCGATCAGCTTGCCCAGGCCCAGGTGCCCGGCCAGGGAGCAGGCCTCACCGGAGACCCCCTCCATGTTGCAGCCGTCGCCCAGAATTACGTAGGTGTAGTGGTCAACCAGGGTGGCGTCGGGTTTGTTGAACTTGGCCGCCAGGTGCGCCTCGGCCATGGCCAGACCGACGGCGTTGGCAATGCCCTGCCCCAGGGGACCAGTGGTGACTTCCACACCGAGGGTTTCAAAGTTTTCGGGGTGGCCGGGAGTGCGGGCGCCCCACTGGCGGAACTGCTTGATGTCGTCCAGCGTCACGCTATCGTAGCCGGTCAGGTACAGCAGTGCGTACTGCAGCATGCAGCCGTGGCCCGCCGACAGCACAAAGCGATCGCGGTTAAACCACTGGGGATTCTTGGGGTTAAACCGCATGAACTTATCCCACAGCACGTAGGCCATGGGGGCAGCGCCCATGGGCAGACCGGGGTGGCCAGACTTGGCCTTTTCCACCGCATCAATCGCTAGAAAGCGAATGGAATTGATGCAGAGTTCTTCCAGGGATTGGGTTGCAACAGCCATAGGTTCAACAGCTTAACGACGGTTTTTCGGAGCAGCAGCACGCAGTATCAGTAGCCCAGGGGCTAACACGGTATCGGCCAGAATCGATTAAGACCCCACACACAGCCTCGCCTTTCAGCAGACCCCGCAACCAGACGATTGTCAATACCCTCTGGTTAAGCAAGGCACAAAGCTCAGGTGCCAAACGGCATATTTTAGGTCATTATACCTATCAATTGTTTCAATCCGTAACTCTAGCTACGGTATTTCTTGAACACGAGGGTAACGTTGTGCCCCCCAAAGCCGAAGGAGTTGGAAATAGCCACCTCAATGGGCATGGGGCGGCTCTGGTTGGGGACGTAGTCGAGGTCACAGGCGGGGTCGGGGTCGTGCAGGTTGATGGTGGGGGGGGCCACATCGTTGGCGATCGCCAGACAGGTGGCCACCGCCTCAATGCCCCCAGACCCGCCCAGCAGGTGGCCGGTCATGGACTTGGTGGAACTCACCGCCACCCGGTAGGCCGCCTCCCCCAGGGCGGTTTTAATCGCTTGGGTCTCGGTGGGGTCGTTGGCGCCGGTGCTGGTGCCGTGGGCATTGACGTAGCTAATCTCGCCGGGCGATACCCCGGCATCCTTGAGGGCCAGCTGAATACAGCGGGCCGCCCCCTCGCCGCCGGGCACGGGGGCCGTCATGTGGAAGGCGTCGCAGGTCATGCCGTAGCCGACGATTTCGCCGTAGATGGTGGCCCCCCGACTGAGGGCATGCTGCAGCTCTTCGAGAATGAGAATGCCGCAGCCCTCACCAATCACAAAGCCGTCGCGGGACTTGTCAAAGGGGCGACTGGCGGTCGTGGGGTCCTCGTTGCGGGTAGAGAGGGCGCGGGCCGCTGAGAACCCCGCCACCGACAGGGGGGTAACCGCCGCCTCGGTGCCGCCGCAGATCATCGCCTGGGCGTAGCCGTTTTGGATCAGGCGAAAGGCATCGCCAATGGCGTTTGAGCCGGCGGCGCAGGCGGTGACGGCGCAGGTGCTCGGCCCCTTCGCGCCCGTGTGGATGGCGGTCAGCCCCGCCGCCATATTGGCGATCATCATCGGAATCATGAAGGGGCTACAGCGGCTGGGGCCTCGGTTGAGGTAGATCTCCTGCTGGTCTTCGAGCACCTTGAGGCCGCCAATGCCTGAGCCAATGCAGGTGCCAATTTGCTCGGCGTTGAGATCGGTGATAGTCAACCCGGAATGGGCCAGGGCGCGCTGGCCAGCAATCACCGCAAATTGGGCGAAGCGGTCCATGCGCTTGACCTCTTTGCGGTCGAGAAATTCGCCTGGGTCAAACCCCTTCACCTCAGCGGCAATTTGCGACGCGTGCTGAGACGGGTCGAAGTGGGTGATGCGGTCGGTGCCGCTACGCCCAGCCACTAGCCCGGCCCAGTACTCGTCCAGGCTGTTGCCAATGGGGGTAATGGCATCCATGCCAGTCACCACGACGCGCTTTGAATCAGAGTTTGCCATAGCAAAAGAAACCGGGGGTCTAAAGAAGTGCACAAACGGGAGGGGATATACGGGCGTTAGGTGGTGGGTTTCAGGTATTGGGTGCCAGGTCTGAGACCCACCACCCAATACCCATTACCCGAAACCCGCTCCCCTAGGCAGCGGCTTTTTCTTCAATGAAATTGACCGCATCCTGAACCGTAGCAATGCTCTCGGCGGCCTCGTCAGGAATTTCAATCCCGAATTCCTCTTCCAGAGCCATAACGAGCTCTACCGTATCGAGAGAATCGGCGCCCAGGTCGTTGGCAAAGCTCGCTTCGGGTTTAACGTCAGCCTCTTCCACCCCTAGCTGCTCGCTGACAATCTTTTTGACCTTTTCAAAAGTCTCTGCGCTCATGGTTCTCCAACGCCTCTTTAGTACGGATTAATCGACAACAAAAAACCTTATCATCCTGCGACCCCATCGAGACGAATATCTGACGTCAAGCCCCAGCATAAGGCCGCCCAAATTTGAGCATTCCTTCAGTGTATCGGAAAAAGAACCCTACCAGAACTCCGTGGCCCGGTAGCCCAGTTCTGCCAGCATGACCCGCAGCAGCGGCAGGCTGAGGCCAATGACATTGGTGTGGCAGCCCTCAATTTTTTCGATAAACATGCCGCCTTTGCCGTCGATGGAAAAGGCTCCGGCGCAGACCAGCGGCTCCCCCGAGTCAACGTAGGTTTCAATGGTGGCGTTGTCGATATCGGCAAAGTAAACCCGGGTGACGGCGCTGCGTACCAGGGTGATCCCGCTGGGCGCAATCAGGGCATGGCCGGTGTGAATTTCGCCCACCTGGCCCCGCATCGCCTGCCAACGGGCGATCGCGTCGTCCCTATCCTTGGGTTTGCCGTAGATTTTGCCCCCAAAGGCCAGCACTGAATCGCAGCCCAGCACCAGCGCACTGGGGAACTGGGGGGCCACCGACTCGGCCTTACAGCGGGCCAGGGTGGCCACGTAGCTGGGCGGGGCCGTCAGCGCCACCTGGTCCTCGTCAAAGTTACTGGGGCAGACAAAGGGATGGATACCCGCCCCGACTAGCAGCAGGCGGCGACCCTTGGAGGCTGAGGCGAGCACGAACTGGGGGCGAGGAGAGGTTGGCATGGCAGACGCCGAGGACTTAGTCAATGTGATCAGGACGGGAGCCGCAGCCTGGGGTCGCGGTATCAGGTCTGCGGTTCAAGGCCACCCCTGCACCCGAAACCCTACTAGACCCACTATCTTTAGCTCGACAGACGCTGAGAGCCTGTCATCATTTCCAGCGAGAACTCCCATGATTAGCGCTTTTCCAGGCCCGATCCAAATAACAGGCTAGTAGTGGTTAGCAGAAATAGAACAACCTTGGCTGGAGTGTCCGGTATCGGGTGTCAGGTGTCGGGAACAGTTGACTGACTTCTGACGCAGAGTACTAGGGGCCGTAAGCCTTGATTTTTGGAGCGTTTAGCAGCTAGTCGATGATAGCCCCTAGGCCACCTTAAAGGAAGCAACCGACTGCTTCATCATGTCTCTGACCTTCTCCCAGCGGCTCTCGTCGGTGGAGGCGTTGAAGGTGTAGAGCTTGCCCCGGCGCACAATGGCGCTGGCCAGGTTGTGGCGGGGGCCGGCGGGCAGGTCGGCCAGGTATTCGAGGATGTAGTAGGTCTTGTTGTCGGCGGTGGTAATTCGCTGGGCGCTGAGCAAGTCGACGGTGCTTTCATCCCCGGAAAGGGCGCTAAAGCTCTTGGAGAGTTTGTAGCCAACTTCGGTGGGGGTGCCCAGGTCGTCGAGGTCTTTGCCCTCGGGTACGTCACTGATCACCACGCTGACGTTTTCGGTTTCGTGAATAATGTCGTGGAACACCACGTCGGCGGCACCGGGCACGTTCACCTCAACCCAACCTGTCGGGTACATGAACTCGTAGCCGGAGTACTGGTCGGCGTAGGCCTGTAGCCCGCCGCCGCCGCCCACGCAGCCCTGGAGGGTAACAGCAAAAACAATCAAAAGCACTGTGGCCAGCCGCTTCAGCATGGGTCGACGTCCTTGGGTCACGATCAGCAATAATTTTTAATTGTCTCACACGGGCTGCTCAAGCCCGCTTTTCAAAAAACAGCAGGTGCTGCTCGGGCAGGCGATCGTCGGTTTTGATCCAGGCCAAGCCAACGGCGGCCATTTCCCGGCGCACCTGAGCCACACTCATCTTGTGCAGGCGCTTGATCATCACCAGGGGATTTTCGGCCCGGTACTCGGCCAGCACAACCCGCCCGCCGGGTTTGAGCGCCGCCACTACCCCCTGCATCATCTCGCGGGGGTAGGCAAACTCGTGGTAGGCATCGACCATCAGGGCCAGGTTGATGGCATTGGATGGCAGGTTGGGGCTGTCGGGCTGGCCCAACACGGGCTCCACGTTCTCAATCCCCTGGGCCTCCAACTCCGCCTGGAGCATCGCCAGCATTTCGGGCTGAATATCGACGGCTAGCACCCTGCCCTGGGGCACCAGGGGCGCGATGCGGCGGGCGAAGTAGCCGGTACCAGCGCCAATGTCGGCCACGACATCGGTGGGGGCGAGGTCAAGGGCGGCGATCGCCGCCTGGGGCCGTTCCTGAAGGACTCGACTGGGGCGATCGAGCCAGCCAGCCCCCTCATGGCCCATGGTTTGGGCAATCTCCCGGCCCAGGTACACCCGTCCAATGCCGTCCGGGCTGGGGGATACGCTCTGGTAGTTGGCGCTGAGCTGGAGGGCCGGGGTAGCGCAGGCGGTCACCCCCCAGAGCAGGGCCACCAGGGCCAGACAGCGCAGGACTGGGGCCAGGGCGGCGCTGGCCTGAAGCTGGCGAGAAAAGCGTGGGGCGGGGCGAGTCATAGGGCAGGGGTAAAACTGGGCTGGAGTGGGCCTGATCTCTAATGAGCCTCCAATGGGCCTCTACTGGGCCTCCACCGGGGCCGGGGCGGCTGGTTCCAGCTGGGTGATCAGGGCCAGGTTGACCCGGTCTGCGGCGGGTTGGCTCAGGTCGGCCCGGAGGTTGGGGCCAAAGAACGATTCAATTTTGGCTTTCTTTTCCACCCAGGTGGTAAAAGGTACCGTGGGCGAGTCGAACTCCAGCACCAGGGCATAGCTGCCCTCAACCTCGGTTTCGTGAAGGCCGCTGAGCTCAGGGCACTCCTGCCCCGACGGACTCAGGCCCAGTTTTTGCAGCGCGACATCCAGGTGGGCCTCCTGGCCGTAGCGGTAGCGGGTGACATCCTGGCGCACCTGGTTTTGGGTGGGGGTGGCCTGTTCCTCGCGCAGTTTGAGTACCTCCGGGGAAGTGGGCTGGGTGTAGGGCGCAGGCTCTAGCTCCGCCGCCCGCAAGGCCAGCCCGCCCAACAGCACAGGAATGCCGTAGAAAAACCCGACCAGATTGAGGGTGGAGTTGTCCTGGAAGTAGGCCACGAAACCAATGACGGTGAGCACTCCCCCCACTGCCAGCAGCACCAAGCTCAGATTTGTACGCCCCAACATAGACCCCTCGATCAAAACGGTTACATCTACCCATCATGCCGTTTTGTGGCTGAGAAAGGTAGGGCGCGCAGGGGGGTGAGGTAGGTGCATCTCGCCACAAAGTTGTTTATGCTGTCGAAGAAGACGGAAACTGCTGGGGAAAGGCTATGGAGCTACAGGTAATTCGCGATCGCATTGCCACCATTCGATCGAAGCGAGAGGCGCTGATTCAGCTGCTGGAGCAGCCGGATCTGGGCACGCTACGCATTGACGTCAACCAGGCGATCGAAGAAATGGACGATCTGCTGGAAGAATTTGACCGCACCTTCCCGCTGGGATGATAGGTTGAGATTTGGACTGTAAATATCAAAGGACTTGGCTCCGGCGTTTGGGCGGCCCCTGGCTCAGCCCAGGTTGCTGGGCTGAGCCTATTCAAGTCCTTTCGTTACTCACCTAGATTCCGCTCAATCCACTATGGCCACCAGCTACACCGTCGAAATTCATCACCAGGGCGCTACCCAGACCATCACCGTCCCGGCAGACCAGACCATTCTCGATGCAGCTCAGGCGGCGGGCCTGGATCTACCTACCTCCTGTGGGGCGGGGGTCTGCACCACCTGTGCAGCCCTGGTGCTGGAGGGCGAGGTGGAGCAGAGTGACGGCATGGGGGTGAGTCCTGAGCTCCAGGCTGAGGGGTACGCGCTGCTGTGTGTGGCCTACCCCCGCTCCAACATCAAGCTGGAGACCGAAAAAGAGGACATCGTCTACCAAAAGCAGTTTGGCCAGGGATAGCCCGTTGGGTGAACCGGTAGCCGGTAGGGTGGGTATTGCCCACCACCAGAGGAGGTTTGGCAGCCAGGCCCTCCACCTCCCCCAGAGCACGTCCTTACTCCCTTGGTCAATATGGCGCTAGCAACTCAATTTATTATCCTGGAGTTTGGCCTGGGCCATGGGCAGGGGGATCTGGTCAGCGCCATAGAGGCGGCCCTGGCAGAGCGGGGTGAGCCGCTGCGTTGGGCCATTACTGGGGTCAACACTGCCACCCAAACCGCCATCGTAGAAGCGGTGGTCACCACCGGGGCAGCCCCTTCGACAGCCAATGCCGCTGGTTCTAACGCCACTTCTAGTCCCTGAGTCCTATGCCCCACCCTGACCTCGAACGTCGTCCCTACACGGCGGTGCTGGTGGTGCCGACGGGAATCGGTGCCGCCGTGGGAGGCTACGCGGGGGATGCGCTGCCGGTGGCGCGAGCGATCGCCTCGGTGGTCGATACCCTGATCACCCACCCCAACGTGATGAACGGGGCGCAGCTGTACTGGCCCCTGCCCAACGCCTGCTACGTCGAGGGCTACGGCCTGGACCAGTTTGCGGCGGGGCGCTGGGGATTGGCTCCGGTACACCGCAACCGCATCGGGCTGGTGCTGGATGCGGCGATTGAAGAGGATTTGCGCTGGCGACACCTGCAGGCGGCGGACGCGGCCCGCGCCACCCTGGGCTTGGACTTGACCGACTACGTGGTCACCGATGCGGCGCTGGGGGTCGAGCTGCGTCGGGCTGAGTCGGGGGCGACCTGGGGGACCATTCAGCGGCCCGACAGCCTGCTGCGGGCGGCCGAGCAGGCGATCGCAGCCGGGGCTGAGGCGATCGCCGTTGTCGCCCGCTTCCCCGAAGACATCGACACCGAGGCCCTGCAGGACTATCGCCAGGGCCAGGGCGTTGACCCCCTGGCCGGAGCTGAGGCGGTGATCAGCCACCTGGTGGTGCGCACGCTGAAGGTGCCCTGCGCCCACGCCCCGGCCCTCAGCCCGCTGCCGCTGGATCCCTCAGTGGCACCCAAGTCAGCCGCCGAGGAAATTGGCTACACATTTTTGCCCTGCGTGCTGGCGGGGCTGAGTCGGGCGCCGCAGTTTGTGCCGGGGCCGGGGGCAGGCCGTTCTAGCCTAGGGCTGTGGGCCGATCGGGTCGACGCCATTGTGGTGCCCGCCAGCGCCTGCGGGGGCAGTGCTCTGCTAAGTCTGGGACGGCGGGCGCTGGCGATCGCCGTGGAGGCCAACACCACCGCCCTGGCAGTGGGTCCCGAAGCCCTCGGCATTCCGGCGGTGCGGGTGGCCTCATACCTGGAGGCGGTGGGGCTGCTGGCCGCCCACCGGGCCGGGGTTAACCCCCAGGCTCTGACCGCTCAAATGCCCCAGCTCAAAGAGTTTCGTCCCAGGGCAGAGGTTCATCCCTTGGGCAGATAGAAACCTCGAAACCGCTTTCTACAATAAATGCGGAGGAGGTTGATTGTGGATGACGGCCTAGCTGTCACTCAATCATCGTGTCAATCCACTTTATAAAAAGGCGATTTAATCAAGGACTGATTCGAAAACCAAGTATCTGAGGCCTCGGCCGAAAGGTACAGCGGGTTTTTGGATGGGTTCTAAGGGCGAAATTAGACAAGGGCGAGACTTTGGTTGTCCGCGATGGCATCGAGGGTTGACGAGCATCAGTCGGTGCTGACGTCGATGCCGCCGATCTGCATCTAGCGCCTGCTGCCTGGTACGCTGATTCAGTCCGGCCTCCCCTGTCGTCACAGGAGCACGTCATGACAAAACGCACCGTCAACGTTCTGCTCGTCGAAGACGATGAGGTCGACGTGATGAACGTTCAGAGGGCTTTTAAGCGCAACCGCATCGAAAACCCCCTCTACATTGCCAGCAATGGGCTAGACGCACTGTCGATGCTGCGCGGCAGCGATTCTCAGCCACCGTCAGTACCGAGCCATCGTCGCCTGGTACTGCTCGACATCAATATGCCCAAGATGAATGGGCTAGAATTTTTACAGGAACTGCGCCGGGATGCTTCGCTGCGATCGACCCCAGTGGTGGTGCTGACGACCTCTGACGCCGACCAGGACCGGCTGGAGGCGTACCGCCTAAACGTGGCCGGCTATATTCTAAAGCCCGTGACCTTTGCTACCTTTGCAGATGTAATGGCATCGCTCAACCAGTACTGGGCGCTGTGTGAAATTCCTTAACCTTAAACAGATCCAGGAGGAGCTACCGCCGTGGGTTGTGGGAATAAAGGCTAACCGAATGGGTAGAGCGCTCGAAATCTTACTGGTGGATGATGATGCGGTCGATCGCATGGCCATTTGCCGGGCGCTGAGCCGCGCTGACCTGGCGGTACAGGTGACGGAGGTCAACAATGCCCAGGAGGCGATCGACTGCCTCAACAGTGCTGCCTACGACTGTGTCTTTTTGGACTATCGCCTACCGGAGCAGGACGGGCTTTCGCTGATTCGGCAGTGGCGCTCCGAGGGGGTCACCATTCCCCTGGTGGTGCTGACCGGTCAGGGCGACGAGCAGATTGCCGTCGATCTGATGAAAGCTGGAGCCAGCGACTACCTGATCAAGACTCGGGTTTCCCCCGATCGCCTGGCCCTGCTGCTGCGCAACGCTCTGCGGGTCTATGAGGCAGAGCAGCGGGAGGCTCTGGCCCTGGCCCAGCTGCAGCAGACCAACATGCTGCTCACCCGCCAAAATCAGGAGCTAGAGGATCAGCGGCGCTACATCGAAGACCAGAATCTCAAGCTGATCGAAGCCTATCGGGTCAAGTCTGAATTTTTGGCCACCATGTCCCACGAGTTGCGCACGCCCCTCAACGCCATTTTGGGGTTCTCACAAATTCTCGACAGCCAGTCCAAGGGCCCATTGACCTCCCATCAGGCGGAGATGGTGAGGCGCATTTTTACCAATGGCAAAAACCTGCTCAGTCTGGTCAATGACATTCTGGATTTGTCTAAGCTGGAGGCCCAGCGGCTGACCTTGATCCCCAGTGCGGTGGATCTGCACCGTCTGGTGGAGGCCACGCTGTCAGACCTGCGATCGCTGGCGGACGGTAAGACCCTGACCCTGGAGCGCGACCTGAACCTCAGCGATCCGGTTGTCATCAACGACGAGCACCGCCTGCGTCAGGTGCTCACCAATCTGGTCTCCAATGCGATCAAATTTACCGATCGCGGCCAGGTGAGCGTTAGGGTCACGGACGATGGAGCCAGCCACATTAGCCTGGTCGTGGAAGATACCGGCATCGGGATCGCCAGAGAACAGCTGCCCCATATCTTTGAAGCCTTTCGCCAGGTCGATCAGACTATCCGTCGCCAGCGCCCCGGCACGGGCCTGGGCCTGGCGATTGTCCATTCCCTGGTGACGGTGATGGGGGGAACCATTGCGGTTAACAGCCTGCCGGGGCAGGGAGCTACCTTTACGGTCACCCTGCCCCGGCAAATTGCGGCCCTGCCTGCGGCCGAAACCCTGGGGGTTGAGGTGCGGTAGCTGGCCTGGGTAGTTGTGCCTAGGTAGGCTTCACAAACTCAGCAATTTAGCGGTGGTTTGTGGTGACTACGTGGGAGAATAAGGGGCGCATTTTTTGGGGAACTGCCTGTGAAAGCTCTCGTGGTCGGCAACGGTGGCCGTGAACACACCTTGGCCTGGTCGCTGCTCCAGTCGCCCCGGATTACTGAGGTGGTCTGTGTGCCTGGCAACGGCGGCACTGCCACCCTTCCCCGCTGCCGCAACCTGGCCATGAATGCCGATGACTTTGAGGGCATCGCCCGCTTTGCCCTGGTCAACAACCTGGAGCTGGTGGTCATTGGCCCGGAGCAGCCCCTGGCCGACGGCATTACCGACTACCTGCAGCGTCAGGGGCTAAAGGTGTTTGGCCCGGTGCAGGCCGGGGCCCAGATTGAAGCCAGCAAAGCCTGGGCCAAGGCGCTGATGGCCGAGGCCGGCATTCCCACGGCCAGGGCCGCCGTCTTCACCGACGCCGCTGCGGCCCTGGCCTACCTGGACCGGGAGGGCGCACCAATCGTGGTCAAGGCCGATGGCCTGGCGGCGGGCAAGGGGGTAACGGTGGCCCAAACCCTCGAGGAAGCTACCCAGGCGGTAAACGAGGTCTTCAGCGGCCGCTTTGGCGAGGCGGGCCGTCAGGTGGTGATCGAAGAGTACATGACCGGACAGGAAGCGTCGGTGCTGGCGGTGACCGATGGCCAGACCATTCGCCCCCTGGTGCCCGCCCAGGACCACAAGGCGATCGGCGAGGGCGACACCGGCCCCAACACCGGCGGCATGGGCGCCTACGCTCCTACTCCGGTGGTCACGCCGGCGATCATGGCGCGGGTGCAGCAGGAGGTGCTGGAGCCCGCGATCGCCACCCTGCGCCGCCAGGGCATCGACTATCGCGGCGTGCTCTACGCCGGGCTGATGATCACCCCCAAGGGGGAGCCCAAAGTGGTGGAGTTCAACTGTCGCTTTGGCGATCCGGAGACCCAGGCGGTGCTGCCCCTGCTGGAAACCCCCCTGGACGACGTGATGCTGGCCTGCATTGAAGGACGGCTCGACAGCCTTGAGCTGCAGTGGAAGCCGGGAGCCGCCGCCTGTGTGGTCGTGGCCGCCGAGGGCTACCCCGGCAGCTACCCCAAGGGCATGGAGATCTCTGGGGTTGCGGAAGCCACCGACACCGGGGCGCTGGTGTTCCACGCCGGTACTCGCCGCAAGGGCAGCAGCGTTGTGGCCGACGGCGGTCGCGTGCTGGGGGTGACGGGGCTGGGCGATACCTTCGAGGCCGCGATCGCCAATGCCTACACCGGAATCGACAAAATTCGCTTTGAGGGCATGGTCTACCGCCGCGACATCGGCTACCGGGTCAAGGCCAGTTAGTTTTTCTGCTTAGTTTTTCTGCTCTGTAACCAGAGTTAGACCCTCCCAGGTGCCCTGGGCGTTGTAGGTGCGAATCAGCCGCTGCCGCAGGGTGGGGTTAATCAGCCAGCCCACCTCCAAAAATAGCGGCTGCCCCGGCACAATTTCGGTCGGAAAACTGGCCGATGCTCCCCCCGGCAGCAGCAGCACGGTGACCGGCTGCCTGCCCTGATCAAACCGCAGGGTGGAGTCGACCACCTGCCCCTGGGACTGGAGAACCGGACTGTTGCCAAAACTCAGGCGCTGACCCACCGCCGATCCCGCCTGCCAAACCTCTAGCCGGGTGGCCATCGTCTGGGGGGGCTGCAGGTCGGGAAATACCGTTTCGGCTGTCCCCACCCAGGTGCCGACGAGCTGATCGATGCTCAGCGCGGGACGGTCTGTGGGCTCATGGCCCTGCCGGGACTCGCGAATCAGCGTCAGGTGGCCGAGGGTGGGCACTTTGGGAAAGACCAGGGCCAAACGCAATCGCTCAAAGCCGTGAATTAGCCCCAGCTCAGCCCCAAAGTCGCTTACCGGGCTGCGCTGGATGGAGCCCTGGGAAAAGGCTCCGGTTTCGCAGAACAGCACCCCCCGCCCCAGGGAACTGTACTCCAGCACGGTTTCGCTGGGGGGCTGCTGGGGCGGGGATTTGCGAATGGTCTGGCGCATGGTGTTGCCAGCGCTGAGCGGCACCAGGGCCACCTCCGAGGGGATGTCCTGTAGCACCGTGCCGGTGGGGGAAAGCTGGGTGAAAGAGCCCACCCAGGTACCCTGATTTTTGAGCAGACGCGCCCACTGGGACGACGGAGCAGGGGTCATGGCAGCAGCACCAAAAGGGACGGCTCAGCCCCGCAGCTGGCTGACCAGGTGGGGCAATTCGGGCAAAATCAGCGCCTCCATCGCCAGGGTGACGGCGTTGCTCGAACCCGGCAGCGAAAAAATCAGTGTTGACCCCAAGACCCCGGCCACGGCGCGGGAGGCCATGGCGCGGGAGCCGATCTCCTGAAAGCTGAGCTGACGGAAGAGTTCGCCAAAGCCGGGCAGGGTTTTCTCTAGCAGGGCAGCGATCGCGTCGTAGGTGGTGTCGCGGGGGGCAATGCCCGTGCCGCCGGTGAGAATAATGCCGTCAACCTCAGCCTCCTGGGCCAGGGTTTGGCACAGGGGGCCGATTTGACTGGGCTCATCGGGTACGATGCGGTAGTCGTGGACCCGATGCCCCGCCTGGTTCAGCAGGGTTTGAATGATCTGCCCGCTGCGATCGCTCTCCACGGTGCGGGTATCGCTGACCGTAATTACCGCGCAGCGCACAGGCCGCGACAGCCTCTGGGAGTGGGCTGGGGGATGGGCCATAGTAGTCGGGGGAACTAGCTCTTGGTGAAGCCCAGGCCGTTTTGCTCGGCGTAGCGGTTCATGAACCGCATGAAGCGATCCCACTCGGCTTCGCTTTTCATCACGTAGGTGGCCTCAATGCCCGCTGGTTCGCCGTTGACAAACTTGCCGTTGACATCGCGGCTGGTCATCTCGCCCTCTTCGTCAACCAGGTACATACCGGTGATTTCAACCCCTTCCTCCTGGGAGAGCGCCTGGGGGTGATCGAAGTAGAAGGTGGCGGTGCCGTCGGAGCCGTCCTTGGCGCGGGTAAGCCGCACATCGGGAATGACAGGTTCTGCGATACCACGGGAAAATTGAATCTCGGCCATGCCAAAGGTCCTAATTTAATAGAAGTGCAACGGGTTGCTTAGTTATGCTCGATTTATTCTCGCATGTTACCGAGAATCAGACATTACCGCATATTTATGCAGCCTTAAGAACCTGGGGCAGGGCTTAAGGTTTGGCATACGCCTTGTACCCCCAGCTTTGCCACGTCCTAACTTTTAGGGTTGACGCGGCCCAGGGCCGTATCCCCCTAACCAGCGGCAACTAGGGCCTGAATCCGTTCCCCGGTGAGGCTAAAAGGGCGCACTTCAGTAATTTTGATCTGCACCAACTCGCCCTTCAGCGCAGCATAATCACCCGTAAAGAAGGCCAGCCGGTTACCCCGAGTCCGACCCATCACCTGGGTGGGATCTTTGGGGTTGATGGCTTCGACCAGCACTTCTTCGATGCGGCCCTGGTAGCGCTGCGATCGCTCCGCGGCTTTGGTATTGACCAGGTGGTTGAGCCGCTGCAGGCGATCGCGCTTCACCTCCTCCGACAGCTGATTCTCCCACAGGGCGGCGGGAGTGCCGGGACGGGGGGAATAGGCCGCCGTATTGAGTTGGTCAAAGGCAATGTCGTTGACCAGATCCAGAGTGTGCTGAAACTGCGCCTCGGTTTCGCCGGGGAAGCCCACGATCGCATCGGCGCTGATCGCCGCATCGGGCATATAGCGGCGCACGGTGTCGATAATGCGGCGATACTTTTCGTGGGTGTAGCCCCGGGCCATGGCCTTCAGCACGTCGTTGTCCCCCGACTGGAAAGGGATATGGAAGTGCTCACACACCTTGGGCAGCTCGGCGCAGGCGCGAATTAGCCGTTCCGTAAAGTAGCGGGGGTGGCTGGTGGCAAAGCGAATGCGCTCGATGCCGGGCACATCGTGGACGAAGTGCAGCAGGTCAGTGAAGGTGTGCTGGTGACGTCCGTCGACGGTGGAACCGGGCAGGTCGCGCCCGTAGGCGTCGATATTTTGACCCAGCAGGGTCACTTCTTTAAAGCCCTGGCGACCCAATTCCTCCATTTCGGCCCGAATCGCTTCGGGAGTGCGGGACTGCTCGACGCCGCGCACCCCCGGCACCACGCAGTAGGTGCAGCGCTCGTTGCAGCCGTAGATCACATTCACCCAGGCGGTAATGGTGCTGTCGCGGCGGGGCTTGGTGATGTCCTCCATGATGTCCACCTCTTCGGTGGCCACTACCTGGTTGCCGTCGAGCACCTGCTCCAGCAGGTCCTGCAGGCGGTTGGCGTGCTGCGGCCCCATCACCAGGTCGAGTTCAGGCACCCGGCGCAGCAAAGCCTCGCCCTCCTGCTGGGCCACGCAGCCCGCCACAATCAGCGTCAGGTCGGGCTTTTCGTGCTTGCGCTTGGCCTGACGACCCAGGTAGGAGTAGACCTTTTGCTCGGCGTTGTCGCGAATGGTGCAGGTGTTGTAGAGCACCACGTCGGCCTCGTAGGGGTCGTCGGTCCAGCTCAGGCCCATGGTGTCGAGAATGCCGGCCATGCGCTCGGAGTCGGCCTTGTTCATCTGGCAGCCGAAGGTGGTGATGTGGTATTGACGGGCAGAACCGGCCATAGGTCTAGGCTTTGTGAAATAGCAACAGCGCAGTTTTTTATTTTAGCGCCCTGCACGCTTTCTCCTCGACTCTTTCTCCTTGGCTCTGGGCCTGAGAAAAGCGCTAATAGGAAATGAGGTACTAGCAGGAATTGTTAAGGGTCTCGGCCACCTGTTTGAGGCGACCCAGCTGAGCGGCCATATCGCGCTTCGTCCAGCGGGCGGCAAACCAGTCGAACCCCACCTGGACAACCGGGTTGGGAATTTCAAATTCAAAGCGGTTCAAGAGCCTGGTGCCCTCTGCTTCGGGGCGGCATTCCCAGCGATCGCGGCCCCTGAAAAACCCTTCAAAAGACCACACAAGCAGGCCTGGTGCCCGTTCCGTCACCGTGCTGATAAGCGTGGGCTGCCACAGGGGCAGCCGGATGATAAAGCGGCTCTGGGCACCCAAATCGGTGCTCCAGGTGCCAATCGGCTCACACCGAAGCGCGGGGTTGAGCCAGCGGTGCATTAGATCTAACTGCGTCAGGCACTGCTCCACCTCAGTGGCACTGGCGCAGACAGAAATACTGTGCTCAATCACCTGACGGGTAGACATCCTGACGGTCTCCTGAGAGAATCGGCCCGGGTGGCAGTATTAGGAAAGCTTTCCTGGCAATAACCACTGTACCTGACCTAAGCTGGACCATTTTATGTCTCTGGGCTGATGCGGTGGCATGCCTACTCAACTAACCTTGCGTGGGCAGTTTATTTTCTGTTTCCTGTAGTAAATAGCCGATTGTCGAGATCGCGTAAGCTGTCCCCCCGCACGATGCCTTCGTGCACGATGCTCTTTCAGCACGCTCTCAACTACAAGGATCATGATTGATTTTTTCTCATTGACGCTGCTCCAGCTCGCGCAGCCTGGGGCTGGACCAGGTACTAATGTGCCAGCGACGGGTCCGGTGGCGGGTCCAGTCGGCTTTTTAGAGGCGGCGGCGATCCAACTGGGGCAATTTTTGCCCAGCCTCATCTGGGCGATCGCGCTGCTGCTGCTGGGCTGGATTGTGGCCACGGTGGTGGCTCTGGCCATTCGCAAACTGCTGCGCCAGACCAGTCTAGACGATCGCCTGGCCAACTGGGCCCTTGGCCGACCGGCGGATGCCCCAGTCCAGGTGGAGAAGTGGGTCTCCGCTGTGGTGTACTGGGTCATTTTTCTATTCGCCATTGTGGCGTCGCTAAATGCCCTCAATTTGGCCGGGGTATCAACCCCGCTGAACAACTTTTTAGACCAAATTTTCCTCTACCTGCCGCGCATTGGTGGGGCCCTGCTGCTGCTGGGGGTCGCCTGGCTGACGGCAACCCTGGTGAAATCCCTCGTCATCAACGGGCTGGGACGGTTTAACCTGGACGATCGCCTGGCCCAGCAGACGGGACTGGAGCGGGGTAGCAGCCCGGTGGTTTTGAATGAAACCATTGGCAACGTGCTGTACTGGTTCATCCTGCTGCTGTTTATTCCGCTGATTCTAAGTGCCCTCCAGCTGCCCGGCCTGCTGGCCCCCGTGGAGGGATTGATTAACTCTTTCCTACAGGCGATTCCTCGAATTATCACCGCAGCCATTGTGCTGGCCATCGGCTGGGTGATCGCCCGGATTGTGCGCGGTGTGGTCACCAACTTGCTGCTGGCGACTGGGGCTGACCAGCTGGGCCGCCGGATGGGGTTCCGCAGCTCCGCCCCAGGCCCAGGCCCTACCACCTCTACCTCTACTACTAGTAACCTGTCGCTGTCGCGGTTGGCGGGTACCGTAGCCTACGTTCTGGTGCTGATCCCGACGGTGGTAGCGGCCCTGAACGAACTCAACATTGATGCCATTTCGGCTCCGGCAATTTTGATGCTGGAGCGGGTGCTGACGGCCATTCCCCAGATCATCATGGCCGGTGTCGTCATTGCCGTCGCCTACTTTGTGGGCCGCTTTGTGGCTGACCTAGTGACCAACCTGCTGCGGGGAGCAGGCTTTGACAACATTATGGGCATTCTGGGACTGCCGGAGTTGAACCAGGGCCCCAGCGCCACAACCGTCCAGCCTGGTCTGGATGCCGAGGGACGTCCGATCGCCTCGGTGCAGACTCCGGGCCGCACCCCCTCAGATGTGGTGGGCATCGTCACCCTGGTGGCCATCGTGCTGTTTGGGGCGGTAACGGCCACCGAAATTTTGAACTTTCCGGGCCTCACCAACATTGTGCAGGCCATCCTGCTGATTGGGGCACGGGTGCTAAGCGGGGTGGTCGTCTTTGCCGTAGGCCTCTACCTGGCTAACGTGGCGTTTCGCCTGATCCGCTCCATGGGCACCGGCCAGGCGACTGTGCTGGCCCAGGCGGCTCGCATCGCCATTTTGATCTTTGTGGGGGCGATGGCCCTACAGCAGATGGGGGTGGCCCCAGACATTGTCAACCTGGCCTTCGGACTGCTGCTGGGAGCGATCGCCGTGGCGATCGCGATCGCGTTTGGTCTGGGCGGGCGCGAGGTGGCCGCCAGCGAACTGCGCGAATGGCTGACGGCCTTTAAGCAGCGCCAGTAACAACTCACCCAAAAACCATGCGCCTGGGGTCGGAGCCTTTGTCTCCGGCCCCGGGCGCGTTAGTATGTTAACTCAGCCTTAACCCGACCTGGCTTAGAGCCGTGTTTTCGGGGCCTGGTTGGCAAGCGGCCCCAGGGCGATCGCGATTCAGCATGAAACCTATCCATGGACGGCAAAGACTGGGCGAGATATATCGAAGCTACCGACGGGCTTTCTAAGCCCTGGCTGCTGATTCAGTGGCGGCTACAGCTCCTGCAGGAGCAGCGTCCCCACCTCGATCCTGAGACCTATGCCACCGAATTGGCGGCGCTCCACCAGGCCCTAATGGATCTGGGCGAATGGTGGCAGGGGCAGGAAGAAAGGGTGTTTGGATCGGGAGAATCATTGCCAGGGGACTCATAATTTGGGGAGCTTAATCCGATGGCCACGGTCGAACGCCACAGCAGTGAACGCCCCAGCGGTGAAGCCGCCCTCAACCTCAACGCCCCTGAGTACTACATCAGCCGGGAGTTGAGCTGGCTGGAGTTCAATCGTCGCGTACTCCACGAAGCCCTCGACGAGCGCACTCCCCTGCTCGAGGCCCTGAAATTTTTGGCCATCTTCAGCAGCAACTTAGACGAGTACTTCATGGTGCGGGTGGCCGCCCTGAAGCGGCAAATTGAGGCCCAGGTCACCAAGCGATCGCCCGACGGTCTGTCTCCGGAGGAGCACCTCAGTGCCATCAGCACTGCCCTGGGGCCGATGGTAGAGCAGCAGCACCAGTTCTTTGCCAAGGACCTGAGACAGCAAATGTCTCGCCAGGGGATCTGGCTGCTGGACCACGACGATTTGACCAAACCCCAGCAGATCTACTGCCGCGACTACTTCGACGAGCAAATCTTTCCGGTGTTGACCCCCCTGGCCGTCGATCCCGGCCATCCCTTCCCCTACATCTCCAACCTCAGCCTGAACCTGGCGGTGGTAGTCAAAGACCCCCGCACCCAGCAGACCCACTTTGCCCGGGTCAAAGTACCCCGAGTGCTGCCGCGATTTATTTCGCTGCCCACTCCCAGCGATGAAAGCTCAGAGGAGGGTCCCTGCCGCTGGCTGGGCGTACCGCTGGAGCAGGTGATTGCCGCCAACCTGACCGCCCTATTCCCCGGCATGGTAGTGCAGGAGCACTACGGCTTTCGGATCACCCGCAACGCCGACCTGGCCGTCGAAGAAGACGAAGCCGACGACCTGATGCTGGCCATCGAGCAGGAGCTGCGCAAGCGCCGCCGGGGTGGGTCAGCGGTGCGGATGGAGATTCAGCGGAACACGCCGGGACCGGTGCGGGCCATGCTGACGGAAGAACTGGCCCTGGCCCCCACCGACGTTTACGACATTGATGGGCTGATTGGCCTGAGCGACCTGATGACCTTTATGGCCCTGCCCCTGCCCGACCTCAAAGCCCCCAGCTGGACCCCGACCGTACCGCCAGCGATCGAAAACCTGAGTCCGCCCCAAGTCGATGCCGACGATATGGCCCTCGAAACCGCCGAGGACCTCTTCTCGCTGCTGCGGCGGCAGGATCAGCTGATCCACCATCCCTATCACTCCTTCTCGGCCACGGTGCAGCGGTTCATTACCCAGGCCGCCCACGACCCTCAGGTGCTGGCGATCAAGATGACGCTCTACCGCACCTCGGGCGATTCGCCCATCGTCAATTCGCTGATTTCGGCCGCCGAGAACGGCAAGCAGGTCACGGTTTTGGTGGAGATCAAAGCCCGCTTTGACGAAGAGAACAACATCAACTGGGCCCGCAAGCTGGAGCAGGCGGGGGTGCACGTGGTCTACGGACTGGTGGGGCTCAAAACCCACTGCAAAGTCACCCTGGCGGTGCGGCGCGAGGGGCAGCAGATTCGGCGCTACTATCACATCGGCACCGGCAACTACAATCCCAAAACCGCGCGGCTCTACACGGACCTGGGTCTGCTCAGCGCCCGCGACGATATCGGGGCCGACATTTCTGACCTGTTTAACTACCTGACCGGCTACTCGCGGCAGCAGGTCTACCGCCAGCTGCTGGTGGCCCCCCTGACTCTGCGCCAGCGCCTCGTCGCCCTGATTGAGCAGGAAATTGCCCTGCAGGCCAAAGGAAAACGCGGCCGGATTATCGCCAAAATGAACTCCCTGGTCGATCCCGACCTGATCGCCCTGCTCTACCAGGCGTCCCAGGCCGGGGTGAGCGTCGATCTGATTATTCGGGGCATCTGCTGCCTCAGGCCGGGACTGCCCGGCATCAGCGACAACATTCGGGTGATCAGCATTGTGGGTCAGTTTTTAGAACATTCCCGCATTGTTTACTTCCAGAATGGCGGCAGGGAAATTTTTCTGCTGGGCAGCGCCGACTGGATGCCCCGCAACCTCGATCGCCGGGTAGAGGTGATGGTACCCATCGCCGATCCCGCCCTCCGAAAAGAACTCAAAGCCATCCTCAACCTCTGCCTGGAGGACAACCGCCAGGCCTGGGACCTGGCCAGCGACGGCAGCTACCACCAGCGCCGCCCCGGCGAGGGGGAAGAAACCCGCAGTACCCAGGCCCAGCTGATGGCCCATGTCAGTCGTTCACCGGTCGGGCGAGCGGCTCCAGCGAAACAGCAAAACGCCAAGCCCCGCAAGCAGCGTAAGTCCCAACAGTCCGGCTAGGGGGTTGCCATCCAGGCCCGTCACCCAGGCGGGAACCCGGCCCGTGGGCCGCAGCAGGTTGCCCACCTCCAGCAGGTAGTAGCCCCACACCAGCCCGGCGTGCAGCCCCACCGGGTGGCCCAGGCCAGTTTCGCCGGGGGCGATCGCAATTCGCCGCGCCCACCCCAGCACAAACCCCAGCAGCAGCAGCCCGGCGAACTGGGGCAGCAGGGCCAGAATGGCGTCGAGGGGCTTGATAAAGTGGGCGATCGCAAAGATCAAACTGGTGACCCCCAGGGCTACCCCCGGTGTCCACCCCTGCTCCAGTTCGCGCAGCAGCCAGCCCCGAAACAGCACTTCCTCGGACCAGCCCACCGCCGTCGCTGCCAGGGCGCCCACCGCCGCCACCTGCAGCAGCCCCAGCCCTCGCGCACCAGCGAGATCGACATTCGCCCAGCCCAGCCCCAGCTGCACCACCGCCAACACCGCAATGCTCAGCGCTCCCAGGGCGGCGCCCACCGCCATGCCCCGCGCCAGCCCGCGCCAACCCGCAAAGCCAACCTTGGCCCAGGGCTGAGTTTCGCCGCGCACGCGCCGTTCCCAGCGGGGCAGCACCAGCAAAAAGACGACGTACAGCAGGGCGGTAGGGAAGATATCCCCCCCCGGCAGCACCCCTTGCCCCGCTAGTGCGTACAGGGGTAGCGCCAGCGGGGCCCAGAGCACGACTACAATCAGCAGAAACATCAGCACCCGCCCCAGGGGGGGGAAGCCAGTCAGTTTAGCCCAGGGCCACTTATTCATCCGGCTCGATGGTGCTGCTCAAACCCAGGTTACACAGCCCTTCGCTGTAAAATTCGGCGTGCTCCATGGCGCAGGTGATCACCAGCGCCACTCCGGCGGTATGGGCCTGCATCATGATGTCAACCGCCTGGGCCATGGTCAGGCTGGGCACGACCTTAATCAACGATTCCACCACGTATTCCATCGAGTTGAAGTCGTCGTTGTGGAGCAACACTCGATAGCGGGGTGCAGGTTTTTGAATGGTGGACGTTGTTGTCCGTTCGATAGTCTCAACTGACACAGCAACACCTCTCTGCCTAGTTCAAGGGGCTCAATATCAAGGGCTCAGTTCCAAGGGCACAGGGAAGGTCTACAGTCCCAAACCCCCCGCAGGCGCAGGGTCACGGTAGAGTACTCCGCACAGGCAGCCCTGGAGCAGCGCCGGATCGAGGGACTTACCTGGAACGTTGGCGCTGACGGGTTGCGCTTTACTGAGGTTGGTTAGAGCGCTGTTTGGAAAGACCGGCGAAAGCGCACACTCCCCCGGCCAACCCGTTATTATCATAAAACTTCACGATGGGTTTGGCATACCCCCAGGGGTGAACTGCGCCAAATCTTGCCCAGAGCCAGGGGCTGCTGCCCCTCTCTCTGGGATCCCTGGGCTCCCCTGGCCATGACCCCAGATTGCGGCAGACTGAGTCGCCACAGCGATCGCGCCGCCAAGACCCTCGGGTGATCTCGCCAGTGTCACCGCCCCAGCTCAATCGCTACCATAGAGCAGCGAACCGTAATTGGCGGGATTCGCGCCGCGATCGCCCCGACCGCTGTCGTCCTCTCGACGTTGTCCTACGTGCTATGACATCCCTGGTTGCAGGCCAAATTGTATTTTTAGAATGCCGCCAAACCCGTCTCTACGCCGAGGTGATTCAGGTGCTGGAGCCTCGATCCACGGGCTGGATTCGGCCCCTGGCCCTGGTGAATGGCGATGACGTCATTCCTCTAGGCACCGCCTTTGACACCGCCATCGCTGAACTCAACAAACCGGCGGTTCCCGACATGCTGTGGCCCCTGGACCAGCTTCAGCCCGCCCTCGACACCGAGGTGATTCCGCTGATCGCCAACCTGAGCGCAAAGGCCGGCGCTGACTCAGACCAAATCAACGGTCAGGCCAGCCTGCAAGTCAACGATTTCGTGCGATCGCTGTGGGCCGATCAACACCACGGGGATCAATCCTCAGACTAGAACGGGAGCCAAATTTGGCTAACCCAGGCACTCCGTAAAAATCCGGACAGTTTTTATAAAGCTTTTACAAAGATACTGGGTCTATCTACGAGAAATTCCAGGTATGCCTTGAAAATACTCAATAGTTGGGGAGGTTGCTCCAGCCGAGTGCTGCGTCTGGGGTAACGAGTTTAAATTAACCAATTACGGTCTGCTGAAGCGGTTCGCCGTAGGCACCCAACCCTGGAACCAGGCGAATGCGACCTTCGTCCATTTCATACATTAGGAGTTCCAAAGCTTCAGAGTCGCCAATGGGCAGATAGCCAAGGCGCGTCAATTCAGCGTTAATGCCCTGCTCGATCTCAGGGGTCAATAGCCCACTGTGAAGGGCCTGTTCTACCAATCGTCGAATGGAAAATGTGGGGGTCATAAACCATTACCCTGGCGTAGTTGGATTGTTGTTATTGTCTACCCTGAGCCCCAGCCTAGCCAGTGACCAAGCCAGCCAGAAAGTGTGAACTTTACCACTAAGATTCGTGATTCAAATCACAAAAGGAATCAGCCGTTGGAGATATGTTCAGTAAATTCACGGGGGTATTTAATTAACAAGGTCTGAATCTATATCAAGTTATGGTTCAGATACCGATTTAAGGTGGCGAAGCAAACGTAACCCCGAGTACCGTCGTAATGTAGCGCGACGGCTTTAATAGGTCTTAACATTATCCAAAACCTGGAGTTTACCCAGTATGCAGACAGTGACTAAGGAAATGGCTATTTTTCAAGCCCAGGGCTCTCTCAACGCCTCCAATGCCCACGACTTCCACGCCTCCCTGATGCAGAGTATCCAGTCTGACAGGGCCAGCGGGCTGTTTGTAGACATGAGCCAGGTGGAGTCCCTCGACAGTGCTGGCCTGATTTCCCTCGTTTCGGCGCTAAAGCACGCCCGGCAGCTGCAAAAGCGCCTTTGCCTGTGCTCAGTACCGCCCGCTATTCGGATCGTCTTTGAGCTCACTCAGCTCGATCGCGCCTTTGAAATGGTGGACAACCTGCCCCAGCCCCTGCCTGCGGCGGCCTGAGTTGCGTTCACAGCGGAGCCTGTCCTCAGGCCGCTCCAGGGTCGCTCCAGGGTCGCTCCAGGGTCGCTCCAGGGCCGCTATAGTATGAAGGTCATACTGGCGATCGTTGGGGCAACTGGGCTGTGACTGTATCAATCGACACACTGGTAACGGCGGACATTTCTCGGCCAGGGCGTTACCTGGGCAACGAGTTAGGCGCTGTTCACAAGCCCTGGGAACAGGCGGCGGTGCGGTGGGTTCTGACCTACCCCGAGGTGTATGAGGTTGGGGCGTCCAACCTGGGTCACATTATTCTCTATAGCATTTTGAATGCTCAGCCTCGCCAGCTGTGCGATCGCGCCTACCTGCCCGCCGCCGATCTATCCACCAAGCTCAAGGAAACCGCAACGCCTCTGTTTGCCGTCGAGTCGCAGCGATCGCTGGTTGACTTCGACATCTTGGGCTTTAGCCTCAGCTACGAGCTAGGGGCTACCAATATTCTCGAAATGCTCTCCCTGGCAGGTATTCCCCTGACCTGGCAGGAGCGCAACCAGGCCGGAGCCTTTGACGTCGAAGCAGGCTCCTGGCCGCTCATTTTTGCCGGGGGGCAGACCGCCACCTCCAACCCCGAACCCTACGCCGACTTCTTTGACTTTGTCGCCCTCGGGGATGGCGAGGAGCTGCTGCCCGAAATTGCCCTGGTGATCGAGGAGGGGAAAGCCGCTGGCCTCAGTCGCGAGGCACTGCTGCTCGATCTGGCCCAGGTGCCTGGGGTGTACGTGCCCCAGTTTTACGATATGGCAGCGGATGGCACGGTGCACCCCAACCGACCGGAGGTGCCCCACCGAGTGCTGCGCCGGGTGGCCACCCCGATTCCCGCCTACGCCATGGGCCTGGTGCCCTACGTGGAAACCGTTCACGATCGCCTGACGGTGGAAATTCGCCGAGGCTGCACCCGGGGCTGCCGCTTTTGCCAGCCGGGTATGCTCACCCGCCCGGCCCGCGATGTGGAGCCCGAGGCCGTAGTCGATGCGATCGAGACGGGCATGCGCAAGACGGGCTACAACGAGTTTTCGCTGCTGTCGCTGAGCTGCTCCGACTACCTGGCCCTGCCAGCGGTGGGGGTAGAGGTCAAAAATCGGCTCAAGGACGAGAATATTTCCCTGTCGCTGCCCAGCCAGCGGGTCGATCGCTTCGACGAAAATATTGCCAATATCGTCGGCGGCACCCGCCTCACCGGGCTGACCTTCGCCCCCGAGGCGGGCACCCAGCGGATGCGCGACATCATCAACAAAGGCCTGACCAACGAGGAGTTGCTGCGCGGCATCAAGACCGCCCACGAGCAGGGCTGGAGCCGGGTCAAACTCTACTTTATGATTGGCCTGCCCGGCGAAACCGATGTCGATGTGCTGGGCATTGCCGAAACCGTGCGCTGGCTGCGTCAGGCCTGCACCATCAAGGGGCGACGGCCAATATCGTTTAATATCACCGTTTCCAACTTTACCCCCAAGCCCCACACCCCGTTTCAGTGGCACTCGGTGTCCACGGAGGAGTTTTTGCGCAAGCAACGGCTGCTGCGGGAGGAGTTCAGGGCCATGCGCTGGGCCAAGGTCAACTTTACCGATGTGCGGATCTCGGCGATGGAGGACTTTGTCGGGCGGGGCGATCGCCGCCTGGGCTCGGTGGTGCGCCGCGCCTGGGAACTGGGGGCCGGCATGGAC
Source organism: Leptolyngbya sp. KIOST-1 (assembly GCF_000763385.1). Taxonomy (NCBI): domain Bacteria; kingdom Bacillati; phylum Cyanobacteriota; class Cyanophyceae; order Leptolyngbyales; family Leptolyngbyaceae; genus Leptolyngbya; species Leptolyngbya sp. KIOST-1. Next base: position 2,060,938 of record NZ_JQFA01000004.1, read on the forward strand.
AGCTGGTGGGAAAGCCTGGAAACCGCCTTCAACGCCTGGACCCAGGCCATCGATGAAGCCGGATTGACCCTGAAATATCGCCAGGTGGACCAGGGCGAATGGAACGTGATGGACACCGCTGAGGGGGCGAGCCGCCTGGATGCTCCCCTGCCCTGGGATCACCTCGACACGGGGATCGACAAAACCTGGCTCAAAGAGGATCTGCACCGCGCCCTGGAGGCCGCCACGGTGCCCGACTGCTCCTTCGAGGGCTGCAGCCACTGCGGCGTCTGCGGTCCCGACTTTGGCCACAACATCGTGGTGCCGCCACCGCCAATTCCAGCCTTTGCGGGCCACGGCCAGCCCAGCGCTGAGCGGGTCCAGCGCCTGCGGCTCACCCTGGGTAAGCTGGGGTCGCTGGCGCTATTGGGCCACCTCGACCTGGTGCGCCTGTTCGATCGCGCCCTGCGGCGGGCCGGGTTGCCGATCGCCTTTACCGGCGGCTTTCATCCCGGCCCCCGGCTATCCCCCGCCAACGCGCTGCCCCTGGGGGCCACCAGCAGCGGCGAAGTGGTCGACTTTGAGCTGACCCGCGCGATCGCCCCCGCTGACTTTTTGCAGCAGCTGGCCGCCCAGCTGCCCCCGGAAATTCCCCTCTACGACATCGCGGAGGTGCCCCTCGATGAGCCCTCGGCCACCAAGCGCCTGGACCGGGCCGAGTACTACCTGAAGATCACCCCAGAGCAGGAGGGGGCCGTGGTGTGGAGCGAGTGGATTGATGCGGTGATGGCTCTGGAGGACTGCTGGTGGGAGAAAAAAACCAAATCGGGCAAAACTCAGCTGCTGAACCTGCGGGAACGCCTGCACGAGCTGGCGCTAGTAAAAACCGATCAACCTCTGCCGCCGGGGCTAGAATATGCTCAGGGAGAATCCGAGGTTTGGCTGAGGGCTTTGGGCAACTGTCGCAACGATGGGAACCTGCTGCGTCCGGAGCAAGTCGTCTTCATGGTGGAGCAGGTGGCAGGCCAGCCTCTGGCACTTCGGCACGTGCATCGCAGCCGGTTGATTTTTAGTTAGCAAACCCTGAGGCGGATCATGGACAGAGAAACAGGCCATTCACCAGCGGCGGCAGAGTTCTCAACCCCAGATCAGCGGCCGGAGCAGGGACAGGAGCGGCGGGGCCGCCCCAGGTCGGGCAGCAGGCCAGTTCTTGGGTTTGGGGGCCGGGTGATGGTGGCGATCGCCAGCGCCAGTCTGCTGGTGAGCGCCCCACCCCCCGCCGGGGCCGAGGTGATAGCGGACTGCCCCCAAGAGATGCTGACCCCCTACTGGCCCGAGCGATCGCCCCAGCTGCAGCAGATCTTTTGCGAGCTATTGGTGTTCCCCACCTCAAGCTTGATCAACGGTGATGGCTTTGTCGATCGCATTGTCGACGGATCGCTCTCCAGCGACAGCCGCCGGGCCTCCGCAGAAACCATGACCCTGCCCAGCCTGTGGTGGAACCGCGACTCCCTCACGCCTCGTCTGGGGGGTCGCCGCCTGGTGGACTCCTGGATTTCCTACCAGATCCAAGCGACGGGGACGGCGGTGGTGGATGTGATGATCAATCCTCAGATGTGGTCAGTGCTGACCTATAACGAGCGCTACGCCGTGCTCAACCAGTTTGGCACCGCCGCCCGCTCCTTTGGCTACAACCTGCGGTTTTTCCAGGGGAATTCCCGCAGCTACCGCCTGATGGGCCTCTACGCCTGCAACTTTGGCGACCAGCCAGGGGTACCGCTCAAGGCCGGTAACGACGTTCAAAGTTGCTCTGCCAACCTGGATGCAGGCCTGATTGTGCTGCTCCAGCGCAATCTGCTGGCGGAGAGCGATCGCCGCCAGCAGGCCGCTCAAGCAATACAGCCCGTCGCAAGCCAGGATCGGCTGCCAGAGCCCTCGCTAGAGAACGATCTACAGGCCGCAGGCACCTCGTCATCCCCCAGCTCCGATTTGGCTCAACCGAAACATCATCCCCGCAGGCGCTCCCACAAGTTGTGGTAGCGATCTTCAGCGATGCCGCTGAGGGGCTGCAAAAACTCGCTCTGGTTAGCCACCTCGGGACGTAGAGTAATTCCTGACGGCCCTTGCAGCGGCTCGGGCAGCTGCAAGGGCTCGACCCCCCATAGCCGGGTCGAGGTGCCCTGACCAAAGATAGCGAGTTGGGTGGCAAAGTCAGCATCGAGACTGAAGTCGAGCCAGTTGAGGGCCGTAGATGCGCCCTGACCGGCTGCAGACGCGATCGCCTGAGGTCTGACCCACAGCTGAGCGCTGAGCAGCGTCCCCTCGGACGGTACCGCTACCGCCAGCTGACGATACCGCTTTAGCAGGGGCAGGGCATCGTCGGACCAGGCCACCACGGCGGTGGCATCGCCAATCAGCAGCGTTTCGAGGTAGTGCTCAGAGTCGTAGACCCGCACCTGCTGGTGCAGATCGGCCAGGAAGGGGGCTAGCCCCTCTACCGCTGCGGGATCTTCGGTATTAGCGGAAGCACCCACCGCCTTTTGGGCCAGGCCCAGCACCAGACGGGGATGGTCGGGCAGCACCACCCGCCGCCGCAGTTCTGGGCGCAGCAAATCGGCCCAGGTGGCCAGCGGGGCGCTGCCGCGGGGGAGGCGATCGCGATCGTAGAGCAGCACCAGGTGGCTCCAGCGGTAGGGCACCGCCCAAATGCTGCCCTCCGGGCTGAGCAGACCGGCGGCATCCCGGCGCACCAGGTCGGGCCACACCGCCGCCAGGTCAGACCAGTGGGTGAGCGTCGATACCTCCAGGGGCTGCACCAGCTCCTGGCGAATGGCGGGGGCCAGCCAGTAGTCGGCCAAACTCACCCAGTCGGCCCTTGAAACCGTATCCTCGGGTTGGCGGTGCCACCGCTGCAGCAATCCGTACAGCTCCACCAGCGAATCTTCGGGGGTAACGGCGATGGTGCTGCCCTGGGGCAACTGTTGAAAGGCATCGAGCAGCTGAGCCGGCACCGAATGGGTCACCATGGCCAACCGGAGGTTAGGGCCAGACCGACGCTGGCATCCGGCCAGCAGGGCCGCGACGGTCAGCCCGCCCGCCAAAAAGCTGCGACGATTCATGAGCATTTGCCCCTCAGCTTCCCTCTCCGGGGGAGAATACTGATCAACCATAGCGCTTTAGGACGTCCATGAAAGCTGTTCGAGATATTGTCAGTGTCTCTATCACCATCATTCTGGTGTCGTTTATCGGCCTCAGCCTGGCTCGACTGATGTACTTTTTTCTCCACAGCCAGCACATTATCTAGTAGATGCCTTTGTGTTGGTCAGCGACGAAGCAATGACCGAGGCCTGCCGCTGGCTGTGGTTTGAACTGGGGATTGCAGCGGAGCTGAGCGGGGGAGCCGCGATCGCAGCTCTGATGACTGGTCAGTACCAGCCGCAGCCCGGCGAAGTCGTCTGCGCCTTGATCTGCGGCAGCGGAACCGCAGGTTTAGACCATTAAGCCGCCACAGGGCCAAGGGTGGATGAGATTCGCATGGCCAGTTCGGTCAGGTTGTCGGTGTCGGTGCAAAATTGCTCGGCCTCGGGTCGGGGCACTCCTGCCTCAACCAGATATTCCACCAGCAGGTTAAACAGCATGGCTTCGGCTAACTCGCGCTGGTCGGCCCAGCCCCGCTGTTGGTAGTGCAGATACTCCTGACAGCGCAGGGCCAGATCGTGATAGGTAGCATTGCTGGTTAGAAACTGAAGGCTGCTGACAATCATGGCGACCTCAGAACGCAGGTTAGCCATAGTCTAACCAAACAACCTGGCGAAATATAGCGATGGCCATTGCGCTTAGGTCATTTGCCCCTGTTACTAGCTAGAACTGGGGCAGCGTAATGGCGTATAGCCATCGCCCCATGCAGTTACAGAGTGTCCTAACGGTTTTGGCGATGGCTATAGCTCTACCCCAGCGGTTTTTGGACTAGCCGATCGCCCTAAACACCACCGACAGATTGTTGGCAGGCATGGCGATAGTTTCGATCAGCGCCAGCCCCTGGGCCTCAGCGGCGGTCTCCACCGCCTCCAGGTCACGTACGCCCCAATCCGAGTTTTGGGCCTGCAGGCTGGCGTCAAAGGCCACATTGCTGGGGGCAGTGTGCTGTCCATTCTGCTTATAGGGGCCGTAGAGGTACAGAATTCCGCCCGGCGGCAAAATTCGCCCTGCCCCCGCCAGCAGCCCCAGCCCAGCCGCCCAGGGAGCAATGTGAATCATGTTGATGTTGACTACAGCGGCGATCGGGTGCCGTTTCAGGTCCGGGGCTGAGCGCAACTGGCAAAAGTTTTCGGACTCAACCGGCCACAGGGGAGCCGCCGCATCCAAAGCCAGAGGCGCGTGCAGGTTGGCGGCGGGAGCTACCGCTTGCCAGGCGGCAATGCTGGCTCGGGCACCGGGGGCAAGATCGGAGGGCAACCACTGCCGGGGAGCCAGACGCGGCGCAAAGTACGTGGCATGTTCGCCGGTGCCGCTGGAAACTTCAAGCACGGTGCCAGTAGGGGGCAGCACCCGCTGAAGCACCGCCAGGATGGGTTCGCGGTTGCGTTCTGTGGCGGGAGCGTGGCGACGGGTGTCGGGAGTCGTAGACATAGTTAAATGTTAAGTTGCTGCTGACCAACTTAGCGTAGGCAAAGTTGGTCAGGGCCAACGGTGTTTGTCCTTACGCAAGCGTCTGTTGAGCATTGAGAAAATTGACGATACGCTTGTATTGGCGCTGGCTCTAATTGACCGTGACTCTGCAGAGGAAACCGACATCTCTGGCGGCTTGCAGGTAGGGGCGAGGGCGGCGATCTCAATTTTGCTCAGAGTGTCTATGGGCAGTCCTTTGGTTTAAGAATTGACATACAGCAATTTAGCGCCTTCCCTGACGTGTCCTTGTAGTTGTTGGGATAGTTCAGGTGTCACGGGTTAGCCCTGCATAGGCTAACCCACTATATCCATTATTCATTTTTTCTCACTAAGTACTGATACCAATACTTTATGAGGATGAGCCTAACTCGGCGCCTGCAAGGCTTGCTGCCAAAGGGCTCTGACCCAAGGTTTTCTAATCGTCCTCACGCTGGATTGGTATAACGTACTTTCGCTAAATCCACCTAAAACTGCCTGGAGAGTAGTGTTTTAGATATTAGAGTTCTTACACGGCGAATGCTGCGCCGAGCAAGATCTAAATTGTAGCTTAAATCACTAATTCGCCAACCTTTCCAAGCAGTTTGGTCTAGATATTTAAAATATCTATCAGCTTGGGGATGGATGCAGTTCTTATTCCAAGGCTTGGGTCTAGTTGTATAGTGAATAATATTCGGCTTCCGAATTAAATCTGCATACAGTTTTTCGTCATAAGGGTTGTGTTCGGGAGTTGCAAAGAAATGGACTACATGCATTTGATTCCAAAGCGGTGATATTTCACGCCATTTGCCGGCAAGAATGACATTAATAGCATCTTGATCTGGAAAGGGAAGGTCTGGATGATTTCCAATAAATTCAAGCACGAGATCAGCTATTTTAGCTTCCCTCCACTTCTCTAAATTAATCACTAAAACGCCAGCATTCAAATATTTATGCTCTTCTGTCAAGCCCTTTTTATCTAAGTCATATGGGTTGAGATGCTCTGCACTTAAGATGGTTTTGTGGACTGGATCTGCAACGGCCAACAAGTATTGGTCTTCGATGTCTTGATCCCAAAGTTCAGCAAGGTCACCTTCAACTACAACATCAGAATCCAGGTAAATAAGTTTATTGAATTGAGATGGAACGATGGCAGGCAAAAGCAATCTATAATAATTTGAAATCGGGTGGTTACTACCTCGACATTTATAAATCGTTTTTCTTATCTGATCTTCTGTTGGCTTAACCCAGTGGACTTCAAGCCGATCAGAATCCAGAGTCTCAAGAAGCTTACGCTTATTACCTGAACTAATGCCACCGTCTAGAATGTACAAGATCATTTGACGGTCGGGGCTTAAATTTTTTAGCGCTGAGAACGATGTAACGGCCAAGGGTATGGCGAAAAAATCATCAGCAGCACAAGCAACAACAATAGGCTCTTTAATCCTAAAATCCATCATAAAAGTCCCTTTAAGAGTTAGTTTAAAAATTTTATCTTAGTCAGAAATTGAAGAATTGCAGCCCAGAACAGCCTTGGCAAGTCCGCTTCCAAGGTCGCTTATGTGCCTTGCTAGCCGAGCGACGCATCGATCGCCTAAGACACCCAAAAAACTGCTCGTCAATCTAAAATAGCTTTTAAATATAAGGAATCTGTGAGCTGTAGATTCCCCCTCGTCCCTACCCTCACAACCGGGAGTGCGTCATTCTTTGGTCAGGTAAAAACTGTTTAGCTGTTCATTCAGGTGAACCCAATCGAGGATTTCCCCACTTATTCGAGGCACCTCCAGTTGGGCAAGGAGAGTTCGGATGCCAGAATGACTATCGCCTAAGCCATAAAACAAGCTAACAAAGGTCAGCTTTTGCAGCCACTCCGGCATGGGACGGTTTCTTGAAACCACCCCATGCCCGGCCCATCGCCGTTGATGCAAACACGTTGTACCGTGCGATCGCCCGTCCGAGATTTGACGCAGGCAACCCAACAGCTTCTTAGCCACCTACTGCATGGGTTTCAGCGATCGCCAGCTAACCCTTAACTACTCTGAAAATCTTGCAGGAAGAAGTATTGGCCGCTAGCGATCGCTCCGGATATAGACCAAACCCGCTACAGCAGTTCCGGCGGCACTTCTTCGGGCACGGTCCAGAAATAGACCATTCTGCCGTCCACATTTACCACCTGCTCCGGTTCCCAGCGGCCCATATCGAAGGCGTGGGAGACGATGCGGGTGCCGGGTTGCAGCTCCTGTAGCAGCCGGGGCTTGAGCCGCAGATTGACCTCAGACAACAGATACAGCGTCACGACGGTCGCTTCGCTGAAGTCGGTTTCAAACAGGTCCTGCTCCCTGAACTCCACCAACTCGGTAACGCCCGCTGCTTCGGCGTTGGCGTTAGCCTCCTCAACCCGATCTGGATCGATGTCTACACCAACCCCCCGGGTGCCGAAGCGCTCGGCGGCGGCAATCACAATCCGCCCGTCGCCACTGCCCAGGTCGTAGAGCAGGTCGTCTTGGCCGACATCGGCCAGGCGCAGCATTTCGTCCACTACCTCCATGGGAGTGGGCACGTAGGGCACATCGAGATCGGTGCGAACCGGGGCGGGGATACCGGCATCCACTCCGGCGGGCGGCTGCCCCGACTCAAAGGCCGTCTGCTGCTCGCAGCCATTTAGGGCGAGGCCAACGGTGCCCACCCCCAACGCGATCAAAGTCATCAAACGTGCGTTCATTAAAGCGATTCTCCCAGGCTAAACAGCTAACGACAGGACCGAGACTAGCGGGCAAAGCGCAGCAGGGGTAGGCCCAGGGCCACGACACCCACCCCAACCAGCGCCCCCAGACCTGTGTAGACCAGGCTGGAGTAGAGCAGGTAGCCGCAGACCAGGCAAAACAGCAGCGGCGTGACCGGATACCCCGGCACCCGAAAGGGTTGGGGAGCGTCCGGGGGCTGTCGCCGCAGCCGCAGCAGCGACAGGCCGCTGAGCAAAAAGAAAAACCAGAATACCGGGGCGGTGTAGTCGACCATGGTTTCAAAGCCGTTGCGGGTCAGGGTGCCGAGGCCGACCAGGGCCAGGGCGATCGCCCCCTGCACCGCGTAGGCTGCCGCTGGCGTACTGGAGCTGGCCCGCCAGCGACCCAGCAGCCCAAACCGGGCAAAATCCTGACCCAGGGCGTAGTTGGCTCGCGCCCCGGTAAGCAGGGTGGCATTGAGCGATCCCAGGGCCGCCAGGGCGATCAGCAGGCTGACTAGCACAGCCCCGGCTGGCCCCAGCACCTGACCTATGAGGTCAGCGGCGATCGCCTCCGAGGCGGCCATGCGCTCTAGGCCCAGCCCCCACAGGTAGGCAACATTGACCAGCAGGTAAAGCGCCGTAATTAGCCCAATGCTCCACAGCAGCGATCGCACCATGTTGCGCCGGGGCTGCTGCAGCTCGGCTGAGATATAGGCGGCCTCATTCCAGCCGCCGTAGGAGAGCAGCACAAACACCATTGCCAGGCCAAACGTTCCGGGCGAAGAGGCGGCCACAGGCTCGGCGGCTGGACTGGGTGCCAGGGAACCCAGCAGGCCGATCAGGGCGACCCCAATCACCGTGGCTACGGTCAGCCACTGCTGGGTGCGCTTGCCCCCCTGGAGCCCGCCGATGTGCACCAGGGTGAGCAGGGCGATCGCCCCGGCGGCATAGAGCGCTGGCGAGGCCTCCCCCAGCCGCCAGATCTGCGACATATAGTCGCCAAACACAAAGGCCAGCAGCGCGATGGATCCGGGCTGGAGCACGCTCATTCTGGCCCAGGAGAAGAGAAACGCTGTGGCCGACCCAAAAGCCCGCTTCAGATAGTAGTAGCTGCCGCCCACGTGGGGATAGGCTGTGGCCAGTTCGGCGTAGCACAGCGCCCCCACCACCGAAATGCCGCCGCCCAACAGCCAGGCCAGCAGCATGGTGGTGCCGCTGGTGGAATTGGCCGCCACCAGGGCCGGGGTCTCAAAAATACCGGCCCCAATCACTACGCCCACAATCAGGGCGATCGCATCACTCAAACCCAGACGCGACCCCGCCTCCGAACTGGGCAGACCTGAAGCGGTAACGTCAACTAGCTTTTCCACCCAACTGTTTCCCAAGTACGGCTCGGGCAGGTAACAACCCATACCCGCCCCATTGTTCACTACCGATGGTGACGAAAAATCCTACCAGGGGAAGAAAAAAGTAAAGCCCCCGGCAGGCTAGCCAGATGGACCGGAAAGTCGCTACCCATATCGTTAGCTAGGGTCTGAACCCACCGACAAAAAAAGGGTACAGCCGTGGCTGTACCCTCGAAGCTGTGGTTTGGCTAAAGGTTTAGTGACCTGCTATGGGCTTTAGCGGCGATTGGCACCGGCGGCAGAAGCCGACGAGTTGTAGACGCCCCAATCGCGAATACCGCTCTCCTGCAGCACCGATTCGGCGGCCCGAATTTCCTGTTCACTGCCTTCGACCAGTACCAGGTACTCACCCTTGTTATGGACGCGATCGTTGTAGTAGTTGGCGCGGTCTTCAGGGACGCCCCAGCCAATCAGGGCACCCAGCAGGCCACCGCTGGCCGCACCAATTCCCGTACCCAGCAGGGTATTGGCCAACAGAAAGCCCACTTCGGCTACGGCTCCGACGCCGGGAATGGCCAGCACGCCCAGGCTGCCAATTAAGCCCACGGCACCACCGGTAATAGCACCGGCTTTGGCACCGGCACCGGCACCGCCCAGGGCCTGTTCAGACTTGGGCTTATTGGGGTCGTAGTCCTGATTTGAGGATAAATCTCTCAATCCTTCACCCGATTTGGCCACCACAGAAATGCGGTCCATGGGAAAGCCGGAGTCCCGCAGGCGATACATGGCGCGCTCGGCCTCCTGCCGAGTCGCAAACAGCCCAACGGCGCGTTGGAACTGGTGAGGTTGATTGGGGGACGTTCTCATAAATGTTTCCTCCAGTGAGGATTGCAGCAAACAGCAGCGGTTCCAAACCAGTGAGCCGGAACCGTCGCTGACCTAACTTTAGAGTGACAAATAAATCGCCCCATGCCCTCGCCCGTTGGCCAGAAACCCCGCGTCACCCCAAGGCTAGATTGGGCCTCTATCGGCAGTCAGGGGAAAACTATGTCCCGCGGCCTGGGATGCAGGTCAGTGGGTCGGTTTACCAGCTTGGCGATCGCCGTACTGCTGCAGGGCCAGGCGCGCCGCCCCAACCATACCCGCCTGGTTGCCCAGTTCGGCCACCAGCACCTGCAGGCCCTCGCGGGAGCTGGGCAGCACGCGCATCTCCAGCTCGGCCTGGGTGGTGGGCAAAAACAGCGCCGCCGCCGCGCTAATGCCGCCGCCGACAATCACCGCCTCCGGGGTGAGCACATAGACCAGGCTGGCGATACCCGCCCCCAGCCAGCGACCGTAGGTGTGCCAAAAGGCGATCGCCGCCTCATCTCCCGCCTTTGCCCTGTCGTACAGCACAGCCGGGGTCAGCCCTGTCTCGCGCGCGATCGCCTGCACCGAGCAGTACTGCTCCAGGGACCCGCGGTTGCCGCTATTGCAGGGCGGGCCATCGGGATTTAGCGTAATCAGCCCCAGTTCTCCGGCGGTGCCCTGGCGGCCAACAAACAGCTGCCCGTTGAGGATAATCGCGCCGCCCACGCCGGTCCCCAGGGTCAGCGTCAGCACGTCCTTGAAGGCCCGTCCGGCCCCCAGCCAGGCTTCCCCCAGCCCGGCGCAGTTGGCATCGTTGGCAACGACCACGGGCCGACCCGTGGCCGCTTCGAGGGCATCGGCGATGGGCACGTCCGTCCACCCCGCCAGGTTGATCGCGACGCGGGCGATGCGGCCAGCGGCATCGGCGGGGCCGGGGGTGCCCACGCCAATGGCCACGGTTTCGCGGTTGGGGTCAAGAGCTGCGATCGCCTCGGCCATCGCAGCGATCACCGCCGCTGGTGTCGAAGGCTGGGGGGTGGGCACCGTCATATCGCTCAGGCACTGCCCCGATTGGGTAAAGCGCCCCAGCTTAATCGCGGTGCCGCCCAGATCGATCCCAATCACCTGCTGCGCTGCTGTCGCCATCGCCAATCCCTAGCCTGCTGTAATATCTGCCAGGGCCATTGTCTCAGATCGTTGTCTCAGAACGTTTGAGCGTTATTGGCGGCGGGCGGCGGCGGTTTGAAAGGCCTGGCAGTACTGCCGGTAGCCGCCTGGAAACACCACGTTGAGCACCAGAGGATCGTCGCCGTCCTGGGGATCGCCAGGGCCTTCGATGACCCTGCTGGTACCGCCGCGATCCTCCAATTTAAGCGCCTTGCGGTTCTTGAGTTCGCCGCCGCTGCTGTCGACGTAGGTGACCAGGTTGCCCCTGCCAAAGCGCTGGCCGATCGCCTGAATCAGGTGCAGAAAATTGCGATCGCTGCCGCCCCGCTTGGCCACCGGCTGGCCGTCTTCGATGACTACCACACTGGTCACCGTGTCGCCCACGCCCACCAGGATCGGCATCAGGGCCGGGTCAAAGTGCTGCACCACCAGATCCAGCAGTTCGCCGTGGCGGTGGGGGGCCCGGCGCACGCTAAAATCTTCGCCCAGGGGGTAGTCGCCGGTTCTGGCCGCGTAGTAGCGGTTCAACAGCGCCAGCACCCCCGCCTCTTTAATTGCCCCCCGCACCATGAACTGAAAGTCGGTGGTGCCCGACTCCTCCCCCTGACTAAACCAGGGAATTTCGGTGCCGTCGGGGCCGCGGCCGTGGTTGGGGGCGTAGTGGACAAAGAAGGCCCCCTCCAGTCCCTGGCGGGCCGCATTGCGCAGCAGGTCTTCCATCAGCCCCTGCATGGCGCGCTGGAGGGCAGCATACACCTGAGGTTGGTCCGCCAGCAGCCCGTGGAAGGTGTTGAGGTTGGCCGTGGGTGAGGCCATATTGTCCAGCACCGACGCCTGAATGGCTTGCTCCAGGGCAGCCCCGGCCAGACTGTCGCAGTGCTGGGCAAAGAACTGGCGCAGGCGATCGCCCATTGTCTCGGGCACCGCCGCCAAAAACGCCAGCTCGGCCTCACTCACCCCAGGATGGGAAATGTCGCCCGCGCGGGTCTGCCACTGCACACCGCCCGCCGCCAGCCCCGGCAGGTAGTAGCGCCCCGCCTGGGCCTGGGTTGCCCCTCCCAGCGATCGCTCAATAATGTCGTTCATCCCCCGCTTCCCCGTGTGCTCGCCGTTGGTGAGTACAAAGAAGTGGCCGTCAAAGCGCTGGGTGGCCTCCAGGTAGCTGCGCTCAACCACGCGATCGAGGGGATCGTTCACCAGGCCCATGCACACCCCGTCTAAGTCCTGAATAATCAGCAGATTTTCGGTGGTGGCCAGGCAGTCAACCCAGGCCCCGTGGTCCAGGGAAAACGCCTGCCGATGCAGGAGAGGAGGTGCAATATAAGACATGCCAAACGTCAGGATACGGCAAAACAAACAGCCCGAAGTTAGCAGATCAGCCTCAGGCTGACACCTACCGGGCGGTAGAAGTGGTTAGCGCTCCGGGGGGTCAGAAGGCTACGTTCAACATTCAAACTCTCCAATTGTGAAGGTTCAAGCGTCCTGAACAGGGATTTTTTCCTAGAGCCATCCCTTTAACCGGTAAACGCCAAGGCCCAAATATTCCTTGAGTGCCCGGCTGAGGTAGTGCAGGTTTTCCGTTTGGGGCAGCAGGTTTAGAATGCGGCCCTGCCAGGTGCTGTGGGCTGGGTCGAGAGAGTCCTGCACCACGTGAAAATCGGTGGGGGCCGGAATGGCCTCAAACCCGAGGTTTCTAAAGATGGCGAGGGCCCTGGGCATGTGCATCGCCGAGGTCACCAGCAGAATGCGCTCGATGCCGCGATCGGCCAGCAAAACCTGGGTATAGACGGCATTTTCAAAGGTGTTGAGAGAATTGGGCTCCAGCAGCATAGCGCTGGGGGGGACGCCCATGGCTTCGGCCAGTTCGGCCATGTCCTCCGCCTCGGAGCGGCCCTGCCCCTGGCCCCAGGTAATCCGGCCGCCGCTAAACACCAGCAGAGGCGCTTTGCCCGCTAGGTAGAGCCGCGCCCCATGCAGCACGCGATCGCCCTCCTCCGCCACCTCAATCCACGGGCGGGGCGGAAACTGCGCTCGAATTGCGCCTCCCAGCACCACGATCGCCTCCGCTGAGGGCAAATCGACGGTGTTGGGGTAGCGCCACTCCAGCGATCGAATCACCCGTGCCGCCACCCAGTTGTTGCTGCTCACCAGCAGCAGGACCAGCGCCAGGGCGATCGCCCCCCTGGCCCAGCCGGGCCGCCGCTTGATCAACACCAGCGCCGCCCCCAGCAGCAAACAGGCCAGCCCCAGCGGATAGATCAACTGCGGCAGCAGCTTAGACAAGAATAAAAACATGCCCTCCCACTCTCCAACCCCCTACCCCATCCACCCTTCACTCCCCCCGCTTCCCCAACAGCCCCCGCAGTTCCTCCAGCAGAGATTCCTGCTCGGTCTGCAAACTCTCCAGGCGGCCGACAATTTCCGTCAGGCGATCGCCATCCGGCTCAACCCGCGCGGGTTTTGCCCACCGCCGCACCAGCAGCCCCGACAGCGCGGCAAAGATCCAGGCGCTGAGCTGAAAGGGCAGCTTGACCAGGGTCAGCCAGAAGCCTTCGGTGAGGCGGGCGATTGCGCTCCACAGCCCGGCAAACAGCAGTAGCCCCACCACCACCAGCCCCAGCGTCCACAGCGGGTGCCCCACCAGCCAGCCCACCACCGGGTGCTCCGCCAGCCAGCTCTGCAGGGGACGCAGCAGGGCGGACTGGGCCACATCCACCCAGGAACTGGTCAAGGTATCTGTCAACATCCCCATCGCCACACCCACCCGCCCACTCACCTACCCACCCACTCTAGCTACGGAGCCGGAGCCGCAGGCGGTGCTGGCTGAGGTTCGGGCACATCAGGCGATCGGTTGGCCATCCACCACCAGCCCAGCAGCGCCAGCAACAGCACCGAACCCGATACCGCCAGCACCCAGCGCGGCACGCCCGGCGGCGGCGACGCTGTCGCCGGCCCTGGCCCCACCTCCTCCTGGGGCGAACTTTCGCCGTAGAGTTTGGCCCCGGTGGGGGGCACCGGCTCCGGTTCCGCCCCGGCCGGAATCGCCTGGTCGGCCCGCACCGAAGACGGGGTGAGGAGTTTGTGCTGCATCAGCACCACGGTGGTGTTGTCGTGACCATTTTTTTGGTTGGCCAGCTCGATCCAGGAGGCCACCGCCGAATCCAGGGTGACAATGTCTTTGATAATCAGGCCGATGTAGTTGGCCCAGGCATCTTCGATGCGGTAGTTGTCGCTGAGGCCGTCGGAGCACAACAGCAAAATGCCGGTCTCATCGAAGATAAATCGCTGAATGTGGGGCTGGAGATGATCGCCACTGCGGGTGCCCAACGCCTGGGTCAACGCCCCGGCATCGCTGCGCTCGAGCGCCTGGGACCAGGTCTGTCGGCAGGCGATCACCTCCCGCCCGGCAATGTCGTCATCCACTGTCAGGGGATGGCAGTAGTCGGGGGTAATCCAGTAGGCGCGGCTGTCGCCCACGTGAGCCACATACACTTCGTTGACCCGCTCCCAGCCCTGCTCAGTCTGCACCCGCTGGGGAATCACCATCGCCATGGCCAGGGTGGTGCCCATGCGCTGACGGCCCACCCGGCCCCGGTTGTCATTCTGAAAGTTAATCAGCTCGTTGACAATGCGAATGACGGCCTCTATCTGCTGAATAATCACCTGGGGTGGCAGCACCCGCAGCTCGTTTTGGGCCTCGGCCAAAAGCGCCTGGAGCTGAATTTGCAGCGACTGCACCGCCAGCTGACTGGCGACTTCGCCGCCCTCGTGACCGCCGACGCCATCGCAGACGATCGCCACCTGTAGACCAGCCGCTTCGAGCTGAGTCCCCTGGGGCCAGCAGGCGTCTTCGTTGTGGGGCTGGGTCGGTCCCTGGGCCGTAGCCCCCGCCAGGGCAATGCGGGTCGACACCGTGGCCGCCTGGTGCAGCAGGATCTGGTTCAGGTCGAGGGAGAAAGCCGCCGAGTCGGTATCGCCCGCGTCGATGCGGTTGACGATCGCCCGCAGCGGTTCTGAGACCGCCAGGTGCAGGGGGGAGAGCAGCGATCGCCATAGCTCCGCCAGGTCCGCCAGGGTGGGGGCTCCCAGGTCGCCATCGGACATCAGCTCCCGCAGCCGCAGCCGCCAGCCATCGACCCGCAGGTTATCGGGAATCAACACGCTCCTGGCTAGCCCCAGCGCCCCCAGCTGTCCCCAGAGTTCCCACAGCTGCCACAGCCAGTTGGCCTGCCGCAGCGGCGGTGCGCTAATCAGCCCCGCCTCCAGCTCAGGCAACAGCATCCCGGCCTGGGGATGGATGGGCGCATTGTCCAGCAGCAAAATGGGCGGTGCGCCGGTGCGCTCCAGCACGCCGTAGAGCCCGGGCACGTGCAGTCGCAGGGGGTGCGCCCGCAGGTAGGGTCTCGCCTCGGTGGGAAAGGAATCCGGGGCGCTGGGGCGCTGGTCGGGCTGGGTATCGAGCCAGACGTGCGGGGCCACCACCCGATAGCGCTGGCCCACCAGCTCATCCACCGGCAGGGTCTCCAGGTCTGTGCCTACGACCCACAGGTAGGGCTTGTAGCGAGCGGGACGGCGTTCAACACGGTTCATAGGGCGATCGGCACAATTCAACGCCAGGCATGTCTTAAAACAACGTAATCAAGCCCCCATAGAGGCTGACCCTAAAGATAGATTAATCCTAGGAGGATAGCGAAACTTTCTGACGGACAATCTGGAATCGGGCCAACCCGACGTGAAGTTGTCCTTCGGTAGCGCCTCCGTCTCTCTACCGGGTTGCCATGAACTATCCCTTATTCTGGGCCATTCTGGGGGCTGTCTTTTGCCTGATGGAGCTGTTTCTGCCCACTGGGTTTGTCGAATCCACCCTGGGCATCAGCGCTTTTTTTGTGGCCTTTTTAGCCCTGCTGGTGCCAATTTTTAGCCTCCAGCTCGTAGCCTGGGTGGCGCTATCGCTGGTGTTTATTTTCCTGCTGCAGCGGTTTGTGCCCAAGCGCACCCCCTACAGCCTGCAGGAGTCCACCGAGGCCCGCACCCTGACGGCGATCGCCCCAGGACAGACCGGGCGGGTAATCTACGAAGGCAACTCCTGGCAAGCTCGCTGCGACGACGAAACCATCACCATTGGTGCCGATCAACAGGTGGTCGTGGTCAGCCGCAAGGGCAACACCCTCTATGTCATGCCCGAAACCCTGCTGAGGGCTTAGGCGAGCAAGCCAAGACTGGCCAAACCACTACCGCAAACCCTTTGAGGACTTTCATCTATGGGCAGCCTTTTTAGTTTTCTAGTCCTGCTGATCTTTGGCGGCTCGATTGCCGCTAGCTCCGTCAAAATCATCAACCAAAGTGACGAAGCCCTGGTCGAAAGACTGGGCAAGTATAACGGCAAAAAACTCACCCCTGGCCCCAATCTTTTGATGCCCTTTTTCGACAAGGTGGTGTTCAAGCAGACCATTCGGGAGCGGGTGCTGGATGTGCCTCCCCAGCAGTGCATTACCCGCGACAACGTCTCCATCAGCGTCGATGCCGTGGTTTACTGGCGCATCGTCGATATGGAAAAGGCCTACTACAAAGTCGAAAATCTCCAGGCGGCGATGGTCAACCTGGTGCTGACCCAAATTCGGGCCGAGATGGGCAAACTGGAGCTCGATCAGACCTTCACCGCCCGCTCTGAGATCAACGAGATTTTGCTGCGGGAGCTGGATATTTCAACCGACCCCTGGGGGGTGAAGGTGACCCGGGTGGAGCTGCGCGACATTGTGCCCTCCAAGGCCGTGCAGGATTCCATGGAGCTGCAAATGGCCGCCGAGCGCAAAAAGCGCGCCGCCGTGCTCACCTCCGAAGGCGAGCGCGAGTCGGCGGTCAACTCGGCCCGAGGCCGGGCGGAGTCGGCGGTGCTCGACGCCGAGGCCCGCCAAAAGGCGGCCATTCTCGACGCCGAGGCCGATCAGAAGGCGATCGTGCTGCGGGCCCAGGCCCTGAGACAGGAGCAGATTCTCCAGGCCCAGGGTACCGCCGAGGCCATGCAGGTGATCGCCAAAACTCTGACCAGTGACCCCGGCATGCGCGAGGCGCTGCAGTTTATCATTGCCCAGCACTACCTGGAGATGGGGCTGAAAATTGGCAGCAGCGACAGCAGCAAGGTGATGTTTATGGATCCCAAGAGCATTCCAGCCACTCTGGAGGGCATGCGGGCGATCGTCGGCGACGGGCAGGCAAGCAACCTGTAGACAACCTGTAGTTCAATTGAAAACAGCCTGCCCCCTGCTGAGGTCAGGCTGTTTTGAGGTTGGGCTTTAGCCGCCCCACCGCCCCAAATAAGTTCAAAATTTTTGTCCCGCTTGAACGACAACCGCTTCTTTAGACAGTGTCTTCTTCAGGTGGTCAGCCAGACGCAATGTCAGCGCCAGTATGGTCAGGGTGGGGTTTGCATAGCCCCCCGTGGGAAAGACAGAACTACTGGCCACGTAAAGATTGGGAACTGAATGCACCTGGCAGTTTTCATTCACAACTCCCTGGCTGGGGCTAGCACTCATTCGCGTCGTACCCATGTGATGGGCCATACCCGAAGGCTCTGACAGGCTCAGATTGCCATCCTCAAAGTTACTGACGAAGCGCCCCAGGCCTGACTTTTCCGCCACTGCCGCAAATAAATCCTGGGTTCGCTGAGCATTGTCTCTGCTGAATTTTCCCCAGCGCCAGTCGAGTTCGACCCGGGGCATACCCAGGGGGTCGCGATCGCGGCTGAGCTGGACTCGGCTATTTGGATCAGGAGCCTGCTCTGTGACAAGTAAAACCTCGTAAGCCGTAAAGCGATCGCAGATTTGAGGATCCTTTGACCATCCGCCTCGCCCAAAACCATGCAGGAGAGATTGGTCGTATTTCCGCGCGTCGTAGATGGCGCGAGCCACATAATCTAAGCCGCCAGCGACCTTGATCAGTCGTTGGGCGATCGCAGGCCAATGCTCGGGGGTAGGATGCTTGAGATATCCATTCTCGGCCAGATCTTTTAGCGCAAGCACGGCTTGAGTTTGTCGCTGCGTGGGCCGGGGAAACAAAACCACAGCGTTATTCAGCAGCCGCTGTTCGGCCATCGCCTCCCGAGAATGAGTAATGTGCCCCATGACCAGGCTGCCCTTGACCTGTCGCAAGTCATAGAAAGCAGCTTGAGAAAAGGTACTTTTTTCACCCGGCAACAACCGCCCAACATTGAGCAGAGGATGATCCATAAAGAAACGACCAACCAAGCCGTTTTCGTTGCCCACACCGCACGGTTGATGACGGTTAGAGGCCAGCATAAGCCTGGCATTTTCAATACCTCCCGTAGCCAGCACAAAGGCTTTAGCCTCCACCCAACAGCTTTTTCCCGTCAGGTTGCTGACCCGAACCCGCTGCACTCGGCTATTTTCCTGGGGGACATCCAGCTCAACAGCCGTTGCATAGAGATAGATATCAACATTAGGTGCAGAGCTCAAATCTTCGAGGTAGTTTCGATGAAATACAGTGCGGGTACCAAACTGAAAAACCTTTGAGGTGAAAAGCTGATCGGCAAAGTCAAAGGGTTTTGACAGAGCATCGGACCAAGGCTCTGGACTATAGGAAAATGGCCCAGAATGGGCCACCCCCTGAGCCTTTTCATAGTATGGAATTAACGCTTCGCGACCAATGGGCCAACCACTGTAGGGCACCCAGTCTCTCTGTTCAAAATCAATTTTGTCTAGAGGAACATACCGTACCCCAATCTTCCATTGCCTGTCGTCCTCGCGCCCCAGTTTGATAGACCAAATATTGGAGTTGCCACCAAATTGTCGATTACGAATATCTTTTAGGGGCAGAAATGGGTCACCAATGCTACTACCATGACTTAGATCTTGAATCTCTGTATCTTGACTTATACCACCACTCTCCAGCAGACAGACCTGGTTGTTGGTACCGATAAATTCTCTAGCCAGCGTTACCCCTGCCGGGCCTGATCCAATAATACAAATATCTGCTTTGCAAACTTGCCCTTCAGGCACTTCGCGGATATCAACTATCATGGATTTACAATCCTTTTGTAAATACTGTTATTTAAAAACTGAAGCTTGATTTTCCAAGCTTGAAGCGTAGGGAGCATGTCAGGTTTGCAAGGTCGGCTGAAACAGGTGAGGATGCAAGTGTTGACCTAAAGGCCTAACTGATGACCCCTGAGAAAGCCACCCAACTCAAAACGGGAAAGCGCCTCAAACACCTTAAGCCCCCGGACACTGTTGCCGTGGCCATCTAGCAGAGGCGAAAATACCGCGATTCCAGCCTGGTTGGGCACCACCGCCATAATGCCCCCTGACACGCCGCTCTTGGCCGGAATCCCCACCCGAAAGGCCCACTCCCCGGCGAAATTGTACATGCCGCAGGTATACATCACGCTGAGAATGTCGCGCACGTGCTCGGACCCGACCGCCCGCTGACCAGTGATGGGGTTGACCCCCTGGTTAGCCAGCGTCGCCGCCATCACGGCCAGGTCGTGGGTGGTGACCAGCACAGCGCACTGCTGAAAGTACAGGTCGAGGGCTTCCTCAATGGGCTGCTCGATCATGCCAAAGTTGAGCATCAGGTGGGCCATGGCCCGGTTGCGGTGGCCTGTAGTTTTCTCCGACATAAAGGTGGACACGTCCACAAAGACCTCATTGCCCACGTAGCGCTCAAACATCGACAGCATTCGGTTCAGGCGCTCGGCGGGGTCACTGCCGGTGATCAGGCCGGTAGTGGCGATCGCTCCTGCATTTACCATCGGGTTGTCGGGGCGCTTAGAGTCCTCATCCAGGCGAATCAGCGAATTAAACGGGTCGCCCGTCGGCTCTACCCCCACCTTTCTCAGCAGTTTTTCGCGGCCATAGTCCTCCAGGGCCATGCCGTAGACAAACACCTTAGAAATCGACTGGATGGTGAATTTTTGCGCCACATCGCCCACCTCAAAGCTGCGGCCATCGAGGGTAACGATACTAATCCCAAACCAGCCGGGATCTGCCCGCGCCAGTTCAGGGATGTAGGACGCTAGCTTACCGTCAGTGATTCCCTTGAACTCGTGGTAGAGCTGCTCTAAAAACGTTTGCACCTGGGCCATGGGGAAGAAGGGGGGCGTGAGTAGGTACCCCTCTGGAGCCATGCCAATGTCTGTGGAACCCCGATTTACTTCGACAGCATGTCCGCCGCTGAGCGAGAGGCGATGGACGACATTTTTCAGCAGACTAAGAATGCGGCCTACGAAATTATCCGCCGCAAAGGCTACACCAACTACGCTGTGGGCTTGGCGGTGACGCAAATTGTGCAGTCCATTGTTCGTGACCAGAACCGGGTGTTGACGGTGAGCTGTATGGCCGATGAGATCTTTGGCGTCAGCGATGTGTGCCTGAGTCTGCCCGCCGTAGTTGGACGGTTTGGGGTCACCCGTCGGCTTAACCTGGCGCTAAATCAGCGGGAGCAGGAGCTTTTGCAGCAGTCGGCCCAAACCCTGCGAGCCGTGATCGATCAGATTAAATTTTAGGGCTTTTGGGCGTGTCATCAATTTTGGCCAGCTGTAACCCATGATTTTTGAGCGGTTAGCAGCTGATTGATGACGGGAGCATGTCAGGTTTGCAAGGTCGGCTGAAACAGGTGAGGATGCAAGTGTTGACCTAAAGGCCTAACTGATGACCCCTGAGAAAGCCACCCAACTCAAAACTCATCTCGCAGCAATCGCTCAATTGCTCTACGAGGAGAGCGATCCGGCTGACATGCAGACTCTAGAGGGCATTGAGATGACCGTGCGTGAGCAAATTCAGGCGCATGTCAGCCCAGAACTCGGCCATTTTTTATCCGCACGGTTAGCGGCACAGCAGCCGGACGCACACGACAGTTGAAAAGTACCTTGGGCCAGTTGAGCGTCACTACTCGTCAAGCGGAACGGCTTGCGGTGCCTGCCCATCGCCAGTTAAGCCCTCATTTAGAAAACTGTTGCCTGCGTGTGAGTGCAAATGTTTCTTACGAACAAGCCGCCCAAGATGTCGCCTATTTGACGGGCATCCGGGTTCCAGCCAAGACTCAGCAGCGCTTGGTGCATCAGCAGACATTCCCTCACCCAAAGGCTAATGAGGCCTTGAACGAACTCAGTGTAGATGGCGGCAAAGTGCGTATCCGAACCCCGCTGGGAGAGATTTGCCAGTGGAGAGACTACAAAGCCATCGCCACCGAAGGCGGAACCGTAGCGGCTTATCACGAGAATGCCGTCCTCATTGATTGGGCGAACCAGCAACCCTTAGCGTCCCCCATAACCTGTTTAGGGGATGGCCATGACGGCATTTGGAATATCGTGGCCCAGATTAAAACTCCAGAGGAGCGCCGAGAAATTCTCGACTGGTACCATCTGGTTGAAAACCTTCATAACGTGGGCGGGTCGCTCAAACTCTCAAACGACTCCATCAAGCCGAAGCGTTCCTGTGGCAGGGCAAGGTCGATGAAACCCTAGCCCTCTTTGGACCCTTGAGCAAAAAGCAGGCCCAGGCCTTTTGTAATTACCTCCGCAAGCATCGCCACCGCATTGTCAATTATGACTATTATCAACGCGAGCAAATCTGCTCGATTGGCTCAGGGGCGGTTGAATCGGCTATCAAGCAAATCAGCCGCAGAGTCAAAATCTCAGGGGCCCAGTGGAATGAGGACAATGTTCCCCAGGTGCTGGCCCATCGTTGTGCTTATCTCAATGGAGCCATTGGGTTACAAAGGTGACATGCTCCCGAAGCGTACGGTCAAGTCGACTTCATTTATGCGCAAAAAGCAAGCGATCGCTTGTTTAGGGATGTTATTTGAGGTGAAGTATTTAAAGTTAGATCCGACGTCAAACCCTCTAAGGCTAAAGGTTTTTCTGCTGGAGACAACTCCCAGAATTCCAGGCACTAGGCTGCGGACACAAACCTCCTAAGATCAGGAAAGTGACTTTTCAAGTATTCAGACCACAAGCACCAACTGATTTCCTACGAAGGTTGGCTGGAGTAGTTTTTTGGGCACATTACAGCCGCTTGCGGCAAATGCTGCAATAGGGAGATACAACCCAGGGAACTATTTGGTTTTTGCTTCTGATTGCCAACTCATTTTGAGCATAAGAACAGCGTAAAGCCTGTAAAGGCTACTCTTAGCCGGGAGAGTCAGCGTGAGAATGCCGTTTTGCGTAGCAGCATTTCAATCAATAAACATCAACCCTGAGGAATAGATTACGATGCACCGTTTAAGTTTTTAAGAAAAACACATTCTGAAAGCCTTGCATAAAGTTTTGGCAGGCGGTGCAAACCTTAGAACATCTATACCCATCGCCGGCAGGGTTAGGACATGACCCATGCCTCTGAAGCGATGGCTAAACCGTGGTAGGGGGTAATGCCGTGAAAGCAATGGCCAACGTTATCCCTGCCAAAAGTAGCCATTAAAGTAGCCAAGACAGGCTCTAACGTTCTACCTCTCTCCCGGCTGAAAACACGCTGGACAGGTTCAGGCCCTTGTAGCTCAGGGTAGGGTTGATTCATCCAGGGCGGCTACCACCTGGTCGTAGATTTCGCGGGCGTGGTCGGGGCTGGTGCCGATGCAGGTGAGGCCCACTTTGCCGTATTCCGACAGGCAGCCCATCAGATGAAACGCAGCCCCCACGCCGCTGATGGAGTTGAAGTGGAGCCGCTTGGTAACGATGATATCCATCAGGTCACTGGGCAGCAGGCCCCGGTATTGGGGCTTTTGCAGGTTGTCGGAGGCGCGGTAGTAGCGCACCTGCTCCTGCTTGGTATAAAACAGCCCGTCAGCCTGGTGAAAGTGCCCTTCGGTGAGCATTTTCATTGCCATCAGCGGGTGGGTGGTACCCCCTTTGCGCAGGTTAATTTCGATCGCTTGCAAGTCCCACTCGGGGGCCTCGGGGTCACCTTTGGCGACGGCGATAAAGTCCACACCGTAGCGCTCCAGGGCACCCTGGCGGGCCAGTTCTTCGCCAATCCGCTGGCCCATCTCCTGGATCTCCAGCCGGTAGTCGGGTCGGGCGGGGAAGGAGCAGCCCAGGAAGATCTGGCCGTCGGGGCCGCCCAGTTCCTGGTCGTGGGTGGAGAGAATTTCGACTTCCCCCAGGGGAGTGATACGGCCCTGCACGCTGGGCGACTCTTTGTGGTCGCCTTCGACAAAGGCTTCGGCGATCGCCCCCAACACCGGAATTTTGGCCGCAAAGTGCTCCCAGGTTTCGGTGTCGCACTGGAAGCTGAGACAGGGAAAGGCAGCGGCGATCGCCTCGACCCGCTCGCGATGGCTGACCTGTCCAGGGGCAAAGTTTTGAAGTTCGCGCAGGTCGAGCAGGGCGTTCCCCTCTCCGGAAAAGCCCTCGTTGAGCTTGATCACCATCCGATTGAGGCTGGGGTCCTGCTCCCACACCTCGGCGGTGGCGGCGGCCAGTTCATGCTCTGAAAATACCAGCTCGCTGCCGATGGGGTGGGGGATACCGCAGCGCCGGAAAATTTCGCGGCTGCCGCTCTTGGTGCCCCAGTGGAGCAGGTCGGGGTCCAGGGCCAGCAGGGGCATACCCAGGGCCAGGGAGAGATCGCGCTCCCAGGGGGTAGAGTTGTAGCAGGTCATGTAGGCCCGCTCGGGGTCCACCGCCTTGCGAATCCGCTCCAGCAGGCGGGGTCGCTCCAGCACTTTTTGGCTGAGGGGCTTACGGGAGGCGTCGTAGGTGGCAAACAGGGTAAGGCGATCGCGGGCGTGGGAGCTGGGAATACCGGGCAGCAGCTCCAGGTAGTAGTCGATGATGCTGGGGTGCAGCGGCATGGAGGTGACGTAAACCAGCCGGGTGTTGGGGTTGCGCAGCCGAATCAGCGAAAACAGCAGCCGCTCCTCGTAGTGGTTGACACCCTCAATTTTTTGCAGCTCCTCCTGGTCCAGGCTGAGGGAGGGCACCACCACAATGTGCCGCTCCTGGGTGTCAAACTCGTCGGTGGACGCCCAGCGATCGCCCAGGGTCGTTTGCAGTCGCTGAAATCTCAGCGCATCGTCAACCGGCAGTGTCGCCGGTTCGGTCACCGTAGCCACCTCTTTTGCCGTCACCATCCTGACTACCTCCCGCGATCGCCAAATCGGTTCTGGAATGAAACGAGTATAGTTGACCATTAGACGAAAGCTCTCGCCAGCCCCCGAATGGGGCTCCGAATGGCCCCCGGTTGGCCCAGGGCAACGGCTGGCGTGGGCAGAGGCAATCTCTACTCTGGAAACTCCATTTTCCCACCGAACGTTAGCCCTGCTATCCCCACTAGGACATAGGCCCAGCCCCGCTAGGCCAGGGCATCCCGGGCTCTCCCCTAGCTTTAGCATCCCCGGCTGAGCTGGGCAACCTGCAGCAATATCTCGTCAATCTTTTGTCGTAGCAGACTGGCGTGCTGGTTGGAATGGTTGATCACCAGGCTGAACACCAGCGGCTCGTAGTCGGGCGGCTGCAGGTAGCCTGCCAGCGACACGTTGCCGGTGAGCGCCCCTGTTTTGCCCTGCAAACGGCCCTCCAGCACCGTGCCCCGCAGCCGATTGCTGAGGGTGCCGCTCTGGCCTGCGATCGCCAGCGATTCACGGAACGCCCGCCCCTGGGGATGGGTGGTCATCACCTGGAGCGTCTCCACCAGCGCGGCAGGGGACACCAGATTGTGGCGCGACAGGCCCGAGCCATCCGCCAGCCGCAGGGCTGTGGCATTTACCCCCAGCTCGGTCAGGGCGGCTCGGACAGCTTCTCCCCCGGCCCGGCTGGCCTCCGCCACAGTCCCCCCCTGTCCAGCGCCGCCTGCGGTCACCCCCAGGGTTTTGAACAGAACCTCGGCGTAGAGGTTGTCGCTGTCGCGGTTGGCCAACCGCATCAGATCTCGCACCTCGGGTGACTCCACCGCCGCCAGCTCTGGGTCTGTGACCGGGGATGCGGTCTGGGTTATCACCGTTTGCCCCACCGGCACGGACTGCCGCCGCAGCGCCTGCGCCATCGCCGCCGCCACCTGCTGGGCCGGGTTCAGCACCGCTAGGTTAACCGTCCGCGGGTTGCTGCCCTGGGCCATCTGCCCCGTTACCCGCAGCGTCGGGGTATCGCCCGGTCGCCACAGGGCCAGGGGAACAGGGGCGGCCCCAGCGGCAACGGTGATGGCATCATTGACCAGCGGCAGCGGGCCGGCGGGCAGGGGTTGGGCCCAGGTCAGGCTGAGCGGGCTGCCCACCTGGGTTGGCGCCACCTGCAAAGCGATCGCATTGCGGTTGAGGATCAGGCTGTTGACCGGGGCGGCGTAGGCCCATTGGGCGTCTTCCCACTCCCAGGTGGCGTTGGTGGCAAAGCCGGGGAAGTAGGAATCGTCTAGGACCAGGCGAGTGACCTGCCGCACCCCGGACTGGGCCAGCTGCTGGGCCAGCCGGTCGAGTTCAGCGGTGGTCAGGCTGGGGTCGCCCCGCCCCACCACCCGCAGCGCGGCAATGCCCTCGCCGCTGGGGTTGCCATATACGGAGGTACGCAACCGGTAGTCGCCCCCCAGCTGGTGGGCGGCGGCGGCGGTGGTCAGCAGCTTCATGGTCGAAGCCGGGGTGAAGAGGCGATCGCCATGGCGGCTGTAGATCGTCCTGGGGGTGGGGCCCTGGGTTTGCAGCACCATCCCCGTATAGGCGGTATCCAGCGGGGCCTGGCTGAAGGCTGTATCGAGCTGGGCGGTCAGTTGGGCCGGGCACAGGGCCGCAGCGGCCTTGCCCAGCGGCATCAGCGCCAGGCACAGTCCGGCAGCGATCGCCCCAGGTATGAACGGCCTCCCTTGAGATATCGGCATAGGTCAGCGGTGATGGACAAACGACGGGCGGCGCTACAGAACTAGGCCTAGCCTCTGAAACCCCGGTGGTGTTTTTGCAGGGTTTCGACCTGCTGGGCGATCGCCGGGTCGTACAGGCGCAGGTAGTTCCAATAGCCGCCAAATACCGCCCGCACGTAGCCCCTGGTCTCCGGGTAGGGAATCTTGTCGGCAAAGTCATCGGCATCGACAAAGCCGCCCCGGTTGATCCAGTTGGCCACCGCCCCCGGCCCGGCGTTGTAGCTGGCCACCGCAAACAGCGAGTGGTTGTCGTACTCGGCGTGGGTGTAGTCCAGGTACCAGGTGCCCAGCTTGATGTTGTCCTCAGGGATGTTGAGGTCGTAGGTCTCAAGCCCGGCCCGGCCCTTGATCCACTCGGCGGTGGCGGGCATCACCTGCATCAGCCCTGCGGCCCCCACCCCAGAGCGAATTCTGGCCTCAAAGCGCGACTCCTGGCGCATCAGCGCCGCCACCAGCAGCGGGTTGAGCTGGCGCTGGGCCGACCAGGTGGTGATTAAGTCGGCGTAGGGCAGCGGGTAGACCCCGTGCCAGAAATCCGGGCGCTGCTTCAGCTCGCGCACCACTTTTTGATCCGCCGGGTCGTCCACCAGGGCCAGGCTCGACACCTGGTAGATGCCGTTGATGTTGTCGTTGGTGCCCAGGCGCATCATGCCATCGGTGAACTGCTCCTCGGGAATAGGATCCTGGTAGTTGGTATACTCCATCTGCCATCGCTCCCAGGCCCGCTGGTCCTGCCCCAGCAGGTACAGTTCCTGTAGCGTGTTCGACCCGGCGGGCAGCGGTGTGCGCTGGGCCAGGGGGGCCACAGCCGGCACCTGCGATCGCACCGTCTTAAAGTCCCCTACGTTCCAGCCCAGGGCCACGGCGGCTCGCCAGGCGTAGTACGACTCGGGGTGACGGGCAATCACGGTTTCCAGGGCGCTTTGGGCCACCTCGGTCTGCCCCAGCTGGCCGCCCCACTTGGCCACCCAGTAGCCCGCCTCGGCGGCCAGGTCGCTCTCGGGGCTGTGCTTCAGCACGTCGCCGCCCCAGCTAACCGCCATGGTCAGATCGCCCTGCCCAGCCGCATTGCGGGCATTTCTGAGCCGAATATCCGCCGCCGCATCGGAGTCTCTATACTCTTTTAGAATCAGCTCGCGGGTGGCCTGGGCCGACGCCGCGCTGTTCAGCTTGTCGAGCCGGTTAGCCCGCTCCAGCAGCGCCTCTGCCGCCCGATCCGGAAACCGGTTCACCACCTGGTCGAGCACCCCCAGGGCTGCCTGATCCGACAGGCTCTGGGCCAGCCGCAGCAGGCCGGTGGCGGTTTCGGGGGCCTCCGGAAACTGCTGGTCCAGCTGGTTGTAGAGGGCGATGGCGCGATCGCGTCGGCCACTCACCTGGTGGCCGCGGGCCGCCCGGTACAGGTTGCGGGGCGAGGGCGTAGCCTGGGCGTAGGCCACCGCCGCATCGCCGTAGCTGTCAATGCGCCAAAAGCCAAACCCCACCGTTTGCCAGTCCTCAGGGCTGAGCTGACTGGCGAACTCGGTCTTGAGCCGCAGCAGGGACGCTCCGGCATCGGGGTGATGCAGGCCCGATCGCGCTTTGATCATTAGCATGGGCAGGGCATCGGCCCGGCGGGGGTCAGCGGTCAGCCGCTGGTGGGCCACCTCCACCGCCTTGGGGTGACTCGGGAACCGCTGCACCAGCAGATCGGCGTAGGCCGGGTCCCGCTGGCTCAGCTCAAACAGCAGCGGGGCGATCGCGCCGTCGTCGCCATACTCAGTTAAGATTCGCTGCTGGGTTTGCTGAGCCGCCTCGGCCTGCCCCGCCGCCCGCTGCGCCTGAGCCAGCGCCAGGGCCACATAGGGAGCCATCGCTGGATACTCAGCTTCCAGCCCCTCCAGCAGGGGAATGGCGCTGCCGCCGCGATCGCTATTGATCAGATCCAGCGCCAGTAAATACCTGGCTCGGCTACGGCTCAGGGGCTCTCGGCCCTCGACGGCTGCCCGCAGCACCTCCTGCCGCTGCTCCGCCAGCTGTAGCGCCACCGCCAGCACCGGATCGTCGGCGCGGTTGGCCGTCAGCCCCCCCAGTCCGGGCAGCAGTGACTCTTCCAGGATCGCCGAGGGGTCAACGGTTGACGACACCGTATTGACCAGAGCCGCCCCCATGCCCAGCGATAGAGCACCGACCCCCGCGATCGCCACCAGGGGCAGATTTGCCTTTAGCCGTTTCACCATGGTGCGCCCTTAACCTCTGCAAACGATGACAGCCCCTAGCCAGCCCACACCCCAGGGGAGAACCGCTAGCCCGTCCTATACTAGCGAACCTCTCCACCGCTGGCTGGATCAAGATGTGATATGGACATTAATTTAGAGCAACCTCGCTCAGGCCGCTAAACCTGGGTTTCCTGCGGTAGGTTTATAGTAAACACAGAAAACTAGCCCCTAGGTTGAATGGAATTTCACGCACCCGGTAACTCCTGCTTAGACTGGTCTGGCGACGCCCTGATTCTTGGCCTCAGCGAAGCCGCACTCCCCCTGTCGGGCACCCTGGCCGAGCTCAATAGCCAGGTCGCCGGGCTGCTCCAAGAGCTGATCGATGAGGTTGAATTTACCGGCAAGGCAGGATCCACCGCCATCACCCGAGTCGGCACCGGAGCCAACATTCGCAAGCTGGGAATTGTGGGCCTGGGGGCTATCGACGCTATCACCGGCGATACCCTGCGCCGGGCCGCCGCCGCCGCCGCCCGCCTGGCTAAAAAAGAGAAATGTGCCTCCCTCGGCCTCAGCTTTCCCAATCTTCAACACGATGCAGCCCTTACAGCCCAGGCCATCGCCGAGGGCGCCATACTGGCCCTGCATCAGGACAACCGCTTCAAATCTGAGGACAAAAACGGCAAACCCACCGTCGAGCACATTCACATACTCGATTTGGCTGGCCAGGACAGCAGCAGCCTTCAAACAGCTCAAGCGATCTGCGACGGCGTTATTCTAGCCCGCGAGCTGGTCTCGGCCCCGGCCAACATTGTCACTCCCGAACTGCTAGCTCAAACCGCCCAGGAGATCGCCAGCGCCCACGGCCTGGAGCTAGAGATTCTGGAGCGAGAGCAGTGCGAGGCCCTGGGCATGGGGGCCTACCTGGGGGTGGCCAGAGCTTCTGACCTGCCGCCCAAGTTCATTCACCTCACCTACAAACCCACCGGCACCCCTACCCGCAAGCTGGCGATCGTGGGCAAAGGCCTCACCTTTGACTCGGGCGGTCTCAATATTAAAGGAGCCGGCAGCGGCATCGAAATGATGAAGATAGATATGGGGGGTGCCGCCGCCACCCTGGGAGCCGCCAAGGCGATCGCCCAACTCAAGCCCAGCGCCGAAGTTCACTTCATCAGCGCCGCCGCCGAAAACATGATCAGCGGCAACGCCATGCGCCCCGGCGACATTCTCACCGCCTCCAACGGCAAAACCATTGAGGTCAACAATACCGATGCCGAGGGTCGGCTCACCCTGGCCGACGCCCTGGTGTTTGCCGAAAAGCTGGGGGTCGATGCGATCGTCGATCTGGCCACCCTGACCGGAGCCTGTATTATTGCGCTGGGCGACGATATCGCCGGACTGTTCAGCGAAAACGAAGAACTGGCCGAGGCGATCGCCACCGCCGCCAAAACCGCTGGCGAAAAATTTTGGCGCTTGCCCATGGAAGAGAAATACTTTGACGGGCTCAAATCCATTGTGGCCGACATGAAAAATACCGGTCCTCGCCCCGGTGGTTCCATTACCGCCGCCCTATTTCTCAAGCAGTTTGTCAACTCCACTCCCTGGGTTCACCTCGACGTCGCTGGCCCGGTTTGGACCGAGAAAGAGAGCGGCTACAACAACCCTGGTGGCACCGGATTTGGCGTTCGTACCCTCGTGCAGTGGGTTCTATCGCAAGACACCGCCGCTTAAACTCAAGAGAGTCCCGTTGACGTATGGGATGCGTTAGCGATTGCTAACGCATCAAACCTCTGGGCGATAATGTGCTGCGGCAACCGTTGGTTCCTGGGTCTTTAAATGTAACTAACAACAGCCCTACGACTGGGTTAGAGATCCCAGGCTATCGCAATCTGCTTGATCACAGCCCCTGTTTATTTCTCGGTTGGAACAATTTCCGAATTAGCCAGTCTCTATACTTCAGCACACGCATAAAACACCTTCAGCTTGAGGATACTTTTCAGCGATCGCTACCCATGGGTTGCGACCAATGTGTCCGAAAAAGCATAGCCATTTACATCTTTCGTGGAAGGAACTCATGCAAGTGCCTAAATTACATCAACACTTTGGGTCACGGCGGCCCAGCATTCACAAAGACCTCTATCTAGAAGAAGCAGTTTTTTAAGCCCTCAATCGTAGGCATCAACCACGGCATCAAAACGACTTACCGTCAGCCTGGGTGATTCAGGAAAATCTTTTTTCAAACCCTAGTGCAGCGTCAAAGCTAAAAATCGGGGTTCCCGTAGGTTGGGTAAAGCCGAGCGTAACCCAACGGCAGTCAGCCTGGTTGGGTTCTACTAGCGCGCCACCCAACCTACAAACTTAGGTTGGGCAGAGCATTAGTTTTGAGTTCTTGAAAGTAGGTTTGTTTTTTGTAGTTATTAGCTTAGTTAGTGCTTGAAAAGTCACGACGTTTCCCACTTTACACCTCCCAGGTGAGCTACTACTGCCCAATCGCTGCTGGTTTCACAGCCTTTCGAACGTAAGTTCCACCTGAAATCACTCTTTTCAAACCCTCGCTGAAATCATTCGCTGCCTAAAGGCAGTTTTCATTCTTCAGCCGTATGTTCAGAGTCGAAATGGCTAAATTTTCGCCATTTCGACCTTGATAGAGATGGGTTATGACGGCAGGAATGAGTCCACGAACCCATAGGTTTGTCAACTTTTGATGACCAGGTAATTGCAAAAACCCACTATTCTACACTTTGTATCATCGGGGTAAACTAATGAATTTTGCAGAGTATTTCGATCGCATTGCTGTTGTTTATTTGCCAGAACGAAAAAGACGGTATAAGAGCATACAACGTCAGGTCAAGCGGCTAGGCATAGAAGAGCGTGTGCAATGGTTTAAGGGCCTCAGGTTCAAAGAGGCTGGCCAATTCCCTAAGGCTAGCGTTAGGGGCTGTGTCATGAGTAACTATGAGATTCTGCGTCAAGCGGCCCACGATAACGTTAAACGGGTGCTCCTATTTCAAGAGGACTGTGTTTTAAGTCAGCGCCTCATTTGTCAAGAAGAGAACATTCTTCGCGAGCTAGACAAGCAGCCGTGGGACTTTGCCTACTTTGGCTGTCAGGCCTACTCGGGGGACGAGGCCAAAAGCAACAAAGTTGCCCTGGACGCCACTCCAAATCAATTCTTTTCTCGCGTAGGTGTGCGTCAAAATATCCGTCGAACCCACTTTTGGGCTTGTCAAGGAAGCGCGATTCCGAAGCTTGTCGAGTTCATGGAAGCCTCGTTTGAACGGACTAAAGGCCATCCCGACTGTGGCCCCACCTACTTTGACGGATACATGAACGAAATTCGCTACCGCAATCCCAAACTCATTACGCTGGCCGCTGTGCCCAATCTAGGTTGGCCCCTGAGCAGCATGAGCAATCTCAACCCCGGGCGTCTGGACGGAATTCCGGGCGTATCGCCAGCGCTGCACGTCCTTCGAGGCACCAAAAATTTCTGCTTGGAAACCTCTGATTTCCTGCGCTACAGCCTGATCACCAACGACCGGCAGACGACCAGCTAAACGTTGGCTAAGCTAGCCTGCATTGCCCATGAGATGACTGCACAGTCCACCATTCTCGTTTAGCGAAAATCAACCTGGTGGTGGTCAGTCCCGTAGAGTTGCGCAACTCTACGGGACTGACCACTGTAGATGGGCATTTTTGCGAACAATTCGCGTTGGTCCTGGCGTACCCCTACCCCGCAGAGCAACCAAGCGCAGTCTTGCGGGGTAGGGCTTCAGTCGGCGCCTGGAGGTTAGGTGAAGGAAAATTTGCCCTCCGCTGACGAGAACCGTTCAGGATAGTCACTTCCTTCTTTGCACAGATACGCCTAGGTGTGAGGTGCGCTACTGCTAACCCCAAAACGATCGGCTATGATAGCAGCAAACATTGCATCTGAGGTAGCCTGGAGTAGCTTTAGGCGTCCTAAATCGAGGGTGCAATGTTCAACACCTTGGTATTGTGGTTCGGAGAGACTCGTGACTATTTACATTGGTAACTTGTCCTTTCAGGCTTCTGAGGACGACATTAGAAGTGTTTTTGCTGAATACGGCGAGGTTACTCGTATCAGCTTGCCTATCGATCGAGAAACAGGCCGAAAACGCGGCTTTGCTTTTGTCGATATGGCTGATGAAGCAAAGGAAGACCAGGCTATCTCCGAACTCGATGGGGCTGAGTGGCTAGGCCGTGAACTTAGGGTCAACAAGGCCCGCCCTCGCACTGAAGATGGCGGTGGAGATGGGGGCCGGCCAAATCGTA
The DNA here is from genome assembly GCF_000763385.1 of Leptolyngbya sp. KIOST-1. Classification (NCBI taxonomy): domain Bacteria; kingdom Bacillati; phylum Cyanobacteriota; class Cyanophyceae; order Leptolyngbyales; family Leptolyngbyaceae; genus Leptolyngbya; species Leptolyngbya sp. KIOST-1. The sequence continues at coordinate 2,092,988 of NZ_JQFA01000004.1, forward strand.
GCAATCGATTTTCCCACAATCCGCTCTAAACCTCCGGACTATTCTCCAAGCGCAGGACTGGGATTTACGTAGGTAGTTTGAAGTTCACAGCTTTGGCAGAGGTGTTCTTTGAATGCCTCTGCCATGCTGGTTTTTGGCGGCAAGTTTGCGCTATTCTTCACCCACCGCCGTTGATTGAACAGGGTACGCTATGGCTCAGTGGCGCTGGGTATTCCTCCTGGTGGGGCTGGTAGTGGGCTTGGGAGCCGTGCTGCTCCTCGCTGATGCTTTGCTGCGCCTGCACGCTGCGATCGCCCTGCTATCTCCACTGCTTGCCCAGGTCGTTGTCGGTGCCATCCTGGTAGCTGGAGCTGGCGCGGTGGGCTATGGGGTTTACCGTCTGTGGCCATTTTTGCGCCCCCGTCGCCGTCGGGTACAGCCGCCGCCGCCCCGAAACGCCACGGAGGCCGCCACCGCAAATTTCCACGTACTGCAGCAGCAGGTGGCTCAAATTCAAGACCAGGTGGCGCGTCAGGCCCTGGCGGAAAAGGCGAAGACGCTCCAGTTCTCCAGCGCCGCTCAGGTGCTGACCATTGCTGTATTTGGGGTGGGGTCGGCGGGTAAAACGGCTCTGATCAACGGGCTGCTGGGTCAAACCCTCGGTGCAGTAGGGGCCGCTATGGGAACGACCCAGGTTCAGCAAACCTATCCCTGGTATATCCCCAATGTGGCCAAACCGCTACAGCTGATCGATACCCCAGGGATTGCAGAAACCGGCGTTGCAGGTACAGAGCGCGAGCAGGCCGCTCGCACCGTTGCCACTGAAGCAGATCTGATCCTGTTCGTGATTGACGACGATTTGCGCCAGGCCGAATACAGCGTTTTGCAGGCGCTGATGGCCATGGGAAAACGAGTGCTTCTGGTCCTGAACAAGGCCGATCGCTACCCGGAGACCGATTTAGAAGCGCTGCTAGCCCGCTTGCGATCGCGAGTCGTCCCCCCCCTCAGCCCCGACGACGTTGTTGCCGTAGCCGCCCAACCCCAACCGTTGCCCCAGGTAGGCGGTGGCTGGCTACAAATGCAGCCTACCCTGCTGCCCCTCCAGGCTCGCCTGGCCGATGTCCTGCGCGCCGAGGGCGAAACGCTGATGGCCGACAACCTGCTTTTGCAGACTCAGCAAATTGGCGAAACCGCTCGCCAGATCATCGACAGCCAGCGCCAGGCCCAGGCCGACAGTGTGATTGAGCGCTACCAGTGGCTGAGTGCAGGGGCGATCGCCATCACCCCCCTGCCGGGTTTAGATTTTTTAGCCACCGCCGCGATCAACGCCCAGATGGTGGTTGAGCTGAGCCAAATCTACGGCTGCGAGGTCAGCATTGAGGAGGGCAAGGCCCTCGCCCTATCGGTGGCCAAAACGCTGACCGGATTGGGCTTGGTCAAAGGCACACTCGATCTCCTGGCTCTGGGGTTGCAAACCAACCTGGCCACAGCCCTGGCCGGACGCGCCCTCAAAGGGACAAGCGGCGCTTACCTGACCCGGGTGGCGGGCAAAAGTTTCATCGAATACTTCCGCCAAAACCAAAGTTGGGGCGACGGCGGCATGGGAGCCGTTGTGGAGCGGCAGTTTCGCCTCAACCAGCGCGATGCGGTGATGAAAGCCTTTATTCAAGAGGCCATAACCCGCATTGTTCCCATTGTCCAAGGGTAGCTCCGCGCCAGCGGTCCCCCACCATGAGGGCAGCCACCTTTTGCCCCAGGGAAATGGCCTCGCCCAGTTCGTCAGGTCAACTAAACTAATCCCGTACTTTCGAAATCGGCGCAGTCAATGGCTGCTTCGGACAGCGCAATTTTTGGATGAAGCGGGCATTTGAGCCGATGGTCGTTGGTGAAATAGCGGCATTCCGCACAGGGAATTTTGTGCATTACCGTTGCCCGGGCCACGCTGTCTCGCACCGCCGCCACCATGTTCCAGGCGGTTGTGCCCACCAACACCCAGGCCAACACAAAACACACCGGCACCAGCACCGCCTGCACCACCGCTACCAGCCCGGCGGGCAATACCCCAAGATTCAGTAGCATAGATCTCACTTCAACCGTGGCTTCACCCACAGCTTCAGCCACAAAACCCGAGCTGTGCACCACGGCCGCAACAACGTATTGAAACGAGATATTCTGCAACAATAGTCCATTCTAGTCAGCAATCCGGTCGGCAAACGCCTCGGTTTAGGGGGAGTCAGGCGCTTGTCCGGCGTCGGTGGCGATCGCTAGCTGCACCCCAGGCAGCGATCGCAGCCGATCCATCACCGCCACCACCCGCCCGTGGCTCACTGCCTGATCGGCCCGAATCACCACCAGCCCCCCATCGGCCAGCGTGCCCAGGGTTTGAATGGCCTCCAGCAGCTGCTCATCGGCCACCGCCCTATTGCCCACAAACGTCTCGCCCTCAGCATTCAGCGTCACCACCACCTGGCGTTGGGCCTGGGTTTCAGCCGTTTCGGCCCCCGGCAGCGCCACCGGTAGCCCCTCGTCACGGGTCAAAAACAGGCTGGACAGAATAAAAAACGCCAGCACCGCAAACACCACGTCAATCATCGGCACGATGTTGATTTGCAGCGGCGTTTCAGGATCTTCGGGGAGATGCATGGGATAGGGGTTAGTTTTGGAGTTTGAGTTTGGATGACCTGAGGGCAACGGCTAGGGGTTGTCCTTAGTTTGCTGCTAAACGCTCAAAAGTCAAGGGTTGCAGCCCCTGGTTTTTAGAGGTTGGGTGAAATGAAGTGAAACCCAACAGCAGTAAGCCTGGTTAGGTTCTGCTGGCGCGCCACCCAACCTACACATCAAGAATTGACAGATCCTAGGGAGCTTTTGCCATAGTCAGAATTTTTTCGGCGATCGCAGGCTCCACTGGCATCACCGAGAGCCGGTTGCCCCGGCGCACCACCCACAGCTCCTCGGAGGTAAACGTTTCCTTGAGCTGATCTAGGGTAATGCCTGTTGCAAAGGTTTCTATATAGCCTACCGTCACTGTATGCCAGCGCGGCTGGTCTGGGGATGATTTGGGGTCGTAATACTTATGGGCCGCATCAAACTGGGTAGGATCTACGACGTTGGCTTCGACAATCTCCATCAGTCCCACAATCCCCGGCGGTTTGGTGTTGGAGTGATAGAAAAAAGCTTTGTCTCCCACTTTCATACTGGTGAGAAAGTTGCGCGCCTGGTAGTTACGAACGCCGTCCCAAAGTTCCGTGCGATCGCGTTCCAGATCCGCAATGCCATACACATCGGGTTCAGACTTCATCAGCCAGTAGGCCATCGCCAACCACCTTCTTTAACAACGAAATATGTGCGTCACCCGCTGTCAGCGTCGCCCGCCGCCCGCCGCTGGGGTCAGTGTCCAGGCGCAGCCCGATCGCTGAAGCAGGATAATCCACCAGCCGCTCCGACCACTCGATCGCCAGGATGCCCGGTTCCGCCTCGCTGCCGTCCCAGTACCCCTCCAGTTCCAGGGAGTCCACCTGGGTCGGGGCCAACCGATACAGGTCCACATGGTACAGCGGCAGTCGCCCCTCCAGGTACTCGTTGATCAGCGTAAACGTCGGGCTGCTAATTGGCTCTGCAATGCCCAGGCCCAAACCGATGCCCTGCACCAGAGTCGTCTTGCCCATGCCCAGGTCGCCCGCCAGCAGCAGCACGGTCCCCGGCGAGCACAGCTGCCCCAGCCGCCAACCCAGTCGCTGAGTGGCCGCCGCATCAGGCAGATTTACCCCAAATTCTCCCATCCCGCTCGCCAATGTGTCCTCGCCTAACCTGCTCTCACCCAACCTGTTCTCGCTTAACCTGGTCACCGCTCAAAACGTCAGGTAGCACACCGCCAGCGCTGCCACCATACCAGTAAAATCTGCCACCAGCGCCGCCGGCAGCGTGTAGCGAGTATTCATAATACCAATGCTGCCGAAGTACACAGCCATCACGTAAAAGGTGGTTTCGGTGGAGCCCTGCATGGTTGACACCAGGTAGGCCAGAAAGCTGTCTGGGTCGTTGTTGACAATCTCCGACATCACCCCAAAGGCTCCGCCTCCCGATAGGGGGCGAATTAGCGCCATGGGCAGGGCTTCGGCCGGAAGCCCAATCAGTCCGGTGATGGGGCCGATCGCCGCCGTCATTAGCTCCAGGGCACCGCTGGCCCGCACCATGGCGATCGCCACAAAGATTGCCACCAAAAATGGAATAATCCGCACCGCGATCTGAAAACCTTCCTTCGCCCCCTCGGTGGCCGCCTCGTAGACCTTCACCCCCCGAAAGTAGCCCACCAGCAGCAGCCCGCAGATCAACATCGGAATAAGCCAGTTCGAAATCGCCGCCATTGCCTCGGTGCCCGCCAGCGCTGGGGTGCCCTGCACCGTCAGGCGATAGGTTACCGCCCCCACAAAAGCCACAACCAGACCGCCAAACAGCAGCTGCCCCACCCGCCCCGGCGGCTCTAGGGGTATTTCCGGTGGGGCATCTGCCAGGTCAGCGGGGTCGTTTTCCAGCAGCGCATCCCCTGGCCCACTGGCGGCGGGAATGGGCGGAGTTGCTGTCAGCGGGTCGTCTGAGTAGCGATTCCCGCGCGCCAGCAGCTTTGCAGCGGCGATCGCCACCGTTGTCGAACACACCGTCGCCACCAGGGTCGGCAGAATAATCGCCCCCGGACTGGTTGCCCCAGCGCTGGCCCGCACCGTAATCGCACTGATCGGCAGCAACGTCACCGACGATGTATTGATGGCCAAAAACAGACACATGGCATGGGTCGCAGTACCGGGGTTGGCGTTCAGCCGATTCAGCTCGGTCATCGCCTTTAGCCCCATGGGGGTAGCAGCATTGCCCAATCCCAGCGCATTGGCCGCCATATTCAGCACCATCGCCGACATCGCCGGGTGCTCCGCTGGCACCTCCGGAAACAGCCGCACCATCACCGGGCGAATGGCCCGAGCAATCCACTGCATCAGCCCCGCCACCTCCACCACCCGAATCACCCCCAGCCACAGGGCCAGCGCCCCAATCAGCCCAATCGCCAGGTTGACCGCACTCTCCGCCGACTCAAACACCGCCGCCGTCAGCTCGGCCATGGTGCCGTTGAAAGCCGCCACCACCGTGGCAACGACGATCAAAAAGAGCCAGATGCCATTCAGCGGCGAAGCGACAGACTTGGGGTTAGCAACCATAGCAGACAGGCGATCGCAGGGGCAAAGCAGCCTCAACTATCCCAGAGTAGGCTGGTTCTGGCAATGGGATAGCCATCGCCAGAACCGTTAGAGCATGACCAAGACGCCAGAAGCGATGACTGGCTGCTGTTGCGCTGTCTCAGTTTGACCCGGTGGCAGGGGTCCATATCCTGAACGCAATGGCCATCGTTTTAGACAAGGCAGCCGCTACAAACCAATGTCTACCCCCAGCCACAGTCCCTGCTGCGACTGATTTAGGCTAAAGCGGCTGATCCCCTGCCCGGCACTGTAGCGCGACTCCTTATATTGGTAGGCCAGTTGTAGAGCTGCCCGTTCAGAAATGCGGTAGCGCGCCCCCGCCAAAAAGCTCCAGGCCAGATTTTCGTCGGCCCCAATGCCCAGGCCAGCCAAGCTGCCCCGCAGGCCCAGCCCCCAGCGCTCAGACAGTTCCAGCCCCACCTGTGCCCCCAGCAGCGGCTTAATCAGCGTTGCCGACTCGGTCACGGGCAGGTTATCCAGCCCCAGCGGCCCCACCCCCACATTAAAATTCAGGTCGCCACTCAGCCGGGCCAGGCGTAGCCCCAGAAAGGGGTCAACCAGCAGCCGTGGGTAGCCCGGCTGGTCGGCCCCCGCCTGGCCCAGAAACTGATCCACCACCCGGTAGTAGCCCCCCAGGTCAAAGGTGGTTGTCCGGCCCGTAGCCCTCACCCCCACATCCACGGGAGTACCGGGGGGAATCACCACCCCGGGAGGGGTTCGCTGGTTGACTACCGCCGCCAGCGCCGGGGGCAGCGGCAGCCCCGAGACCGATCGACTGTCCTGCACAAAGACATGGGACAGATCGGCAAAAAAGCCATACTGAGGGTTGCGGGCCTCAAAGCGTAGAGCCCCAGAGAAAATGCGATCGAGACTAAACAGATCCCCCAGCCCCGTGGAGACGGACTCGGTGATGTCGCCCACGCCAATGTCGGTACGCACATTGAACGGTACAAAAAGATAAGGCTGCAGCACAAATTCCCACCCGTCCCCGTCGTTGGCGGGCCGCACCTGAGCCAGCACTGACTCTGGTTGGGGCTCAAGATGAGAATCTGTGGCGGTTTCTCCCTGCTCCCCTCCGGTCGAACCAACGGCTACAGGCATCAGATCCTGGGCCAGGGGAACGGTCATTTCCACTTCAGAAATACCGGAGGTCAATTCCTCAGGGTCGGTGAGATCGCTCTCTGGAGCAGGGAATGCTACCTCTATGTCATTCAGGGTGGGCGGCAGCGCAATCTGCGCGGAGGGGATGGATTCAACTAGTTCTGGCCAGGGCGCGATCGCAGGTATCTCCGTTTCCAGGGCATCGGCCTCCATGTCCAGGTGGACATCCGCTAGAGGAGTGACCTCAACCAGAAGCGTTGCAGAAGCGGGGGCAGGGGAAAAGAGCAGAGCGATCGCCCCAACCCCACTGCCTAGCAAATAGACGCGGAGGCACTGATGCTTTAGACGCATTTTTAAGTCAACACAAAAACAGCATTCTTCCCTAAATAACAACACAGAACGACACTTCAAGATAGTATCAAACGAAACCCAAAAGTCAAGGTCATTAAACTGTTCGACTGGCCTTAAACTAGCCAAATGCTACGTTTACAAACCCTGAAACTGAAACGGTTCAGCCTCAACGAATTGTCAGACACCTCTCCAGCATAGGTCTGTCCGTCATCCATTCTCAACACTTTTGCTCCGGTGCTTTCGCCAAAGTCGATATTTTTGAAATCGACCCAAAACGTGTTTGGAGTCAGCGCCGCTTCAAAGCAGTAGCGAAGTTTTTTCTGTCGGCCACTACCCGCCATTGGGTGGTCGAAAGGTTGAGAAATCCTTCAATAGAAATGCCGTAGGGCAATGATGGTGCCATTGGGGCCTTTGTAGACTACTCGGGTACAGGCCTCAGTCCACCTAACAAATCCTGCCATTTCCAAAGATGTCGCCAGGGCTGTCGCTACAAATCGCTTAAACATGTTCGCAGTTCAAGTCCAACGAAAGTTGGGCGAGGATTTTCCCTAGATGGTGCTTTCGTTCCAAAACTACTCCGTACAAATCAGCGCAGCAAATTTTTGTAAATCACCCCGTCTTTCATAATTACCAAAAAATTGGCGTCGGGATTTTCAACCAGCCGAATGTTTTCCAGTGGGTTGCCGTTGACCAGCAGCAAGTCCGCCAGAGCCCCCTCTTCCACCACACCCAGCTGTCCAGGGTAGGGGTTGCGCGGCCCAGAGAGAGCCAGCAGGGTAGCGTTGGTGCTTGTGGCCATCCGCAACACCTCCGCCGGGGTATACCAGCGCACCATCTTGGCCAGTTTTGCCCCCTGGCGAACCGCACCCTCAGGGCTAAAGAGATTGTCAGTGCCCCAGGCTGTTTTGATGTTGTATTTTTTCGCTAGGTTGTAAGCTCGGTCAGTGCCTTCAGAGACAATTAACTGACTAGCCCGGTTCTGGGATCCTTCCGGATAAGGGTTGCGATCTTCGTCGTCCAGGAACGGCTGCAGGCTGAGCCACACATCATTTTCAGCAATCATCCGGGCCGTCTCTTCGTCGATTAGCTGACCGTGCTCAATACTTTTTACCCCAGCCCGAATCGCCTTTTGAATGGCGCGCGGGGTATAGGCGTGAACAGCCACGTAGGTGTTCCAGTCCTCGGCAGCTTCTACAGCCGCCGCAAGTTCCGTTTCGGTGTACTGAGCCACATCAATGGGGTCAAAGTCTGAGGCAACCCCGCCCCCAGCAGCTAGCTTGATCTGGCTGGCCCCCTGCATCAGTTGCTCTCGAACCCGGCGCAGCACTTCGTCTACTCCGTCAGCGATCGCCCCCACCCCAAACTGCTCCGCCAGACTCAATTCAGAGGTGGGGGTGCGGGGCAGATCACTTAGCTCCCGGAAGTCTCCGTGGCCACTGGTTTGAGAAATCATCGCTCCAGACGGCCAGATGCGTGGCCCCACCACTGCACCTCGGTCAATGGCCCGCTTCAGCAGAAAGACCGGCCCGGCCATATCCCGGACGCTGGTAAAGCCCCGCATCAGCATGGCTGTGGCGTTTTCCTGAGCCTGCTGAAGCAGACGTTCCGGGGCGGCAGTCGCAGCGACCAGGTCTGCTTCTGTGCTAGTTTCCATGAACAGGTGGGTGTGGGCATCGATTAGCCCCGGCATCAGCACCCGTCCGTCTCCACTAATCCGAGTGACCGCAATATCGGCTGGGACAGGCAGCGATCGGGTATCAATTGCCTGAATCGTGTTGCCAATTACCAATACATTCGACGGTGCGGTCAGATTGGCAGAGACACCATCAAAAATTCTCACATTTTCAAAAAGGACAGCCGTTGGCTGAGAATTGTTGCCGCTGCCAGGGCTTTGGGCAACACTCACTTGGGTCATTAGCCCCAAAAGTCCCAACAGTACAGTCAATAGGGCAATTACATAGCGCGATCGCATCTGCATAAAATTACTGGAATCAATACTTGTGTCCCCAAAACTTAGCTAAGGGACAGTGCAACAGACAAGCAAAAGCAAACGCAAAGACCAAAACGCCATGCAAACAGTAGCAGCAGCCCCCTATTAAATCAAGCTCAAGGGTTAACTTACGTAAAGCTTAAGCGTTATGTCCTCCTGACAAAATCCCCGAGGCAAGGCATTCTCAATGCCCATGCATCAATTTGGGCGAAATGATTTTTTTACTGAGCCTTCCCAAAAACTTTACTTGCCTAGTCTTCTTAGCTTGCCAAAGAACTTTGCCAGCTAAAAATAGGAAAAAAATAGGATGAAAGTTCCCCTTTCCCGGTTATCAACTTCACGTATGATGCCTTTGTGGTTAGCGTGGCGCTCGGTCCCTTAGCTATGTTTGACCACGACTACCAAAAAGCAATTTGTGAGGAATATTGTGCCTCAGGGACCAGCAGCCAGCGTCCGGCAAAACATTCTGAACTAGCTCAACAGATTATCAAAAGGTCATCACTATGAAAATCCGTTCGATTCTGGCCTATTCGGCTCTGGCCTGTGGTGCTGCCGTCACGGTGATGAGCGCTCCCCCAATGGCCAAAGCAGCCGTGCCAATTCCGTCCTCCACAATGGTCGCCCAACAGCCCTCCCTCAACCTGGTAGGCGAAGGCGAAGGCACCCTCACCATCGGTACCCGCCCCAGCCAAACCGTCACTTTTGCCACTGTCACCACCACTAACCAACAGGCCGAGATCACCCTGCGCCTGGCGGATGGCAACCTGCAACGGTGGAACGGGCAGGTTATCAGCCGCAGCACCGAGGAAGCTCAGATTCGGCTAACCAACGCCGGTGCGGCCGACGCCACTGGCACTTTCACCATCCGCTACCAGGGTTCCACCCTGATTTCCATCAGCGGCAGCGGCACCCTGGATGGCCAGCCCCTGTCCCTGCGCTTCACCATTGCCGACGACAGTGTCAGCCGTCCCCCGGTCGCCAGCCCAGATATCTTTGCTCAGGCAGGCCAGGGCACTTTCGGTCTGCAGGGACGGCCCAACCAGATCATTACCTTTGCCTCGGTGACCGTTCAACCCGACGATAGCGCCGAGCTAACCATTCGCTTGGCCAACGGCAACAATATTCCCTTTGGCGGACAGCAAACTCGCAGAACCGCAGAGGACATCGTTCTCAACCTCACCTCTTCAGGCAATGCCGATGCCCAGGGCCCTGCCAACATCCGCTATGGTCCCAACAACTCAATCATCAGCATCTCGTCCAACGGCACCCTAGACGGTCAGCCCTTCTTTATTCAATTCAGTGGTCAGACCGCCGCTGCCCAACCCAGCATCCAGCCCGCCGCCACCCCGGCAGCAGGAACAGTCGTCTGTACTGGGCGCATGCAAAATGGCTGGCAGTACCGGGCCGAAGTCACCAATCGACGATTTAGCCAAATCAATTGGGAGCGATCGGGCGCAGAGCCCACGGTGTCAACCCTACGGTTTGATCGCAACAACGCCCAGGGACAACCTGTGTACCGAGGTTCCTTCCGAGCAGCCACGCAGGTGGCCCTGGTAGACCTCAGCGGCGGCAATCCTCGTCAAGGCTCTCAAATCTCCGTCGGGGTCGAAGAGTGGGGCTGGTCGCGAGGAAACTGTCGCTAAAGATTTGTCGCCCGTAGCCACCTCAAACCTGACGGGTTAATCAATAACCAATAACAAAACTGCGCCATATCGTGATGATGTGGCGCAGTTTCAAAAGGGGACCTGGCATCGAGCTATTTTGACAAGGGGCAACCCCCTCACTATCTTCGCCGCAGCTGCGTTTCACGTCTGAGTTCGGGATGGGTCAGAGTGGGACCACAGCGCCAAAGACACCAGGAAAGCGTTAATTGCTTCAATATTGTGTTGTTTAAGTTCCTTGAAGAACTGAATGTGAGAGAAATGGGGCTGTGCACACAGCCATGCTTGATTCGTTGAGTGAATCTGTGATGAGGTCCCACTCTGACCCATCCCGAACTCAGACGTGAAACGCAGCTGCGGCGAAGATAGTGAGGGGGTTGCCCCTTGTCAAAATAGCTCGATGCCAGGTCCCCTTTTGAAAAGGCGTCCAACCGTATGAGGTTGGACGCCTTTTTGTATTCGTATAGTTAACGCCTTAGGGGACGTAGTCAAAGAGGGCGTCTAGGTAGATGCGGTTGACATCGCGATCGCAGTTGCTATCCTGCATTAGAAACAGCGACAGGGCGGCGCAGAAGACCCGGTGCTGGTTCCAGGCTGGGTTGCCGTCAAGATAAACCTGCAAGGCCTCGTACAGTTCCTCGGGCACTTCGGCCATTAGGCTAACGGTGGTTTGGGTCGAATTCAGGGTCATGGGGTGCTGCCTTTTTCGAGAGAAACGCAAGCTGGTGAACGATAAAGGAGGGTGTAATTGGAAATGGCACGACCGGAAGTTGGGTGTACAGAGGGTTCCAGTTGTTTTGAATTGCCCAGGGCAAGCACTGCTGTACTGGCAGCAAACTTGTGATGGGCTCAGTTAACCCCTCCCACGGCAATGACGGTATCTGCTTAAAACAACCAGGGAGAACGCTAGGGCCGACCAACGCCCACGGCAAAGCTAGGCTATGTTTTAAAACCCTTAGAAAACCTTGATCCCTCGTAGGAGAAAATCAGGCTTTGACCAAGCTTTAAAACACGCCCTAGTACCTACTGCGGTTTTGCCAAAGTCTGAAACAGGTAACCCACGATTAGTTTTATCGCCAGGTTTTGGGGACCTAGGTCACAGGGCTTCGCTTTGCCAGTCGCATCATTCTGCCGAACTCTCCGGATGCTGTCAATCTTGCTTTACCGATAGGTTTGAGCTAAGCAGTTGTGGTTCCCACGACAGGATAAGGGTTCTGCCGATCGCCCAGGCGGGCAGAGGCCGATCGCGGCGAATTGGGCAAGCGCTGGCCTCAGATGTCGCGTTTCCCCCAGGTGCCGCTACATCCTCAGACTGCTGTAAGAAGTTGGGGAAAAGCTGGGGAAAACCTTGGGGAGGTTGGGGAAAACCCTGGGAAAACTCGGCCCTAAAATTTTGTTTTGTAATGTTTTGCCCGATTGGGGCTTGACGATTAGCTTAGATGTTGCTCTAGCCGATGATTTCGAGGCGGACAGTGGGGGAGCCGTTAATCTTTTGTATTGTTGCTGGAGCGGAGGGAATCGGTGGCCCCGTCCAGGGCCAGGGGTGAGGTCGGTACCGGCGGCCAGCGCACATCCCATAGGGCCCAGGTGCCCACCGTCAGCAGCAGAGCGATAGTTGGGGTTCGCCAGGGCAATGCTGAGCGATCGCCCGACCAACTCAACTGAGGGCTGCCCTCGCCGGCCATGAAGCCATGCAGTCGATCCCCAAGGGCTGCGGCTGAGAGGGGCGATCGCACCTCGGGGAGGACAATCTGCCGATTGGAGCCCAGCAGCGTCAGGCGGTGACAGAAACGCACCCCGCCGCGCGGCGTTTTGTCGCACAGCTCTGAGCTGATGGCAATATCTTGTAGGGTAAGCGGCTGTGGGCGGGCCAGCCAACCCCAGGGCTGCGGGTGGCTGGCCTGGCAGTAGACCTGCCCGGAGGCGGCGCGATCGCAAACGACATGGCTGGGGCCAGGCAGACTCAACGCCCACACCCCTAGCAGGGCAACACAGAGCACCAGCCCCAGGGGCAGGCGTCGCAGACTGGCGAACCAGCGGTGTGATGATTTTGTGGCTGACGGTTCGGTTGCGGGTGGCTCGGTTGCCGATGGCTCTTTCATCGCATTCTGCCCTGACTCGATCAACTGCTGACCCCATCCTGCCACAGCGGTGAACCCAGTCCCTTGCGCTCTCAGCCAGATTAGGGCATGCTCAGGTTGCCGGAGACAGGTGAGGGGATAGTGGCCAGTGGTCGGTCAGGGGGGATGGCCCAAGTTAGCTGGCGCCCTCCACCGCGCAGTTGATTTTTCCGCACTGAATTTCACACTATGGGCAAACACATTGTCATTACTGGGGTGAGCCAGGGCCTGGGCCGGGCTATGGTTGAGGGCTTTGTGGCCGAGGGGCACCGGGTGTCGGGCTGCGCCCGCCGCTCCAAGGCGGTAGCGGACCTGGCGACTCATTACCCTGCCCCGCACCAGTTTACCGCTGTCGATGTGTGTGACGACACAGCAGTACAGGCCTGGGCTGAAGCCGCCATGGACGCTAATGGGCTGCCCGACCTGGTGATTAATAATGCCGGGCTGGTGAACCGCCCCGCGCCCCTCTGGAGCGTGCCCGTTGACGAGTGCGACGCTGTGATTGCCGTCAACCTCAGCGGTGTCTGTAATGTGATTCGCCACTTTGCCCCGCCTATGGTTGAGCGGCGATCGGGTATTTTTGTCAACTTCAGCTCGGGCTGGGGACGATCGACTTCCCCTGGAGTTGCCCCCTACTGTGCTACCAAGTGGGGCGTTGAGGGACTGACTCAGGCCCTCGCCCAGGACCTGCCTGCTGGGATGGCGGCGGTAGCCCTCAACCCCGGCATTATTCACACCGCCATGCTGGAAACTTGCTACGGTGACGATGCGGCGGCCTATACCCCGATCGCCGTCTGGGTCAAGGCCGCGGTGCCCTATATTCTCAGCATTCAGCCCGGGGATAATGGGCGGGCCTTGACGGTGCCAGGCTAAGGAGCGGTGACGGGCAGGGCAAAAGGGCTCG